>CAZWID010000073.1:0-5783 GCA_964634065.1 uncultured Oscillospiraceae bacterium | reverse complement strand
TCCATATCCGACAAGGAGACGTGGAAAACGAATCTGCTTTGCGTCATAGACCACGTTATAAAGAACGAGCCTGTATACTTCCACTGCACGGCGGGAGCCGACAGAACGGGTACGCTGGCTTGCGTGCTTGAGGCGATACTCGGTATGTCTCAGTCGGACATAGATAAGGACTACGAGCTGACAAGCTTCTACAGCGGCATTGACACAGACGCAAACGCACGTCGGCGTAACGAATCGGAGTGGAAAGGGCTTATAAACGCGATAAACGCACTATCGGGCGACACGTTCAGGGACAAGGCGGTATACTTTGCAATGTCATGCGGTGTACCGATAGACAAGATAAACGCATTTCGCTTCGCCATGATAGACGGCGATCCCGAAATCCTTGAAGGTGAGATAATAAACCTCATCGAGACGATCGGCATAAGCGCAAATACCCGTGTAGGCACATCGGACGGTACGAATAAGACGGCAGAGGGCTATGCGACAATAGGCGCAAGCAAGGACACCGCGCACATGATAAACGTAAGTGCGGGTGATGTGCTGCGTATAAAGGGCATGAAGCTCCCCGACGCACAGGACAGCAACTGCGTTATCTGCGCATATAACAGTGACGGTAGCTATTTAGCTTCGAATTATATCTACAACGGTTACAACTTCGACAACATATACTTTACGAGTACGGATGACATGATAACGGTTAAGTTTTCACCGAATTACGGTTATCTCTGTCGCATATCCGCTATCTGCACCGACACAAGCGCAGTCGTCGTGACGATTAATCAGGAGATCTGAAAAGTGAAGTTTGGCTGCGCCAAGCGAAGCAGCGGCGATGCCGCTGTGATGCATTGTGCTTTCGCACAAAGTGAAGTTAAGTGTGCCACACACTTCCGCAGAAACTTCACTGCGAAGCTGCTTCACAATGCGAAGCATCGCTTAACGTGCCGCAAGGCACACTTAGTTAAAAAAGGACTTCACTTTCGTGAAGTCCTTTTTTGGAGGCGTCACCCGGATTTGAACCGGGGAATCGCGGATTTGCAGTCCGCTGCCTTACCACTTGGCTATGACGCCATATTAATTTGCAGGCTCAAGGCCTGCAAATTTTTTGGAGCGGGCAACGAGACTCGAACTCGCTACCTCCACCTTGGCAAGGTGGCGCTCTACCGGATGAGCTATGCCCGCAAATGGTGCCTCCGGTCGGAGTTGAACCAACGACACGCGGATTTTCAGTCCGCTGCTCTACCTACTGAGCTACAGAGGCGTATTCTGAAATGGTGGGAACAATTGGACTCGAACCAATGACCCCCTGCTTGTAAGGCAGGTGCTCTAACCAGCTGAGCTATGCTCCCTCGTTCAGCGGCTTGTTTATTATACTAAACGCAAGCCCAATTGTCAACCACAAATTTCGATTTATTCGCAATTTTTGCTTTCATCCAGTATTTCGCGCATATCTTCGGGCGTAAACGTATACACACTGTCGCAAAATTGGCAGCTCATACAAGCGGGCTTGCCCTCGGCTATCATATCTTCAAGCTCCGATGCTCCGACGCTCATCAGCGCGTCACGCACTCGCTCTCTTGAGCAGTAGCACTTATACGACACTTCGTCCTCTCCGACGACATGGTACTCCATACCCTTTAGTACCTGAGCGAACACTTCCTCCTCACCGTCCTCCGACAGTATCGTCGTGAGCTGATCCATGAGAAAAATATTGTCCTCAAGCTTATCGATATATTCCTCGGGAGCACCGGGCATAAGCTGCACCAAAAAGCCGCCTGCCGCCTTGACACTCAAATCGGTATCGATGAGCACACCGAGTGCACAGGCGGACGGGATCTGCTCACTTTCCAACATATACGCCGTCAGATCCTCCGCTATTTCGCCGGAAACAAGCTGCACCGAGCCGACATACGGCTCACGCAGCCCTATATCGCGGCTCACCGTCAGATATCCGTCACGTCCGACGGCACCGCCGACATCAAGCTTCCCGTCGCTTCTCAGGGGAAGGTCGACCGTCGGATCCGTCACATATCCTCTGACGCAGCCGTCGGAATCCGATACGCAGATCACGCTGCCTATTCTGCCGCCGCCGTTTATTCTGAGCGTCAGCGAAGCGTTTTCCTCCTTCATGAGATTGCCGAGCAGCGACGTCGCGCAAAGCGATCTGCCCAGTGCCGCAGCCGTCGTCGGTGTGCAGCCGTGAATGTCCTTTGCGCGCTGTACTGTCTCTTTTGCCGTTATGAGCGACATTTTGACATAACCGTTTGCCGCCGTTGCTCTGAGTATTTTATCCATTACATCCCGCTCCTTTTTGCGGTAATAAACATCCTGCCGCCGTCCTTTTGCGGGCAGTCGGTCACAAGCTCAATATTTTCAAATCCGTTTTCGGTCAAAAGTCGACGGAGCATTTCCTGAGAATGTGCATATTCGATATGCTCCTCTCCGTCACGCTTCCACAGCTTGCCCGACCTCGAAAATATATCCATCCCGTAAAGCATCGCATTTTCCGCTTCATCGAAATCGGCGCGCCAAAGGCACAGCATATCCTCGGTCTCGTCGACGAAAACACTGCCGTCGATGCTTTTAAACCACTCCGGTGTCTTAATATCGAAAATCAAAAGACCGTTCGGGCGAATAAAAAGCCGCAGTCTGTGAAAGACCTCGGGCAGCTCCTGCGGCGGAATATAATTCATCCCGTCAAGCGAACAGAAGGCGGCATCGACCGTCCCGTACAAATCAAGCTTTGACGCCTCCTGACACAAAAACATAGGCTGCACCTTAACGTCTCCGTACTTTGCCGATGCCTGCATGAGCATATCCGTCGACGCATCGGCTGCGATGAGCTCATAGCCGCGCTCCGACATTATCCACGTCAGCGTTCCCGTGCCGCAGCAAAGGTCGAGCAGCGTAGAAAATTCGCCGCCGTCAGCGGCGAATTTATTCTCGTAAAAATCCGCAAAAGCCTCATACGGTATATCAAGCGTAAGCCTGTCATACCAAAAGGCAAGCGGTCCGTAAGCACTCATTCTTCCGCTTCCGCAAGACGCTCGAACACTATCTCGTAGCCGTCCTTACCGTATTTCAGCGAACGGTTGACTCGGCTTATCGTCGCACTGGATGCCCCGGTCTCCAAAAGGATGTCGTTATATTTCATGTCCTTGCTGAGGCAGACCGCGACCTGATAACGCTGCTCCATTGCCTGAACCTCCGTGACGGTGCAAAGATCGTCAAAAAAGTCCATACATTCCTCAACCGTGCGAAGAGTGAGTATTGCTTTATACATATCCGTATAGCGCGGTTTTCTGCTTTGCTTATTCATTTTAAGTATTCCTCCGTATCTCGCTGTCACTTCAGCGATTTAGCTGATAACACTGTTTGCTATCATACACTAATTCTTCACAAATGTAAAGCGTTAAAAATAAATGTTCATGTATCATTAACACAGGCGGCAGTTTCCTGTTGAAAATAACATACAAATGTAGTAGAATCGTTTTAAGCCGAAGGTTAAACAGGAGGTGCATTATTATGACAATGATTTGGCTCGTTGCCGCAATCGCCTTTGCGGTCATCGAAGCACTGACCGTGGGACTTACTTCCGTTTGGTTCGCAGTGGGCTCGCTTGTCGCGCTCCTTGCGGAGCTTTTGGGCGCGGAGCTTTGGCTGCAAATCACGCTGTTTCTCGTTGTCTCCGCCGTCACGCTGTATTTCACAAGACCTATCGTCAAAAAGTATGTCAACGCCAAGGTCGAACCGACCAACGCCGATATGCTAATCGGCAAGGAATGCCGTGTGACAGAAACGGTGGACAACATAGCCGGTACCGGTGCCGTTTATGTCGACGGTAAAACATGGACGGCAAGATGTGACGACGAAAGCGTGATCGCAGAGGGTGAGCTTGTTATTGCCCTGCGCATCGAAGGAGTTAAGCTTATAGTGAAAAAAGCCGTTGAGAATGAGACGGTTAAGATTTAAGGAGGTATAATATGGACTTTTTATTTGACGACGGCGGTTGGATAATTCTCGCGCTCATCGCACTTGTGATTATCGTCATTGCGCGCAACATCAGAGTCGTTCAGCAGAGCAAGGTTATGATCATCGAGCGTCTCGGTAAGTATCAGACCACTTGGGGCACGGGTATTCACGTCAAGATCCCCTTCTTTGAGAAAGTCGCAAAGACCATTTCTCTCAAGGAGCAGGTCGCAGACTTCCCTCCCCAGCCCGTTATCACCAAGGATAACGTCACCATGCAGATCGATACCGTTATCTATTTCCAGATAACCGACCCCAAGCTCTACACCTACGGTATCGAGCACCCCATGATAGCGATAGAGAATCTCTCCGCCACCACCCTGCGTAACATCATCGGTGACCTTGAGCTTGACCAGTGTCTCACCAGTCGTGACCTTATAAACGGCAAGATGCGCGCCATTCTCGACGAAGCCACCGATCCTTGGGGCATCAAGGTAAACCGTGTCGAGCTTAAAAACATTCTCCCGCCGAGAGAGATCCAGTCCGCAATGGAAAAGCAGATGAAGGCAGAACGTGAACGCCGTGAGGCTATCCTCCGTGCGGAAGGTGAAAAGCGTGCGGCGATCCTCGAAGCGGAAGGCGAAAAGGAATCCGCCATTCTGCGTGCGGATGCAAAGAAGCAGCAGCAAATCCTTGAGGCGGAAGGCGAAGCCGAAGCAATCCTCAAGGTTCAGAGTGCTACAGCAGAGGGTATCAGACTCATAAACGAAGCCTGCCCCAGTGATGCCGTTTTGAAGATCAAGGCTCTCGAAGCGTTTGCCGCCGCAGCAAACGGTCAGGCAACGAAGATCATCATCCCCAGTGAGATACAGGGCATCGCCGGTCTTGCCGAGGGAGTTGTCGAAGCAGTTAAAAAATAATATCGAACACTTTAACTCCGGCGGCAGAAGCCGCCGGAGTTTTTACGGAGAATGTAATGCTTAAAATAGCCGAATTTATGATAGAGCACGGCATGAACGCCGATGCGGTGCAGGTTTATGACTCTGCCCTGCTCTTTTGCGAAAGAGCAAAAGCGGGTCTTACCGCCCATCAAGCGGAGCTGCCCATGATTCCGACCTACCTCAAGGTGCCGTCGCAAAAGCCCATAAGCGGTAAAGCCGCGGTCATCGACGCAGGCGGCACCAATCTTCGGCTTGCCCTCGTGCAATTCGAAAAAGGCAAGCCTACAGTCTCGGAGATTAAAAATCTGCCCATGCCGGGTTCCGAAACCACGGCAACATGGGAGGATTTCATTTCCCTCACGGCAAAAGAGCTCTTGCCCTTTGCCGAGGCATCGGATGCGACGGGCTTTTGCTTTTCCTACCCTTCCGAGGCTTTGCCCTCGCTTGACAGCAAAATACTCGGTCTGACAAAGCAGGTAAAAATCGGAAATGCCGTGGGAAAGCTTCCGGGTGCAGAGCTCAAGCGCAGTCTTGAGCTTTTGGGCTGTCACATTGAAAAGGCGGTCGTCCTAAATGACACACCTGCCGTTTTGCTCGGCGGTGCCGCGTTGCACGGCACAAAGGGCTGTGACGGCTATGTGGGGCTCATTGCCGGAACGGGGCTCAACACCTGCTGCGCCCTTCCCGTGAGCGATATACCTAAGCTGAATGCCCAAAGCGGCAAAATGCTCGTAAACCTCGAATCAGGCTCCTTCTCGGGACTGCACAGGGGTGACATCGACCTTGCGATGGACTCCGAGCTACCCGACACGGGCTATTACATAGGCGAAAAGCTTTGCTCGGGACGCTACCTCGGAATGCTTTGTATGTATA
>CAZWID010000072.1:0-5853 GCA_964634065.1 uncultured Oscillospiraceae bacterium | reverse complement strand
TACATAGGCGAAAAGCTTTGCTCGGGACGCTACCTCGGAATGCTTTGTATGTATATTCTCAAGGCGGCTGCAAAGGACGGCATATTCTCCGACTATGCGGCAAACGTCATCGAAAGGATGACCGAGGTCACGACGCCGACCGTCGACAAATGGGGCAGAGGCAGACTGCCTAAGGGCTTTTCCGCAGAGGACAAGGTCAATCTGGTCTATATAATAAACGAGCTCTTTGACCGTGCCGCAAGGTGCGCCGCAAGTGAGCTGTGCGGCATTATGCTGCTCACGGGGCAGGGCAAGGAGAAGCCGCTGCGTATCGCCGTTGACGGATCACTGTACCGCAAAAGTGCACTGTTTGCACCTCAGCTTCACGAGTATATGGAGATATACGCAGGTGAGATAATGCAGCGTCGCTTTGAATTTGTAAGCGGTGAAAACCTGACCCTTATCGGCACCGCTGCCGCCGCACTCTCAAATTGAAAACACGGTTTTATAACGAAACAAGCGGGAAAACGTCGTTTTCCCGCTTGCTTCACCTCTAATTCAAAACACCTCGGCAAGGGCTGCCGCTTTTGTAAGACCGTCGGTCTTTTCTATGTCCCCGACCTTGTATACCGAAGGAACGAGAACCGCTCCGCACATTTCCCAACCCAAAAGAGCGGCGGTACGCTCAAGAGGCACACGAACGCCGTCGAGAACCGTCATGTCGTCCTCCTCGCAGCAGGCAATGAGAGCACACTTTTTGCCCGACACGTCAATGCTTGCGGTGCAGAATGAGAAGAGCTTGTCGATGATTGCCTTTATCTGCGCGGGAATGGTGTACCAATAAACGGGCATGGTAAACACGATGGCATCGGCGGCTTTGATCGCTTCCGCAATCACGCCGAAACGCTCGTCAAACGGGCAGGCTGCACCGTTTTTAAAGCAAGCTTCACAGGCACGGCAACCGCCGACATTCTCCTCCACTGCATCAAAACGCACGATCTCGTGCCCCTTTTTCTTTGCCGCCTCGACAAATGCATCTGTCATGGCAATACTGTTTCCGTTTTTGCGAGGACTTCCCGTGATAACAACGATTTTTTTACTCATCTTATTTCCTCCTATGATTCAAAAATCTCCGACTTCGATCGGAGATTTTTATATTGGCTTTAGGTTTTACATTTGCCAGGTCTCTGCACCTTCTTCGAGAATCTGACCCTGATTGTACGCTTCGACTATTTTGCGTATCGCATGGTCTGCGAAGATGGTGGATATCTTGTCTGCGGTGGGGATAGGCCACTCCTCCTCGGTGAGCTCGGGGAGCTGCTCTATCTTACGCATATTCTCGGTTGCCTTGCGGAGCTTGAGCTGCTCCTCAAGAGTGTGTCGGCGGAGCTTGTCATCGGGTGCAAGCTGCGTAACGTCGACCTTACCGGCAAGCCTGTCGATAACTATAGTGCCGTGTCCGTTTGCCTCCTTGCCGTTGGGGAAATACCAGTAAGTCAGGTGATTGTCGTCCTGCTCTTTGAGTCTGAAAGTAACCATAAAGCGTCCTCCGTATCGGATAAAATTTGCAGTATGGACTTATTATAACTCAGATTCCCCTATATTGCAACAAAAATGAAAAGGCAGGTGTTTCCCTGCCTTTTCATTTGAATTAAATCAGTTTATGGGGAATACTTCGAGCTCAACGTCGCTCAGAGGGAAGCTGCAGCAGGGGTGTATCCAACCGAACTTCTTATCTGCAAGGCGGCGTCCGTCCGCATCCTCGGGAATGTAGACGTCACCGGAGATGAGTCTCGAATGGCACCAACCGCATTCACCGCTGCGGCAATGTGACGGAGCCTTGATAGCGGCACGCTCCATCGCCCACAGCAGAGATTCGCTTGCCTTGCAGGGGACGACCTGCTTCTCACCCTTTATCACAACGGTGAGCTTAAACTCGTCGTCCTTCTTCTCGGTCGGGAAATCGGCATTATTCGCCGCACCGAGGTAATCGCCGGACATCTCCATGCGATAGCGACGCTTAGGCAGACTGAGCTTCTTCATCTCGCCCTCGCAGAAGGTGTACATCGCCTTGGGACCGCACATAAATACGGAGTAATCACCGTCGGGTGCGTACTTTTTAACAAGCTCCGCGGTCATGAAGCCGTGCTCAAAGCCCTCTTTTTCCTCATGGGACAGGACGTGTACGACCTTGACTCTGCCGTTCGATTTGGCGGCAAGCTCCTCTATCTCGTCCTTAAGGAGGATACCGTCGGCGGTACGGCTGCCGTAAAGTATCGTCATGTCAAAGTCCTCGATACCGTCGACTATAGCGGCTGCCATGGAATAGAACGGAGTAATGCCCGATCCGCCGGCTATCGCGATAACGTGCTTTGCATCACGGAGGTTCTGGTAGTAGAAATCACCGAGAGGACCGCTGATATCGACACTGTCACCCTCTTTCCAATTCTCGAGAATGTACTTCGAGGCGTAGGAGGAATTGGTGAGCTTGATGGTAAGAATATAGCTCGTATTCTTACTGCCGAGGGCATCCTTGGGATTGGAGCGGATGGTGTAGGGCTTATTGACCGTCGCTCCGTCGATGTTCAGCGACACGGAAACATACTGGCTTGCACGGAAGTACGCCATTTCCGTTGTGCCCTTTTCGGTATCGGGAACTAAGGTGAAGCTCTTTGCGTCACCGTGGGGAACGACCTTCGCTATTTTAACGTGCTGTACCGTGGGGTGCAGCTTCTTTGCAAGGATATTCGCGTTAAACACCGACTGCGGCACCGTATCGGGAGCGGCTTCGATGTGTTTTACTCTGGTCTTGACCTCGCCTAAGAAGGGGAACGGAGTCAGTCCCTTGAGACCTTTTCTCGAATAATTGTATTTTGCCATCTTACTTGCCCTCCTTCATATCCTCAAGCATATATCTCGCCTGCTCCGCACCGGAGAGGTACGCCTGAGAGTAGCCGTCCATTTGGGTGCCGTGACCGCCGACGAAGCGCAGTCCCTTGATATTGTAATCCTCATGGTGACCGCACTGGACTCTGGGGAACATACCGTCCCATGTTGCGGGGATATAGCCGTAAACATCGCCTTTGGGAGTACCGAGGTAGCGTGCCCATGTGACGGGAGATGCAACGACGATTTCCTCGATATGGCTCTGCAAATCGCAGCCCGTGACTTCCTCGTAACGCTCGACACATTCTCTTGCGACACGATCCTTGATTTTGAAGTATTCCTCCTCGGAAACGTCCTTGAAGGGATCGCCCGTATAGAACTTCGAGAACTGGATGAATGCCCTGCCCTCACCTGCCGCATCGGGAAGTGCGTTGGTCAGCACGGTGCAGGTGATGTCCTTATGAGTCTCGAGAGAGTCGGACGAAAGGAACTGCTTGTGGTTATCGGGAGTATGTCTCATAAATGTGTCGTAATTCTTGAGACCTATCTCCTCCGCGCTTGCATCCAAACCGAGATATACGGTGAACGCAGCCTGCGCAAGCCTCTGTGCATTCATCTTCTTGCGCTCATAGGTGGGAATCTCCTTGTGATCGACCATGCGGTCGTAAACGACATGAGGCATGAGGTTCGAGATCACGCGGTCGCAGGCGATATAGGTGCCGTCGGTGAGCGTAACACCGTGCACCGCACCGTTTCTGACATCGATCTTGTCAACCATGGTGTTGTACCAGATATCGCCGCCGAGCTCGCGGATCCTCGTGTCGAACGCCATGGATATCTCATGGGAGCGGTTCTTTGCAAACCAGGGAAGCTGCGTGAGATAAACATAGGTCATAAAGGTGTACGGCGCAAAGCTCATCTCGGTGGAATCGGCGGCAACATAGGTCCAGTACGACTCGAAAATGTGACGTGCCTTATCGGGAACACCGATCTTTCTGAGCATCTCGTCACAGGGCTGCGGTACAAGACACATGAGGTCGTAGTACTTGAGCATCATTTCTACCTTCTGCAAGCCCTCGGGTTCATTGTGACGCTCATACAGCCATTCGACACCGTCGACCAGCATACGTCCGAGCTCCATAACCGTCGTCATGGATTCGCGGCTGCCGGGCACCTGACGCTCCATCTCGTCGATAAACGCCTGAACGCCTGCCGGCATTGCGACGTTGAATCCGTCGGGATCGGTTGCTATAGACGCAAAGCTCTCATCGGCACTGCACCATTCGACGTTGAGCCCGTAATCGTCCTCAAGAAGCTGTCTTACGGCACCTCTCTTGCCTTCGCCTTCGCCGGTACCCATCTGGCACAGCTCGTGCAGCGTTGCCTCAAACTCATAGTTTCCCCTGACGAAGCTTGTCGCACAGCCGCCGGGGAGATTGTGCTTTTCAAGCACTAAAACCTTTTTTCCCGCTTTTGCAAGATAGGTCGCGGCGGACAGGCCGCCGTTTCCCGCACCTACAACGATGACATCATATTTTTGCATATTCGCCCTCCGTTTGTTATTAGAAGTTGCATTTAGTTTTGTACACTTTATACATTTTATCCGATTCCGCTGAATATTTCAAGAAAACATTGTGAAAGCTCTGACAAATTTCATCCCGTCATTTTGTGCAATATGCCGAGAAACAAACAAATATTCCATCATATTTTCTCTTGTTAAACGAAAAGGATTCTCCGTCGTTCTTCCGGAGAACCTTTTAAAATATTTCTTTACTTCTTTTCAAAGAGCGGTAATATGATCTGAGCAATACCGGCTATCAGCAGAAGCCAAAAAAGTAAACTCGGGTGAGCCGTTGTCTATGAACTTGGTTGTCTTGAGATAGCTTTTTATGCCATCTCTTGTCTCTTTCAACTCGTCGACAACTTCGGTAGCGTTTTCAATAAGGTCGGTCGCTATGCTCTCTGCCATGTCATGCACTTCGGTATAGCGCAGCTCTTTCTCGTTGAGGATATAGTTGCCCAATTCTATAAGGTCGGGCAATCAGCTTGTCAAAAAAGTCACTTCTAACTTTTATGACAAGCTGAAAAGCCGCCGGTCATTTTGAATACTCAAAATGACGCTTCGCTAATGCGCCTTGATACTCAAGCTTCTTGCGGCGGCGATCCAATTCGAGGTGGGTCTTAACCCCCTCGAGCTCCCCCGCTACTCTATAGCCTTTTCTGCGTAGCATATCTTTGATAGTCTCGGACTCCATCTCATGCGGCTTTAGGTCTGTCGCAACGCTTTCCACAATAGCCTTTGCAAGCTTCTTGACATCGCCCTCACGCACGGTCTTTTTCGGGTTCTTCCTCGTCTGATTGCGCCAGTACTCAAGCTGCTTTTTGAGCTTCTTATTCTCCGCCTCAAGCTGCTTTAGCGTCATCGGCTCTTGGGAGAATTTTGTATTGACATTTTCGCTGTTTTCGGATATACTTTTATTAGAGATACCGCTTCCGAGGGCGAAACTCTTAGAGAGCCGCCCCACAGCTATGTGCTGGGCGGTATCTCTTAATTTTTGCGTAATATCGTATATGTGATTGGTCTTGTCATTTTGGGCAACTCCAACATTCAAATAAATGTTGAACACATCATTGTTGTACTTTACAGGAGCTTCATAGTAATAGTAATGCGAAAACTTTTTTTCTTTCGTGCTGCTTTCTTCAGCAACAAGTTCAGCATTTTCAACTATTTGCTTAATCTGCGAGATCTCAGCGGTTTTTTTATTCCATGAGCGGCTTGCAATGTGCTTGGCATCACTTTTATCAACAATCGCTTTACGCCCATCAGATAGTGTTATAGGCTGTTCCGCAAGTTCTTCCAGAATAAAATCACGAATAATGTTATATCGTTCCGAACCTCGTTTGTTGCCGATTCTTTCACTTAAAGCCGAAATGTCCGACAATTCAATCGGGGTTTTATTGCTGTCTTGCGAATACTTTACCCCACCG
>CAZWID010000071.1:0-5943 GCA_964634065.1 uncultured Oscillospiraceae bacterium | reverse complement strand
GAGTCGGTTATAAACGAAATAGCCGAAGCGATAACGCCGGAAAAGACCGTCATCAGCATTGCCGCGGGAAAGACTCTCGATTGGTATGAGCAGCGGCTTTGCGACGGTGCCGCCGTGGTGCGCGTTATGCCGAATATAAACGCCAAGGTCAAGGCGGCGGTGACCGCGATCTGCGGCGGCAAAAACGCCGATGAACGGCAGATAAAAATTGCCGACGGCATTTTCTCGACCGTCGGTAAGACATATGTAATTCCCGAGTCGCAGTTTGACGCATTTTCCGCGATAGGCGGATCGTCGGGTGCTTTTGTGCTGCTGTATATCGACGCACTCTCGGAAGCGGGAGTCAGAGCGGGCTTTTCCCGTGAGACGGCACAGGAGCTTGCCGCGGCAACGGTCGTGGGAAGCGGACTTTTGTGCATGAACTCAAATGCGCACCCCATCGAGCTGATGGATTCCGTATGCTCGCCCGGCGGCAGCACCATCGAAGGCGTATGCAAGCTCAAGGAGCTCGGCTTCGAGAATGCCGTCTTAAAGGCGATTGCCGCCGTCATAGAGAAAAATTCAAGGCTTTGATATGAGAACAAAAGAGCAGATAAACGAAATAATACGGATAATGGAGGAGACGTATCCTCTCTCCGAATGTGCACTGCATTACGAAAAGGACTATGAGCTGCTTTTCGCCGTGCGACTGTCGGCACAGTGCACCGACGCAAGAGTCAACATGATAACGCCGACGCTGTTTGAACGTTATCCGACACTTGAGGCGTTTGCCGAAGCGGAGGTTTCCGAGGTCGAGGATATCATACGCTCCTGCGGATTTTTCCGCACCAAGGCAAGGGATCTTGTCGAGTGCGCGAAAATGCTGCTCCGCAACCACGGCGGCAAAGTGCCCGACACGATGGAGGAGCTCACAAAGCTCCCCGGTGTCGGGCGAAAGACGGCGAATCTCGTACTCGGTGACATTTACAATGTCCCGGGATCTGTCGTCGTCGACACTCATTGCATACGCATATCGAACCGTCTCGGTCTGGTCGACGGCTTAAAAGACCCCGTGAAGATAGAGACCGAGCTGCGAAAAATACTGCCGCCGGAAAAGTCGTCGGACTTTTGCCACCGCATAGTTTTGCACGGCAGAGCACTGTGCACCGCGAGAAAGCCGAATTGCGATGCCTGCCCGCTTAGTTCCGTCTGCGCTACAAAAGATACATCGCGCCCATAATGAGCAGCAGCTCCTTATCGCCGCTTTCGCGGTACATGAGGTACAGTATCAGTATGAGCAGCAGATCCTCGGTTTCGAGAGAAGCAAGGCTCTTGCCGATTTTGTCGGGCAGCAGCTTCGGCAGCGGCGGCTTTTTGAGCGGCGGCATAATGCCCTGCTGCGGAGGGCGCGGCATTTTGCCGACGGGGACGGGATTATCCTCCATGCGCTCGGGACGTGAGCCGTTGCCGCGGTAGCGGTTATACATCGCCGTCGCCTCCGAGGTCGTCTGCCGCAAGAGATGCTATCGACGCAAGCTTTGCTATCTTCATCGCTCTGTCCATCTTGCTGCGACGCTTGTCGGACAGATACGGTCGCATTGCCATAAGAAGCTTCTCGTCTCTGCCGCCTGTTTTGCCCATCATGCCCTTCAGCCGATTCAGCGCATCTGCGTCGACAGTCGGCGCACCGTCGCCGTCATCGCCGCCCATGAGCGATCTTGCCACGGAGCTTATCTTTTCCATTTGCTTGGGATCGCCCAGTATCCCGCTCAGCATATCCTCAAGATCGCTCACGACGCACCCTCCTTATTCCATCGCCTTTTTCAGCTTTTCCGCAAGGCGTTTGCCCTCCGCGGTGTCAAGCACCTGTGACAGTATGCTTTTCAGCGCGGCGGTATCCCCGCTTTTTGCGGCTCTTTCCACCGCCGTCGGGTCAAGCATTTTACCGACGGCAACACCGTCGGATGACGCGGCAAGGTCTTTCAGTCTGTCCTTTTTGCCGCTCTTTTCGATTTCCGAATTTATACGTTCGAGGTCAAGCAAGAAAATCACTCCCATGCCCTATTATATTCGGCACAGTGCAGGAGGTTTACAATGAAAACCGCCGTTTTTTCGGACAGTCACGGCAATGCCGAGCCCATGCTCGAGGCAATACGCGCTTATGCGCCCGATCAGGTCATCCATCTCGGAGACGGAAGGCGGGATATCGAGTGCATCGAAGCCGAGTTTCCGCTTTTGCCGGTCTGCTCCGTATCGGGAAATTGCGATGCCGACTATCCCGAGGTCGGATATAAGGTGGTATCGCTCGGAGAGCATAAGGCGTTTTTGACGCACGGGCACCGTTACGGCGTGAGATTCTCCGGACTGTCGCCGCTGCTGTATGCGGCGGAGTGCAACGACTGCGACATTGCCATGTTCGGGCACACGCATGAGGCACTGTGCACCGATTGCGGCGGCATACTCGTCATAAACCCCGGAAGTATAGGCAAAGGTCAACCCAAAAGCTGGGCAAGGCTCGAAATAAACGGTGACGGCGTTTCCTGCGAAACCGTCTTTTTGTAATGAGGTGCGATATGAAAAAACCGCTTATGGTAATCGTAAATCCCGCTGCGGGAAAGGGCGCGTATAAGAAGAAGTTCGCGGAGGTGCTCAAGGTGCTGTCCGACGGCGGCTTTGCGCCAAATCTGTTTTTTACCTCCAAAAGCGGCGATGCAACGGAGCTTGCCGCCGAAAAGGGAGAGGAAGCAGAGCTGCTTGTCTGCATAGGCGGCGACGGCACCTTGAGCGAGGTCGTCGCGGGACTTATGCGCTGTACGGTGCGACCGCTTGTCGGATACATTCCGCTCGGCACGGCAAACGACGTTGCGCGCTCTCTCGGTCTGCCCAAGAAAGACCCCGTTAAGGCGGCACGGCGCATAGTCAGAGGCGTGTCGATGCCCTTCGATGTCGGCAAACGCAGCGGCGGCTACTTCAACTACGTTGCGGCATTCGGCGCATTCACCGAGGTCAGCTACGGAACGCCGCAAAAGCTCAAGCGTCGGCTCGGTGAGGCGGCGTATCTCATCGGCGCGGCAAAGAGTCTGCACTCACTGAAAAGCCGCAGGGTGCATATCGAATACGACGGCGGCGTCATAGACGGAGACTTTTTGTACGGCAGCGTCTCCAACTCCTATTCCGTTGCGGGACTCCTTGATCTGCCGAAGGATGCGATAGAGCTCGGTGACGGAGCGCATGAGCTGATACTGCTCGAAAGACCGCGACATATGGCGCAGCTTGCGCCGCTTGCCGCAAAGGTGTTGCGAGGCAATTTCGACAGCGAATATATAAAGATACTGCATACGACTCATGCGACCTTTACCTTCGATGCGCCGGAGAGCTTCACCTTCGACGGCGAGGACGGCGGAAGCTATGAGCGGATAGAATTTTCGACCTGCCCGCAGGCGATACGGATAATACATTAAATAATTCGGAGAAAGTGCAATGAACGATCTGACATTGTGTGTGCCCTGCCTTTTGGGGCTTGAGGGACCGATAGCGGACGAGCTGAAAAGGCTCAAAATGCAAAACATCAAAAACGAAAACGGGAGAGTGTATTTCACAGGCGGAGCCGAAGCGATCGCGGCGGCGAATATAAATCTGCGCATCGGTGAGCGGGTGCTCATCGAGGTCGGACGTTTTCGCGCAGAGAGCTTTGATGAGCTGTTCGAGAAAACGAGAGCTCTGCCGTGGGAGCGGTTCATTCCGAAAAACGCCGCCTTTCCCGTCAAGGGGTACAGTCTCAACTCCAAGCTGTTTTCGGTTTCCGACTGCCAGAAGATAATCAAAAAAGCCGTCGTGCGGCGGCTCGGCGGCGTATACGGTATAGAGTGGTTCTCGGAGGATGCCGAGACCTATCAGATACAGTTTTCGATAATGAAGGACACCGTTTCGCTTTGTATAGATACCTCCGGTGCCGGACTGCACAAGAGGGGTTACCGTCCGGCGCACAATGCCGCACCCTTAAAGGAGACCATGGCGGCGGCAATGGTCACGCTGTCGCGATACAGAGGCAGGGAGGACTTCGTCGATCCCTTCTGCGGCAGCGGAACGATACCCATCGAGGCTGCACTCATAGCCAAAAACAGAGCTCCCGGACTTGACCGCCGCTTCTCCGCAATGGATTGGACGGTGCTTAATCAAAGCGTCTGGGCAAAGGCGGCGGAGGAAGCAAGGTCAAAGGAGTTTTCCGGCGATTACCGCATAGTGGGCACCGATATCGATCCCGCCGCGCTCCGCATCGCAAAGGAGAATGCGGAGAGAGCGGGGGTCTCCGATATCGTCCGTTTTGAAAAGGCGGATGCCTGCGACTTTACGCGCAATACCGAAAACGGCATAATCGTGACAAATCCACCCTACGGTGAGCGCATCATGGAAAAGCAGGAGGCGGAGCGGCTCTACCGCGCCTTCGGTGCGGCATGGGCAAAAACGGAGAATTGGAAGCTGTACCTGCTTTCGTCGCATACGGAGTTTGAACGCTGCTTCGGTGCCACCGCGACCAAAAAGCGCAAGCTCTACAACGGCATGATAAAATGCGACCTGTTTATGTACTTTTGATACGGGGAAGGTGATGCTTTGACAATTGCTATTATAATCCTTGCGGTGCTTTTGCTGCTGCTTATTCTTTCGGGGCTCGTATTCGAGTATGCGATAATCCGTCGTGGCGCAAGCTTAAAGCCGCCGGGAAACGGCGGCAAGGGCGTTGTATCGCCCATGCTCGCACCCACCGGTGAGGAGCTTTGGGCATATAACATTCCCAAGCACAAGGCGTTTAAGGAAATGGAAACGGAGGACATCTTCATCCGCTCAAACGACGGCTTAAAGCTCGTTGCAAAGCTTCATCGCGGTGACCCCGATGTCAAAACGACGGTGATATGCTTCCACGGCTATAAGTCCGCCCCGATATACGACTTCTGCGCCATCAGCGAAATGTACGGCAAAATGGGCGTTACGCTCATATTCCCGCACATGAGAGCTCACGGCGAAAGCGAGGGCAAGTACATAGGCTTCGGCGCATTGGACAGTGACGACGTTCTGCTGTGGGTCGACAGGGCTCGGGAGCTTTTCCCCGACAACGCACTGTTTCTGCACGGTGTCAGCATGGGTGCGGCGTCGATCATGCAGGCAAGCGACAGACTGCCCAAAGACAAGGTCTGCGGCATGATAGCCGACTGCGGCTATTCGACCGCGGGCGAAGTATTCCGCAACCTCGTGTGGAAGCTCGTACATCTTCCCGCTTTTCCCTTTGTGAACATTTTCGAGTGTTGGAACAAGCTCCTTGCGGGCTACGATTTTTCGTCGCACGATTCCCGAAAGTCGCTTGCGAAAACCGAGATACCCTTTGTGTACATCTGCGGCGACAGTGACTGCTATGTTCCCGTTGATATGGCACGAAGCATTTTCGATTCCTGCAAGAGCGAAAAATATCTCATAATATCCGAGGGCACGGGCCACGCCGCGAATTACATGAGAGAGACCGAAAAATATACCGCACTGGTCGGTGAATTTATAAAGAATCACGGAGGCTGAAATGGAGACTCAAAAGAAAGGCATAGGCGCGAAAAACTGGACCTTGCTGCTTGTGATCGGCTTTTCGGCACAGATAGCTTGGGTCATCGAGAATAACTGGTTTGCAAACTTCCTCTATTCCGATTTCGGAGCGCAGCTCGGCGTCGTCACCGCGATGACGATCTGCTCCGCAACGGCAAGCACCTTCTCCGCACTGTTCTTCGGAACACTGTCCGACCGCATAGGCTCACGCAAAAAGCTCATCACATGGGGCTCGATACTTTGGGGCGTTTTCACCATCGCCTTCGGCATGACGCACTATCTCAGAGACAGCATCTACAACAATGTTATGCTCGTCGGGGTCACCATCGTCGCAGCGGATACGATAATGAGCTTCTTCGGCTCGATGGCAAACGACGC
>CAZWID010000070.1:3311-6118 GCA_964634065.1 uncultured Oscillospiraceae bacterium | reverse complement strand
CGTCAAATCTTCCCTATGATATTATAAGCAAGTATGAGCTTTGCATGGTGCTGCTGTCCTATTCCGTCGACGGAGAGGAGAAAACCTGCCTTGACCTGTCGACCTTTGACGGGAAGACTTATTATGAGAATATAAAGGGCAAAAAGGTCACGACCTCGATGGTAAATACACAGCAGTTTGAGGATACGTGGCGCAAGGAGCTGGAAAACGGAAAGGACATACTGTTTATCGGTATGTCATCCGGCATAAGCGGAACGTATCAGACTGCGGTATCGGCGGCGGCAAATCTCAAGGAGGAGTTTCCCGACAGAGAGATACTGACATTCGACACGCTTGCGGCGTCGCTCGGTGAGGGCTTGCAGGTCATTTTCGCGGCACAGTGCCGTGAAAAGGGGATGAGTATTACCGAAACCGTCACAGAGCTCAAAAAGCACCGCTGCCATATGCATGAGGTGTTCATGGTCGATGACCTGTTCCACCTGCATCATGGCGGAAGATTAACAAAAGGTGCGGCAGTGTTCGGTACGGTGCTCAGCATAAAGCCGATACTGACGGACAATGCCGAGGGACAAATCGTCCAGTACGGCAAAGTACGCGGAAGAATAAAGGGAATAAGAACGCTTGCGGAGGATCATGCGCTCCATGCCGATAAAGAGAGCGATTGGGCGGTCGGTATTGCTCATGCCCACTGTCCGGAGGATGCCGAGCGTCTTGCCGATTTGATACGCATAAACGATCCGGGCAGGGAAGTGCTCACGGTGTGCTATGAGCCCGTTACCGGAAGTCATGTCGGTCCTGCGGCAATAGCTCTGTTCTATATCGGAGACAAAAACGAAAAACCGGAAGAATAATCAAAAAACCGCTGATTTCTCAGCGGTTTTTCAAATTTCGTCGGCTGCGATTTTCAGGATAGCCTGCTTTAAACGGAATACCTGCGTCGCATGGCTGACGTTGAGCGCGTCAAGCTGCTTGTTGAAATCCTCAATGGCGGATAGCTGCTTTTCGGATAGCGGCGACTTTGCCATGCAGCGTTCCTCATCGGCACGGAGCCTTAAGGCTTCGGCTTCGGCATTTGCTTCGTCGCGTATGCGCTGCGCTTCATCGTTTGCGGCAGCGACGATGCTTGCCGCTGTTTTCCTCGCGGAAAGCAGCGTGTCTCCGATTTCGGATCTTGCCGCCGTGACCTCGTCACGTTCGCTTTTTAAGCGTTCGTTTTCGTCGATAAGCTCTTTCGCACCTGCGATAAGCTCCTCCAAACAGGCATTGACCTTGTTGGCATTGTAATATTTCTGCTTGACGACATCAAAGGAAATTCCGTCAAGATATTCTTTTGTAATTGCCATGCGTATCATCCCTTTCATATTGTCTGATATTTTAGCAGATTTGCACAAAAAATGCAACGGAACATTTTTGTAAGAAATATTACGAAATTGTTGACAAACTGTGAATTATTTTATAGAATTGTTACAATCACCTAAAGTGGTTAAGGATAATAATGTAAGGGGAAAAAATATGAAAAGAACCGCATTGGTAATTTGCAGCATCCTTCTCATAGCAGTTTCCGTTTTCGGCATTGTCGCAGCCGGACTCGGTATTAAAGACGGACTTGCGATAAAGGCATACAAGGAAGAAGACGCAAAGGCAGCCGACGTTGTCGGTCAGCTCGAAGAAGGCATTTATCAGCTTAAGGAAAACGAGCAGGCATACTTAGACGGCACCTTGGCATACAGTGAAGGCTCCGACACGCTCAGTGCGGGCTACAAGGCATACTATGAAGGTCTTGCTCAGTACGAAGCGGGCAAGAAGACCATAGCCGAAAACACCGATGCATACAACGAAGGCAAAGAGCTCCTCGGCAAGATAGAGCCGCTGATGCCCTACCTCAATAAGTATGTCGAGTTCCGTGACGGAGTGGTCAGTGAACTGCCTGATTTTCTTGGAAACGCTTTCAGCAATGCTCAGGTATGGTTCATGACTGTTGTTCGCCCCCTCGGTGCACAACTCGGTCTTGACATTCCCGAGGATGTCACCGACTTCCCCGTTTATATGCAGCAGATGGTAGCCGACGGTCAGGCACAGCTCAAGGCATATGAAGACGGTCTTGCGCAGCTTGCCGCAGCGGAAAAGCAGCTTGCCGACGCACAAAATCAGCTTGCAGCCGGTGAAGCCGCACTTGCGGACGGCAAATCTCAGCTTGCCGTGTTTGAAGAAGGCATGGTAACCGTCAACGGATACACCATGATATGCTTCAAGAACAGCCCCGTTTACCGTTTCGGCACCGACGAGATAGCGGTCGACGGTCCCGAGCAGATGCTCGGCTCCGATTACACTTGGGTCAAGTACGACGAAAACGGCGACCCCGTTCTCCTTCTCAACGGTGAGCCTTACCTCGATCTCGACAAGTGCCTCGAGGTCTGTGCGACCTTCCGCCAGAGCGTCGACAACCACGTCGCAAGCGTTGAGCACGAGCTCTATATGCGCCTCGGTCTGTACATAGCGGTCATCGTGGCGGCTATCCTCGGCATCATAGCGGGTATCCGCGGTATCTCCGGCAAGGTTCCCAAGCTCGGCATTGTTGTTGCGATAATCGCCGTCGCCTGCAATGTTTTCGGTGCGATCACCGGTTACGCACATTACATTTACCCCACCAGAGATATGGACTCTGCGGGCAACTACATTGTCGATGCGGCGGGTGAGTACGTACACTCCGCTTCCGGCGATCTCCAGTTTGCCGCGATAATCATCTTCGCAGTCGGTGCGGTTATATTCGCACTTGCCGCCGTTGCCTACGCAAGCAAGGCAAAGAA
>CAZWID010000070.1:0-3211 GCA_964634065.1 uncultured Oscillospiraceae bacterium | reverse complement strand
TCGGTGCGGTTATATTCGCACTTGCCGCCGTTGCCTACGCAAGCAAGGCAAAGAAAGAAGCGGTAGCCGACGACGAGGAAGTTTACGAAACCGCATAATCACATATTCTACTTTAAGCTCCGACATTTACTGTCGGAGCTTTTTTCGACAATTCTTTTATTGAACTATATTTGCCGCTATGAGACGCAAACTCTGCGAGACTTTTTTTGATGCTTTTTCCGTTCTTTTCTTAGACAATGATTGACAAATAGTAAAATGTTTATTAAAATTGTAGCATAATAACAAACAAACGTTTTCGGTGGTGAGCTTATGAAAAGGGTCATCGGTATAGTACTTTCCGTACTGCTTATAGCGGCAAGCGTTTTCGGTACCGTGTTGTCGGTCAATGCCCTGTCGGATACCGAGACCATTGAAGAATATCACTCGTTTGATTATGATGCTCGGGAGGCTGAAGCGGAAAGATTGCGTGACTCCGTCGAAGAAATCGAGAGCAATCAGCAGCTTTATTTTCTTTCAGTAGGAGCTTTTTCTGATAGCTCTTTGAGCTATGATGAATTGTCGGAAGTTTACGGAGAAGAATATGCCGCATACCTTGAAGCGTATTCCGAGTATGTTGCGGCAAAAAATGCGGTTGACGAAACCACTCGGGCTTACAACGAAAGCAGAGAAATGCTTGCCAAAATCGAGCCTCTTATGCCTTACCTTAACAAGTATATAGAGTTTTGCGACGGTAGTTTGGAAAGTCTTCCCGGCTTTGACAGTGCGCAATCATGGTTCGTAAGCGTCGTTCGCCCCTTAGGTGCAAACCTCGGTCTCGAGATCCCCGAGGATGTCACGGACTTTCCCGTATATGTTCAGCAATATGTAATCGACACTCAAGCAAGCCTTAAAGAATACGAAAACGAGCTTAACGAGCTTAATGCTAAGCTTGAAACTGCGACACAGGCATTTTATCAGGCACAAAAGCAGGTTAGCGAAAGTGAATTGATGCTTGATGAAAACGGTGCTGTTCTTGCCGACGATGCCGTATGGCTTCTTTCGTATGAGGGAAGCGAAGAAACATTGCTTAAATACTGCCGAGCACTGATAGAACCCATGACGCCTTATTGCCTATGGTATAGCGGAGAGGAAAGCGTTGTGTCTCTTGCGGAAACTATGGCTGAGAATCTTGATATTGAAATACCCGATGATATTCTTGTAATAAACGATAATGCAACAGGAAACGAGCCTGCATACGTTCTGAATGAGGAAGCATATGCGCTGCTTTGCAACAATGTGGCAGATTCCATGTACCGTTTTGACGAAAACGGAAAAGTTGTTACAGTCGAAGAACGTGACGGCTTTTCTCCGCTTGATGTTGAAAAGTGCTATCTACTGATTGAATGCACAGAAGAATATCTCGAAGCAAGACAGACGGCATTAACAGATGAACTCAAAGCCGTAGAAACAAGCTGCATACTTTCTCTTGCGGCTGCCGCACTGTGCATTGCCTGTGCGATATTCGTGACGGTAAAAAACCTCATGAGCTCCGCTGCGGTGCTCGGTATTGTCGGCTGCGTGTTCGGCGGTCTCGGTGCGGCATCGGCTGTCGCCGCACTTGTCATCGGAAACATGGCACCGCTTCGCACGGTCGCGATGACTGCGATTGTCGCACTTGCCGTTCTTCTAATTGTACTGACGGCGGTATTCATCGCAACCGACGTAAATAAAAAAGCAAAAGCCGCGCAATACGGCTACAATTATATGTACTACGGAAAATAATCTTAAACTATTAGGAAGGAAAGAGATAAAATGGTCAGATTTTGTACCAAATGCGGCAGCAGCATCGATCCCGCAACGGGACTGTGCCCTAATTGCGATCGCGCCAAGCTCAACACCTCACCCATAGAGGCGGCGTTTTTAAGACATGATGAGGATATGCCGCCTGCCGCCGAGACGACGCTTCTTACACCGGACCAGATGCCGTCCGCCGCGGAGACAACGCTTTTAACGCCCGATCAACTGCGGTCGGCTGCGGAAACCACCGTTCTTCCACACACTTTCTGCACGGCTTGCGGCAGCGCACTTGACCCTGTTACCTCGAAGTGCATGAACCCGTATTGCAAAAACGGCGGCGGCATAAAGCCCACCAAGCCCTCTAAAAAGAAGAATAAGACTGCATCAAAGCCCGTAAAGCTCATAGACATGAACAAGCCCGCAGGTGCGACAAGAGGTATCATGTTGGTGCTTGCATTGTGCCTGCTTTTGACCTCGATGCTTGCCGTCACCATACTTGACGCAAGGAATGCACTCACGGAGGACAATATCGAGGCTCTGCTCGATAACGTCAGCGCATCCGATGCCATTGCGCAGCTCGGCGGCAGTGAGAGCAAAGAGTTTAATGACTTTTGCGATTGGGCAGAGGAAAGATTCGACGTTCAGATAACCGATGCGAAGCTCGATAAATTCGTTGAAAAATCCACCGTGAAGAGCTTTGTCGCAAAGCTTGCGGGTGAATTTTGCGAAGACTTCTTCGCGGGAGACAGAGCGGAGCTCGTTCTCGAAAGAAACGACCTTGACAGAGTTATCGAAAGAAACAGCAAATATATTGAAAGTGTATTCGACTGCTATATGGACTGGGACGACGAATATGACCTCTCCCATGGCATATGCGCCGACAGCGAATATGTTGTCCTTCGTTCGACGACTATCGAACGCGAAAGTCCCGTACTCTATTACGCATTGACGATAGGTCTGTCGTACATAACGATGGGAGTATTTATTGCACTCAGCCTGCTCATTATATTCTTTATGGTCAAGAAGAATACCAAACAGGCGATGCTGTATGTCGGTGTTGACTTCACCGTGCTCGGCGGCGTCGGTGCCCTGGTTGCGCTGCTTGCGGGTCTCATCCCGTCACTGTGGAGCACCGTATGCGGCGGCTCCTTTGTCGGAATAGTGGTCGGCAACTTCTTTGCCGTCAATGTATGGAGCAGCGTCGTTCTTCTCGTGATCGGCATCGCACTCATCGTGCTGTGCAAACTCCTTAAAAAGAAGCCCGCACCCACCGTGCAGTATAACTTCTGATAACAGTGTAAATGTAAATATGAAAAAAGCACTTCGGTCGAAGTGCTTTTTTAAATAAGTCTCACCCGAGTCCGCTTTAGCGGACTCGTGTTCAGCTTGTCAAAAAAGTCCCTTCGGGCTTTTTGACAAGCTGAAACAGCCGCCG
>CAZWID010000069.1:0-6167 GCA_964634065.1 uncultured Oscillospiraceae bacterium | reverse complement strand
CTGTTCGACGAGATAGAAAAGGCGCATCCCGACGTTTTGAACATTCTGCTCCAGATACTCGACGACGGCAGGATAACCGACGCACAGGGCAGAACGGTTAATTTCGAGAATACGGTCATAGTCATGACAACGAACGCAGGTTCGACCGGCGGAAGCGGTGCATTGGGCTTCGGCGGCACCGTGAACGACATGAGCCGTGAGCGCATCATGAAGGCACTGAATGATTTCCTGCGTCCCGAGTTTATTAACCGTGTCGACGAGATAGTGTACTTCAACGCACTCACGGAAGAAAACTTCCGTTCCATTGCGGCACTCATGCTTGATGAAACTAAGGACGCAATGAAGGAAAGCGGCATCGCGCTCACTTGGGACGACAGTCTCATCGACTTCCTTGTCGAAAAAAGCTACTCCGTCAAGTACGGCGCAAGAAGCCTTCGCCGCACCATTCAGAAAGAGGTCGAGGATGCCATTGCCGCAAAGATCATAGAGAAGCACGGCGACAGTATCGCAAGGATAAGACTTTCCGCACAGGACGGAAAGGTGAAGGTGGAGGCAAGGAAAAGATGATAAGATTCGAGAGCGACTACCTCGAGGGTGCACTGCCGGAGATAATGCAGGCACTTGAGAACACCAACCGTTGCCAGACCGAAGGCTACGGCAAGGATCCCTTCTGCAAAGCCGCTGCGGAAAAAATCAAAGCCGAATGTAAAGCGGAAAATGCCGACGTGCATTTTCTGATGGGCGGAACGCAGGCAAATATCTGCATCATAACCGCGGCACTGCGTCCGCACCAAAGCGTCATCGCGGCGGAAAGTGCACATATAAACGTCCATGAAACGGGCTCGATCGAAGCGGCGGGACACAAGGTGTCGGCACTTCCGAGTGCCGACGGCAAGATAAGAGCAGAGCAGATAACTATGCTTGTCAATGAACACAGAAGCGACGAATCCTTTGAGCACACTGTGCAGCCCGCAATGGTGTATATATCGCAGCCGACGGAAACGGGAACCGTATATACCAAAACTGAGCTTTTCGAGATATCCGCTGTCTGCCGCAAATACGGTCTGCTGCTTTTTGTCGACGGTGCAAGGCTCTCATGTTCGCTTGCGATCGACGCTTGCCCGACGCTGCCGGAGCTTGCAATGCTTTGCGACGTGTTTTATATCGGCGGAACGAAGCACGGAGCCCTGTTCGGTGAGGCGGTCGTTATCATGAACGAAGCACTGAAAAAGGACTTCCGCTATATCATAAAGCAGCGCGGCGGTATGCTTGCAAAGGGAAGACTTTTGGGCGTTCAGTTCGATACGCTGTTCACGGACGGACTGTACTACAAGGTCGGCCGACACGAAATGGCACAGGCGGCAAAGCTCAGAGCGGCATTTGTCGAAAAGGGCGTGAAGCTTTATTACGATTCTCCGACGAATCAGCTTTTCCCGATATTGAGCGAAGCGCGCTGTGCCGCACTTTCCGAAAGCTATTCGTTTTCAAAGCAGAAGGTGCTTGAAAACGGAGACATTGTAACAAGATTTTGTACGAGCTGGGCAACGACGGATGCCGAAGTCGCACAGCTTATAAACGACATAAGGAGAAGCATGAATATTGAAATAATACGCGGTGACATCACGAAACAGCAGGTCGACGCGATAGTCAACGCCGCAAATTGCTCCCTTTTGGGCGGCGGCGGAGTCGACGGGGCGATCCACAGAGCGGCAGGCAGAGAGCTTTTGGAGGAGTGCCGCACCCTCGGCGGCTGCAAGACCGGTGAGGCGAAGATAACAAAGGGCTACAAGCTCCCCGCAAAGTATGTTATCCACACGCCGGGACCCGTTTGGCACGGAGGCGACAGGCACGAGGCGGAGCTTTTGCGTTCGTGCTACGGAAGCTGCCTTGAGCTTGCATCGCAATACGGCTGCAAGACCGTCGACTTCCCATCCATATCGACCGGCGCATACTCATTCCCGCTCTCAAAGGCGGCATCCATCGCAATCGGCACGATTGCCGAGTATCTTTACGAGCACCCCGAGATAGAGCGGGTGCGCATGGTCTGCTTTGATGACAGGACTGCGGAATACTACAGAAAAGCATTGGAGAATCTCAGATGAAAAAGATGGTCAGATTCCAGTACAATTCACCGACGGCACTGACCTTTGTCATACTGTCCTTTGCCGTTATGATGCTGGAGAAATACATAGGCGGAACGAACACTCTGCTGTTCTCCTGTTGGCATTCGTCCCTCGGGGACTTGCTTACCTACCCGAGGTTTCTGCTCCATGTACTCGGCAATTCGAGTTATGCCGCGTTTATCTCAAACTCCATGATAATACTGCTGCTCTCTCCGACGCTTGAGCAGCGTTACGGTAGCGGAAATCTTTTGGGCGGCATAGTGGTGACGGCAATTGTATCGGGAATCATCCACTATCTGTTCTTTCCCGGAACGCTTATGGGAGCGGGGGCGGTCGTTTTCATGCTCATCGTCATGGCGTCGCTTGCGGATATGCGCAACGGGCATATCCCCATAACCTTTATAATCGTGCTCATTTTGTACATAAGCGGCGAGATAGTGTCCGGCGTATCCCTGAGCAACAACACCGTACTGCTGACAAGAGTCATAGGCGGCACGGCAGGTGCCATGGTGGGGATGAGACGATGAGGGAAAAACTGCTTATATCCGCCTGCCTTTTGGGCGTTAACTGCAAATACGACGGCGGCACAAATACTTTGCCGCAGAATGTCCTCGAAAAGTTGCGTGATAAATATGAGCTTGTGCCCGTATGTCCCGAGGCATACGGCGGACTGACCACTCCGAGGCTTCCGTCGGAACGCCGTGACGGCGGCGTTTTTGCCAAAAACGGAACGGACGTTACGGAGCAGTACAACAGGGGAGCCGAGGCTGCTCTAAGGCTTTGTGAGCTTTTTGACATAAAAAAGGCACTTTTGAAGGAACATAGCCCATCCTGCGGCAGCGGCAGTATTTATGACGGAAGCTTCACGGGAACGCTCGTTTCCGGTGACGGCGTCACCGCAGAGCTTTTGAAAAAGCATGACATCACCGTTATAGGTGAAAAAGGAGAATTTTAATGAACGTTACCGAAAGATTTTTAAAGTACGTTTCCTTCCACACGACATCGGACGAATGCTCCGACACCGTGCCCTCAAGCGCAAGACAGCTTGAGCTCGGAAAATATCTCGCAAATGAGCTTTATGGGCTCGGACTTTGCGATGCCGTCTTAGACGAGTTCGGCAGAGTATATGCGCACCTTCCCGCAAACATCGACGGTACGGAGGCGATAGGCTTCATCGCACATATGGACACCTCACCCGATGCGGAGGGCAAAAACATAAAGCCGCGTATCGTAAGCTATAACGGCGGCGATGTCGGACACATAAAAGCCGACGCTTTTCCGGCTCTTAAAAATTATGTCGGTCAGGAGCTTATTATCACCGACGGGACAACCCTCCTCGGTGCGGACGATAAAGCCGGTATCGCGGAGATAGTGACAGCCGCCGAATATTTAATACAGCACCCCGAGGTGCCGCATAAGGCGATGGCAATATGCTTTACGCCCGACGAGGAAATAGGCTGCGGAGCGGATCATTTTGACTTTGAACGCTTTAAGGCGAAGGTGGCATACACCGTCGACGGCGGTGAATTGGGTGAGCTCGAGTATGAAAACTTCAATGCGGCGTCTGCCGTCGTCACCGTGAACGGTGTGAATATCCATCCCGGAGAAGCAAAAAACAAGATGAAAAACGCCGTACTCATGGCGGTGGACTTCGTATCACGTATGCCGGAGGCGGAAACTCCGGCACACACGGAGGGCTATGAAGGCTTTTACCATGTCTCCGACATAGACGGCAACGAGACCAAGGCAAGAGTCGCAATGATTATCCGCGACCACGATAAAGCGAAGTTTGAGGCAAGAAAACGGTTTGTCGAGAGACTTTGCGATTACATGAACTCGGTCTACGGCGAAGGCACTTTCGAGCTTTGCATGAAGGACAGCTACTACAATATGCGTGAAAAGATACTGCCGCATATGGAGCTTGTCGAAAATGCGAAAAACGCCTTCCTTGCCGTCGGAGTAACGCCGAAAGTCGCCCCGATAAGAGGCGGCACCGACGGTGCACGGCTTTCCTATGAAGGGCTTCCGTGCCCCAATCTCTCAACCGGCGGAATGAATTTCCACGGTGTACACGAGTGCATACCCGTTCGGTCGATGGAAAAAATGGTGCAGGTAATCTTAAAGCTTTGCGAAGCATAAGGTGCGAACCCATTCCCGCACCGCAAGAAAAATCAATTGGCAGTATCCAAATAAACTGCCAATCCGCCGTAGGGAAGGGTCATGACACCCGTCCTACAACGGTGCCGACGGTTTTAACAACTGCGGTGCGACGATTGAGGTTTAAAGGGCTTGTTGGCAAGTAGATCGGTTGTCGACGGTAACTTTGCTTTTCAATGCCAAATTGTGCCTTGATTCTCGGCACAGGTATTGCGTTTTGCCGCTAAACGAGCTACAATATATGGCAGAATGAAACAAAAGGTATTAAGTGGGAGATGATATAATGAAATGTGCCATATGCGGAGCGGAGCGAAAGGGCAATGTGTGCCACAATTGCGGCTATGACGCAAGCTCCGACTTCACCGAGCACCGCACGGTGTCACCCGTACCGCAAGGCGATGCGGCACAGCGGAAGTTCATGTATACATATTATGAAGCCGACCGCCGCGAAAGCGGGAAAACAGTCTCCGAACCTATAAAGCCCCAAACGGCGGCTGTGCCTGAAGCTTCTCCCACCACCGTAGATGAGAAGACAGAAAATGAAACCGAAAGCACCAAGAGCCTAAAGAACCTCATAAGAAGAAATCCGAAGATAGCTATCGTTGTTGCTCTAATGATTGCAACAATTGTAATTATAATAATTGCTACCCCAAGCGAGGTTGACAGTTGCGAAGGAGCCTCACATATGGTCATACTGTATTCAAACGGTACTGTTGTAGCAATGGGAGATAATTGGCACGGTCAGTGCAATGTCGATGACTGGACGGATATTGTTGCGATTGCTACGTACAAAAACTGCACAGCGGGCTTACGCTCCGACGGTACAGCCGTTTGGACAGGAAATTATAGCAATGCACAAAGAGCTCTTTCTATGCTGCTGTATGAATAACATACAAGCTGATCTGTTAACTTGACGCCGACGATCGGTAAACAACAAGGAGATATACTATGAGAGACTGCGCAAAATGCAAAAACAGGATACCCGACGGGATGAAGATATGCCCGCACTGCGGCAAGCTGCCGATACGTCTCGGCGGAAAATTCGTGCTGTATATCGTGCTGACCCTCGTTGCCGTGTCAAGTGCCGCGGTGTTTCGTCCCTTTGCCGGAGGAATGTATATCGGCAAGGAGTCGCAGGCGATGCTGTGGATAGCCTTCTGCGTCTTTGCCCTGTTTGCACTGATCTTTCTCTGCGTCGTTCTCATAATGTGGTACGACTATTCGCACCGCACCGTGCGTGAAAAGCTCAATGCGGCGGAGGTACAGCGATTTGTGAACATGAAAAAGCACATCGAGTCAAGCCGCCATTTCTACGAAAAGGGCGAACGCTACTGCTCCGTTTGCGGACATAAAAAGTGATATTATCAAATGAAAAGCCACCCTCGAAGGAAAAGCTCCGAGGGTGGCTTTACGTTTGTTCGATTAAAGCTTTTCGGGTATGGGCGGCTCGGTATTGTCCGGCGTTTGCCGCTTCATGCCGATTTTCAAAAGCAGCGGCGTTATCAGCGTCGTCACGATGACGACAAGCACCACCGCGGGGAACAGATTACCCGCTATGAGTCCCGCCATGCTGCCCTTCTGCGCAACGATAAGTGCGACCTCGCCGCGGGACACCATGCCCAGACCGATGGACACCGAGTCGTAGGTCTTAAAGCCGGTGAGCCTTGCGCCTATGCCGCAGCCGATTATCTTCGTCAGTATCGCAACGACCGTCAGTGCGACGGCAAACAGAATGAGGTTTCCGTCAAGCCCCGCAAGCTCCGTTTTTATGCCTATCGACGCAAAGAATATCGGTGAAAACAGCATATAGCTCATCGTGTTCGTTCGCAGGACTATGTACTCTCTTGTTTCGTCGTGGTCGCTGAGCATGAGTCCCGCAAAGTATGC
>CAZWID010000068.1:0-6336 GCA_964634065.1 uncultured Oscillospiraceae bacterium | reverse complement strand
GTTCAGTTGTGTGTGCATTATATCATACGGCTACGCTTTGTCAAGCGATTTTTTGCAATAATCGACGCTTTTTGTCTTTTGGTTTTGACTGACGGCAAATTGTATTGTATAATAATATGATTATATTTAGCGGAGGTCTTGCAATGATAGTCGTGCTCCGTCACAACGCATCCGATAAGCAGACGAATGAACTGATAAATTATATAGAAGGCTGCGGTCTCGGTGTCGAAAAGATAGTCGGTGATGCTCAAATCGTTCTTGCGGTCATAGGCAATGCGTCCTGTCTCAGTGCCGAGCTTATCGGCAATTTCGAAGCCGTTGACAGCGTTAAGGGCATAAGTGAGGCATACTCTCTTGCAGGGAGAGCTGCGCATCCCGATGACAGTGTATTTGACATCGGCGGCATAAAGCTCGGTAAGGACTTTGCTCTCATTGCCGGTCCCTGCTCCGTTGAAAGCCGTGAGCAATTGCTCACCGTTGCCAAAGCAGTTAAATCCGGCGGTGCGACGATGCTGAGAGGCGGTGCGTTTAAGCCCCGTACCTCGCCCTACGCCTTTCAGGGTCTGGGTGCAGAAGGACTGACGCTGCTCAGCGAAGCCAAGGCAGTCACCGGACTTCCGACCGTCAGTGAGATACTCGATCCCTCGACGCTCCCGCTTTTTGACGATGTCGACATTATCCAAGTCGGTGCAAGGAATATGCAAAACTCCGTTCTCTTGAAAGCTCTTGCAAAATGCGGTAAGCCCATACTTTTAAAGCGCGGTTGGTCAAGCACACTAAAGGAGCTTTTGACCTCGGCTGAGTATCTTATGAGCGGCGGTAACAACAGGGTCATTTTGTGCGAAAGAGGCATACGCAGCTTTGAGACCTCGACCCGTTTTACTCTCGATCTCTCCGCCGTTCCCGTTTTAAAGGAGCTCAGTCATCTGCCCGTAATTGTCGATCCCAGTCACGCAGTCGGGCATACAAGGTATGTTGAGCCCATGGCTCTTGCCGCTGCTGCTGCCGGTGCCGACGGTATCATGGTCGAAGTCCACAATGATCCTCCCCACGCTCTTTGCGATGCGGCACAGGCGATCACGCCCAAGCAGTTTGATGCTCTGTCCAAAAAGCTGTTTGCCGTCAGAAAGGCGGTCTTGTCATGCGACGACTGACGGTAGCTTTAGGCGGCGGATATGAGGTCGTCATATCCCGCGGTATATTGAAAAGCTGCGGCGGTGAGATACGCAAAGTAACGAACGCCGGCAAGCTTCTCATCGTATGCGGTGAAACGGTATCAAAACTCTATGCCGATGCACTTAAAGCGCAGCTTGAGACTTTCGGCTTTGAGGTCGCAATATTTGTATACGAAGGCGGCGAAGCGGCGAAGAATCTCCCCACCCTCTCCAAGCTTTTGGAATACATGGCGGAGCTCAAAATGTGCAGAAGCGACTGCGTTCTCGCTCTCGGCGGCGGTGTCACCGGCGATATCGCCGGTTTTGCCGCATCCTGTTATATGCGCGGCATTGACCTTGTTCATATACCGACCACGCTGCTTTCCATGGTCGATTCATCCGTCGGCGGAAAATGTGCGGTCAACTTAAGCAGCGGCAAAAACCTTGCCGGTGCGTTTCATCAGCCTAAGCTCGTCCTTTGTGATCCCGACACTTTGGCTACCCTGCCGCAGAGCATCCTTTGCGACGGATATGCGGAGATTGCAAAGTATTCGATGTTATGTAAACCGTATTTGCTCGGTGACACGAAAATGGATATCGAAGATCTGATCTGCGAATCGCTTGACGCAAAGCGTTTGTATATCGAAGACGATGAGCGAGACAAAGGCAAAAGAGCATATCTCAATCTCGGTCATACGCTTGCTCATGCCATTGAAAAATCAAGCGATTATAAAGTATCGCACGGTAAAGCGGTCGCTATGGGGCTGGCTCTTATGTCGCACTATGACACCGCAGTTTGCGATTACCTTCTCGCACACGGTCTACCCGTTGAATTGTGCTATGACCTCAAAGAATTATGTCAACTAATGATAAACGATAAGAAGCGCGAAAACGACAAAATACGCCTTGTTGAATTTAAAACGCTCGGTTCATGCTCTCTTGAGTATCACTCTTTCGATGAGCTGTATGAGCTACTGTCGAGGTGCGCGAAATGATCACCGTTTACCCTTCAAAGCTCTGCGGCAATGTTGAGGCACCGCCTTCAAAATCCTGCTCACACAGAGCACTTATTTGTGCCGCTCTTTCGGATAATCCGGTCGCGATCGAAGGCTTGAGCCATTGTGGTGATGTTATGTTAACCTTGCGTTGTCTTGAAGCACTCGGCGCACACTACGGAAACGGCATCATGACTCCCATAGACAGAAGCGCACTTGCGAGTATGCCTACCCTCTATTGCGGTGAGAGCGGCAGCACACTTCGCTTTATGCTTCCCATCGTTGCGGCATTGGGCTGCGGTGCCTGTTTTCACATGGGCAAAAGGCTCTCCGAACGTCCTCTTGATGAGCTATGCGATGAGCTTTGCCGTCACGGTGCCGAGATAGAAAGGTGTGACAGCACGCTTACGCTAAGCGGCAGAATATGCTCCGGTGAGTACACGATATCGGGCAGCGTTTCTTCGCAGTTTATCAGCGGACTGCTACTTGCATTGCCGCTTGTGGGCGGCGGTACGGTTGACATAATTCAACCGATTAAGTCTTCAAATTATATTGATATTACAACGGATTATTTGAAGCAATCCGATATTTATGTAAACCGAATCGGAAGCCGTATATCCGTTTACGGCAGCTATTCACTCAAATCGCCGCACAGAATTGAAGGTGACTGGTCTGCTGCGGCGTATTGGCTGTGCGCCGGAGCTGCGACGGGAAATAACATCTCGGTCACGGGGCTTTCAAACGCTTCAAAGCAGGGTGACCGTGCGATACTTTCCGTCCTTCGTGAAGCAGGTGCAGTCATTGCCGATGACCTCAGTCTGACCGTGCCGAGCATCGGCTTGTCACCGCCTGATATCGACGTGTCGAATATACCCGATCTTGTTCCGCCGATTGCCGTCCTTTGTGCCTTTGCTAAAGGAAAAAGCCGCATAAGAGCAGCTTCCGCACTGCGTCAAAAGGAGTCCGACAGACTCCATGCACTTCATATTATGTTAACCTCAATGGGCATCGTGACGGAGGAAAAAGCGGATGAGCTCATCATCTGCGGCGGCAAGCTTTCGTCTACCGCTTTGTGCTCATTCGGCGACCACAGAATAGCAATGGCAGCTATGATCGCCGCTTCACTTGCCGATGCGCCGTCAACGGTCGACGACATTTTGTGCATTGCAAAATCATACCCTAAGTTTATTGATGACTTCAAATCACTCGGAGGACTCTGCCTGTGAGCGTATTTAACGGAAAAAGTATAAGAATCGAGATCTTCGGCGCATCGCACGCAGAGGAGATCGGCATTAAGGTTTGCGGTTTGCCGAAGGGACTTTCTGTGGATTACACTGAGCTTTGTTCTTTCATGCACCGCCGCAGTCCCGGGTTTGACGCCGCAACAAGTGCAAGACGTGAGAACGATACTCCGATCTTTCTATCGGGTGTTGTTGACGGAATTACCGACGGTAATATGCTGAAAGCTGTAATAAAAAATGAAAATGTCAGAAAAGAAGATTATGTTAACTTGAGGCATATTCCGCGACCCGGGCACGCCGATCTTTGCGCTTGGCAGAAATACGGTCTTGAGCACGATATGTCAGGCGGTGGTGAGTTCTCGGGAAGAATGACTGCCGCACTGTGCATCGTCGGCGGAATTATTATTCGGGAGCTTGCCGAGAAAGGAATAAGTGTTTCGGCAAAGGCGGTGTCGGCTCATGAGGGCATTGAGCTGCGCGACGAAGCGGAGCTTGCAAGAGCCGTCGGTGATTCTGCGGGAGGTATAGTCAAATGCTGCATCGAAGGCTTGCCGGTCGGCTTGGGCGGTGAGCTGTTCGAGGGAATTGACGCTGAGATTTCAAGGCTTTTGTTTGCAATACCAGGTGTTAAAGGTGTCGAATTCGGCAACGGCTTTGAGGCTGCGAAGCTGTCGGGCAGTGAGAACAACGATGAATACATGATGCAAAACGGTAAAGTCGAATACCTCTCGAACAACGCAGGAGGTATCCTCGGCGGCATGACGACAGGGCAGCCCCTGACCTTCAATGTCGCTATGAAGCCGACACCGTCGATAGCCAAAGCACAACGCAGTGTCGATCTTGATAGCCGAGAAAATGTTTCGCTCTCCGTTTCTGGACGGCACGACCCCTGTTTTGCACTTCGTACTCCACCAATCGTCGAAAGTGTCGCGGCAATCGCGCTCTATGATATTATGTTAACCGAATGTCGCGACAACGATTTGTTATCATTGCGGAGCAGTATAGATCGCATCGATTCCGAGCTCATTGAGCTTTTGAATCATCGGCTTGATATCTGCGGTAAAATTGCCGATTGCAAGCGTGAAAACTCACTCCCCATTTTAGATGCAAAGCGTGAAAGCGACAAGCTTGCTGCCATTCCACAGAAGTATCACGCGCTTTTTTGCGAGATAATGAGACTGTCAAAGGCGTATCAGGAGGAGAAGCTGCATGAGTGATTTCGGTCTCATCGGGCGTCACCTTAGGCACAGCCATTCTCCCGTGCTGCACAAAATGCTCGGCGGTTATGACTACGAGCTTATTGAGTTGGAACCGCAGGAGCTTGAGTCTTTTTTCAAGTCCCGTAGCTTCAAGGGCATAAATGTGACCGTTCCGTACAAAAAGGCGGTAATACCTTTTTGCGATAAGCTCAGTGATGAGGCACGGCGCATCGGAAGCGTCAACACAATTGTCAGCCACGGCGGTGTCCTAACGGGATACAATACCGACTATTTCGGTTTCCGTAAGGCACTTGCATATGCCGACATTGACGTTTGCGGCAAAAAGTGCATTATCCTCGGAAACGGCGGTGTCTCTCCTACCGTGAGAGCCGCATTGAATGACCTCAATGCTGCCGAAACCGTCACGGTTTCAAGGAGCGGCGAAGTAAATTATGTAAACTTATATAACCATTATGACGCGGAAATTATAGTCAATGCGACACCGGTCGGGATGTTTCCGAAAAACGGTGAAGCGTTGATTGATTTAACCCTATTCCCAAATTGTTGCGGGGTATTCGATCTTGTTTACAATCCGCTGCGCACCGCCCTTGTCTGTCAGGCAGAGTTGCTCGGCATACCCGCGATGGGCGGTCTGTATATGCTCGTCGCTCAAGCCGCAGCAGCGGTTACACTCTTTGTCGGAGCCAAGCTCTCGGATGAAGATATCGACAGCGCATACAACGAGCTGCTCAAATCAGTCTCGAATATTACGCTGATAGGTATGCCCGGTTGCGGAAAATCAACTACCGCCTCCGAATTATGTAAACTTGTCGACCGCAAGCTGTTCGACATTGACGCTGAAATCGAAAAACGCTGTAATTGCAGCATACCGGAGTACTTTGAGCTTTATGGTGAGACGGCTTTTCGTAGGCTTGAAACCGATGTGTTAGTTGACATAACTAAAAGCGTCGGATGCGTGATAGCTACCGGTGGCGGCGTAGTCACAAGAGATGAAAACTACTCTCTCCTGCATCAAAACGGAAGCATAGTTTTCCTTGAACGCGACATTCACAGTCTGCCGAAGGTAGGTCGACCGATCTCCCTTTCCACACCTATCGAGGATATTGCGCAGGCAAGGCTGCCCGTATACAGGCGTTGGGCAGATCTTACCGTATCCGCGAAAAGCGAACTTGATACCGCATCTGTTATTGCAAAGGAGCTGCTATGAAAATTCTCGTTTTAAACGGTCCCAATCTCAATATGCTCGGTATCCGTGAGCCCGATATTTACGGCAAAAGAGATTATGCCGAATTATGTGATTTAATTATGTCAACCGCAAATGAGCTTTCCCTTGAGGTTGAGATATATCAGTCTAATCATGAGGGTGCACTTGTAGATAAGATACAGGAGGCTTACGGCGTATTTGACGGCATTATCATTAACGCCGCCGCCTATACTCACACCTCGATCGCTATTTTGGACGCACTCAAGGCTGTCGGCATCAGAGCCGTCGAGGTTCACCTGAGCGATATTATGTCTCGTGATGACTTTCGCCGTGTCTCCTATCCGTCACTGTACTGCGAAAGAGTCATCTACGGCAAGGGATTTGACGGATATGTTGAAGCTTTGCACTATTTTGCCGAAACTATTTCTTGACAATGGCACCGCTGTATGCTATTATATTTGAGCGGCTATGCAGAAGTACCCAAGAGGCCGAAGGGGCTCCCCTGCTAAGGGAGTAGGCGTG
>CAZWID010000067.1:0-6340 GCA_964634065.1 uncultured Oscillospiraceae bacterium | reverse complement strand
TCGCACGGGTTATCGCCTGACGTATCCACCAAGTAGCGTAGGTAGAAAACTTGTATCCCTTCGTGTAGTCGAACTTTTCGACCGCCTTTATAAGTCCGAGGTTTCCCTCCTGAATGAGGTCGAGGAAAAGCATGCCTCTGCCGACGTAACGCTTCGCTATCGAGACGACCAGACGGAGGTTCGCTTCCGCCATACGGCGTTTTGCGTCCTCGTCGCCCTCACTCATCTTTATCGCAAGCGCGACCTCCTCATCCGGAGTGAGCAGCGGCACCTTGCCTATCTCCTTGAGGTACATACGCACGGGGTCATCCGTCGCATAGCTGTCCGCCAAGGCATCGGTCTCGTGGATTTCCTCCTCCGTGACCTCCTCGATTTCCTCAAGCTCCGGTATTATCGCATCGTCGTCGAGAACGGGAAGCAGATCGTCGCCGCCGATGTCTATGTCGATGTTCGCAGCCTCAAGTGCCTCATACAGCTTGCTTATCACTTCGGCACTGACTCCCGCTTCGTCGAGAGCGGCGATCTCCTTTGCGGACACCTTGCCGTTTTTCTTGCCCTTTTCAAAAAGCTCGGCAACACGCTCCTCCGGCGTTTTGCCGTCGGGCTTTTTCGTTTTGTCGGCTGCGGCGTTTGTTTCGTTCTTGCTCATATATTTATCCCCCATATCCTTTTGTTTCCTTCAGCTTGTTGGCAAGGCTTAAAAGATCGCCGCCGTTTTTGCGCTCCTTTTGCTGCCTTATTCTCTCTATGTAGTCCGTCAGTGCCTTGTCGCCGTTTCGCAATGCCTCCGGCTTCTGCAAAAGCTCGGCAAGCAGCGACACCTCCTGCGGCGGCAGTGACGCGCTCATAGATGCGATGCTTATGATGTCGCCGTTTTGCAGCTTATCCCGCAATGTGCGGTAGATATCCGCAAGCGGCGGCGAAGTAAAGTCCTCGGGCGGCGGCAGCTCTCTGCCCTTGCAAAGCCCGGGATCCAAAAACAGCAGTCTGCAAATGCCCTCCTCGGCGGCTGCCGAACGGGGATCCGCGTATTTAAACTCCTTTTCTCTCGGCTGAGCCATTTTTTCGGGTCTGCTCTGCTCGCGATCGCTCTGCTTTCTCGCAGCGGCAAGAGCCCTCTTGCGCCGACGCTCGACCTCATCGCTCACCAGCTCCTTCGGCATCCCCGTAAGCGCGGCAACACGCATCGCATACACCTGACGTTCAACGGAGCCGGATAGCTGTGCCACCGTTTCGGCTGCCTCCTTGACGAAGGCGACCTTTTGCTCATCGACCGAAAGATCGTATTTGTCGACGACGTTTTGCAGCCTGTAATCGATGTGATTTTCGCTCTTTTCAAGCAGATTTCGAAAAGCATCGACACCTTTTTCCTTTATATATTCGTCGGGGTCCTTTGCACCCGTGAGGCTTAAAACTCGCACCTTGAGATCGAGCTTTTCAAGAAGCGATATCGCTCTTTTCGATGCCTTGCGTCCCGCTTCGTCGTTGTCGTATGCAATGATGACCTCATTGGTATAGCGCGATATGAGTCGCGCCTGCTCCGGTGTAAGTGAGGTTCCGAGTGATGCGACGGCGGAGTCGAAGCCCGCCTGATGCATCATTACGACGTCTATGTTTCCCTCGGAGAGTATTATATATCCGTTCTTCGACTTTTTAGCCAGATTTAAGCCGAAAAGATTGCGGCTCTTGTTGAATACAATCGTTTCGGGACTGTTCATGTATTTCGGCTCACCGTCGCCCAAAATTCGACCGGAAAAGCCTATGAAATCGCCTTTTGCGTCGATAACGGGGAACATCAGTCTGTTGCGGAAGGTGTCATAATGTCCGCCGTTTTTGCCGCTCCTGACAAGGCCCGCATCCTTCAGCTCAAACTCGGAATAGCCCTTTTGGGTCATCGCGCGGATAAGCCCGTCCCACGAATCGGGTGCATAGCCGAGTCCGAAGCGTTTTGCCGTTGCGGAGCTTATCTGCCGCTTCGACATATAGTCGAGAGCGACCTTGCCTGCCGGTGTCGACAGATTGGAGTAGAAATATTTCGCGGCATCGCGGTTTAAGTCAAGCAGTCTGCGCCGCTTTTTACTCTCTCTGCCGTCCTCCTGCTCGGGGATCGCCATGCCCGCTCTCTTGGCAAGAAACTCGACCGCCTCGGGAAAGCTCAGATTTTCTATCTCCATTATAAAATTTATCACGCCGCCGCCCTTGCCGCAGCCGAAGCAATGGTATATCTGCCTGTCGGCGGATACGGAGAAGGACGGAGTTTTTTCACTGTGGAACGGGCAAAGTCCGAATTGATTGGAGCCGCTTTTCTTGCTCAGCCTGACATAGCTTCCCACGACATCCACAATGTCACTGCGCTCCGTAAGCTCCTGTAGGAAGCTCTCCGAAAATGCCATATTCTCCTCCTTCCCTTACTTGACGCTCCATGCGGCGGGAATAAATATCTCGCCGTATTTCTCTATCGCATAACCGTCGGTCATGCCCGACACATAGTCGCAAACCGCTCTTTCGAGCCCATCCTGCGCCGCTATCACGGTGTATTCCTGCGGCAGCTCCCACGGGTGCTTGAGGTAATAGCCGAAGATGCCGCCGAGTATGCCCTCGACCTTACTTTCCTCGCTTTTCGCAACGGGATTGGTGTACACGTCCGAGTACATGAAATCGTGAAAAACGTCGTACGCCTCCTGCATGGATGCCGACATTTTTATCTCACCGTCTGCGCTGTTTGCGACAAGGTCGGATATGAATGAATTTATCCTTTCGCTGTTGCGGTTACCGCAGCGTTGACGAACGATTGCGGGCAGGCTGCTGTTTTTGAGTATGCCCGCACGGACTGCATCGTCCATATCGTGATTTATGTACGCAATGCGGTCGGAAAGTCTGACGCATATCGCCTCGAGAGTATCGTCCGGTGCACCGTGCGTGTGATGCAGTATGCCCATTCTCGTTTCAAAGCAGAGGTTTAAGCCCCTGCCGTCGCGCTCTATGCGGTCGACCACTCTGAGCGACTGCTCATAGTGGTTAAAGCCCTTATCGCACAGCTTGCGCAGAGCCCGCTCGCCCGCGTGCCCGAAGGGGGTGTGCCCCAAGTCATGCCCCAAGGCTATCGCCTCCGTGAGATCCTCGTTCAGCTCCAGTGCTCTCGCAAGCGTCCTCGCAAGACGGCTGACCTCAAGCGTATGTGTGAGCCTTGTGCGGTAGTGGTCGCCCTCCGGCTGCAAAAACACCTGTGTCTTGTGCTTTAGGCGGCGGAAGGCTTTGCTGTGCGTTATCCTGTCGACGTCACGCTGAAAGCAGGTGCGTATGTTACATTCGGGCTCATCGATCGCGCGTCCCTTTGAATTGACCGACAAAACGCCGTATTTCCCTATGAAAATTTTTTCCGCAAGCTCTCTCTTTTCTCTCGGCTCCGTCATTCCCGTCACCTCCGAAAATTCTCTCTATTAGTCTTATACGACGCGAAATCGCATTTCCCTTTATTTTTTTGAAATATTTTTTGTTTTTTTATATGTAAACGCACCGCATTTGGCGCAGTGCGTTTTGCCTTGTCACTCAAAGAAATGAGCGTGCAGAAGTCGGAGCGCGGGAATGAGATCGTCCTCGGCAGTGAACACGGCGGCTTCGCCGTCACCGAACAGGGCGGGTGCGCAGCTTATACCGTGCTCCGCCAAAATGCCCAGCATTTCGGCAAGGCTCTCGTAGCTCACCGCGTCACCTACGAGAGTTATTTTGTTCTGCGCTTTGTCCCGCGTTATGCCGCAGTATGCCGCACTTTGAGCATCGGCGCAAAGCTCCGTGCCGCCACCGTCCGTAAAGCTCGAAAGGAGCGTTACCGGTACGCGCCGAAGCATTGCAATCTCGACCGATCTCGAGTGCAGCACCTGCGATCCCGCACGGGACAGGCGCAGCATCGAGCGATAGTCGATGCGCTCAAGCCTTTTCGCGCCGTCGACCAAGCGGGGGTCGGCGGTGTACACTCCGTCGACGTCGGAGTATATCTCGCAGCGGTCGGCGCACAGTGCGGCAGCCAGTGCGACGGCTGTGGTGTCGGAGCCGCCTCTGCCGAGTGTCGTGATATCGTCCGCCGCGTTTATGCCCTGAAATCCCGCGACGGTCACGACCTTTCCCGCATGGAGCTCCTTTTTTACTCTGCGAATGTCTATGTCCTCGATTCGCGCATCACCGTAAACGGAGTCGGTGCGTATGCCCGCCTGCCGTCCCGAAAGGGATATCGCCGCAACGCCCATGCTCTCAAGCTGCATCGACATCAGTGCTACGCTGCCGAGCTCTCCCGTCGAGAGTAAAACGTCCAGCTCTCTTTTCGGCGGTGAGCCGCTTATCTCCTCCGCCTTGGCAATGAGACGGTCGGTGGAGCCGCCCTGCGCCGACAGCACGGCGGCAACGGAGTTGCCGGCACGCACCGTTTTCGCGATTATCGCAGCCGCGGCTCTTATCCTCTCTGCGTCGGCCAATGAGCTGCCGCCGAATTTTTGTATGATAAGCATTGTTGTTCCTCCGAAATAAAAATGAAGCGGGGTTTCCCGCTCCATTATATTCGTTATATGCTTATCCCGCCATTATTTCGACGCTTATGACCCCGGTTACGGCGCGCAGCTCCGAAAGCAGCTCATCGGAGCTTATGACCAAATTTTCCGCGACCACCGATATCGTCACAAGTGCGACGCCGTTTGCGGGAATACTCTGATTTATCGTGAGAATATTTCCCTTGGACTCGGTAAAAATAGAAAGTACCGAAGCAAGCATACCGGGCTTATCGTGCAGCATTATGTGGAAGGTCATTATCGAGTCGCGCCGAAGATCTCGGAAGGGCGCAATCGAATCCTTGTACTTGTAAAACGCACTGCGGCTGAGGTCGACCTTTTCAACCGCCTCGGCAACGGTACGCGCTTCGCCGGTCTCCAAAAGTGCCTTTGCCTCGGAAACCTTGACAAAGACCTCCGGCAGCGCATCGGCTTCGACAAGATAGTATTTCGGCTTTGAGTTGTTCATGGGCATTACCGTCCTTCCCGTGTGGTCGAATGCTTAAGTTGAACCATATCGGTTTTGCTATGCTGATTTCTGCCCATGCTGCGTTAAATCCCTTGGCAATACGACAGTATTCCCTGCGGGCTTTGCCTTGCCTGTACAAAAATCAGCTACAGCAAAACTGCATGGCACCTGTTCAGCAGACAATTTTCGAGGGATTTTCGTTTTTTGAGACGCAGATGGGCTGACGCCCATCAAGATGAAAAGGGCGAAAAGCACCGAAAAGGGTCACTGACAGGCGATAGGGTTCGACCCTCTTTAGCTTACTCATTGCGGAATTTTATCACAAGCGGGCGGCATTATCAAGTGCCGAAGTAAAAACGGAAGGTGATTTTTTATGCTGTTGGGCATAGTGCTTAGCGCGGTTGCGGGAATGGCAATGAGTGTGCAGGGTGTCATGAACACCCGTTTGGGTGAAGGCATAGGCAATGTCGAAGCAAACGTTTTCGTTCAGGGGACGGCGTTTTTGCTGTCTGCCGCCGTGCTGCTGTTTTATCGGCAGGGCAGCTTCACGGAGCTTGGCGGCGTCGGTAAGCTGTATTGGCTCGGCGGCGCAGTCGGCGTCGTCATCACGCTGACCGTCATGCTCGGTATAAAAAGCCTCGGTCCCACCGTCGCAATATCCGTGATACTGATAGCACAGCTTCTCGTCGCCGCACTTATCGACGCCTTCGGACTCATGGGCAGCGAAAAAGTCGCGTTCACTTGGACAAAGTACCTCGGTCTTGCACTCATGATGGGCGGCACCGTGCTGTTCAAGCTGAAGCTTTGAAAAAACGACGGAGCGAAAGAAAAAACTTTCGCTCCGTCGGGATTTTTAACGTATACGTGCTTTACGCCATGAGCTGTTCCATCTCGTCGATGAGCTCACCGAACAGAGACAGTGCCTCGTTTACGGGGGCGGGAGTGCTCATGTCGACTCCTGCGATCTTCAGCAGCGAAATGGGGTCGGTGCTGCTGCCGCCGGAGAGGAAACGCTTGTAGTCCGCAACCGCGGGCGCGCCCTCCTTGAGGATGCGGTTTGCTATCGCAACCGCCGCGGAGAAGCCCGTTGCATACTGAAACACATAGTAATTGTAGAAGAAGTGCGGTATTCTTGCCCACTCGACCGCAATACCGTCGTCGCTGACCATATCGGGTCCGAAGTAGAGCTTGTTCAGCTCGTGATACTTTGCGCACAGAGCATCGGCTGTGAGACTCTCGCCCGCCTCCGCCATCTTGCCCATATAGAGCTCGAACTCGGCAAACATCGTCTGACGGTAGACCGTACCCTTGAACTGGTCGAGGAAGTGGTTTA
>CAZWID010000066.1:0-6421 GCA_964634065.1 uncultured Oscillospiraceae bacterium | reverse complement strand
GAACGTAGGGCACTATGCAGTAGGTGCAGAAATTGTTGCAGCCGTACATGATGGACAGCCACGCCTTGACGCTGCCGTCACGTTTCAGCGGTATGCCCTCGACGACGGAGCCGTCGTCGGGACTCGTTTCAAACACACGCTTTCTTTTGTCGAGATAGCGGAGCATAAGCTCCGGCAGCCGCCACAGCTCGTGCGGCCCAAACACCATATCCACCACGGGATAGGAGCGGCGTATCTTCTCCGCCATATGGGGCTGCTGCACCATGCAGCCGCACACCGCGACGATCTGACCCTTTTTTGCCTTTTTGGAATGGTTCAATTGCCCGACGTTTCCGAGTACGCGCATTTCGGCGTGCTCTCTGACGGCGCAGGTATTCACAACTATAAGGTCTGCCTGAAACTCGTCCTGCGTAAAGCCGTAGCCCATCTCGGCAAGGTAGCCTCTGATTTTTTCGCTGTCCGCCTCATTCTGCTGGCAGCCGTATGTATCCACCATGGCAAGCGGTCGCGCACCGTCTGCCGTGATGCGCTCGAATACCTCGGCGCAGTATTCCTCCTGCCGCCGCACCTCGTCGATACCTATTTCTTTTCTCACATATGCCATTTTTCGTTTATCCTTTGCGCTTTGTACGTGTATAACTTATCATTTTATTTTAACATAAAAACAGTGGAACTTTCAACTAAAATAATGTATAATGTCTTTTATATTCAAATCGAGAGGAACAGCATGACAAGGATCAACATTTTGCCGCCGCATTTGGCGGATATGATAGCGGCGGGCGAGGTCGTCGAAAGACCCGCCTCCGTCATAAAGGAGCTCATGGAAAACGCCTTTGACGCAGGTGCGAAAAAGGTGACCGTCGAGTTCAAAAACGGCGGCGCACCCTATATCCGCATAAGCGACGACGGCTGCGGTATGAGTCCCGAGGATGCCGGTGTCGCCTTTATGCGCCATGCAACCAGTAAGCTTCACGATGAGCGCGGTCTCGAAGCGATAGGCACGATGGGTTTTCGCGGCGAGGCACTGGCTGCCATCGCCGCCGTCAGCAGAATAGAGCTCGTAACGCGCGAAAAGGGTTCCGCGGAGGGCATCCGCATGAGCGTCGAGGCGGGCGATATCGAGGATATGCTGCCCTGCGGCTGTCCCGAGGGAACAAGTATAACGGTGCGGGATATTTTCTTCAACACTCCCGCAAGGCTCAAGTTTTTAAAGAGCGACAGGAGCGAGGCTTCCGCCTGTGTCGCAGCCGCAATGCACTGTGCGCTGGGGAGACCCGAGGTCTCCGTGCGCTGCATAAAAGACGGCGTCGAGGAATTTTTCACGCCCGGCGACGGTAAGACCGATTCCGCGGTATATTCGCTTCTCGGCAGAGACATCGCGACGACGCTGCTGCCCTGCAAGGGTGACGGAGACGGTGTTTCCGTCGAGGGCTTTGTCTCCTCCCCCGCAAACGGGCACGGTAATCGCGGCAAGCAGTTTTTCTTCTGCAACGGTCGCTATATCCGCTCCGCACTGCTCCAGTCGGCACTTGAGCAGGCGTATAAAAACACACTGCTCACGGGGCGTTTTCCCGCCGCCGTGATATACATAAGGCTCGGCAACGCCGCCGTCGACGTGAACGTTCATCCGGCAAAGACCGAGGTCAAATTCTCCGAGGAAAAGAAGGTTTTCGACGCCGTGTATCAGACGGTGCTTGCCGCCGTCAACGCCGAGGAAAAGCCGCTTGAGATCGATCTCTCACGCGGCATGAAAAAGCTTGTTTCGGAGCCGCAGCGCGATTTCTACAGAAACATGAGCTCTGCCGAGTACCGCAGTGAGATCGGCGGCAAAAGCTCTTATTCACCGCCGAAGTTCCCCAAAGTGCCGACTTCGTCCTCTGCGGTTTTTCGCAGCGAAAGCCCGCGCTACGACCCCATTCGTCAGCCTTCGACAAAAAGCGAAATTGTTGAAAAATCGGTTGAAAATGTTGAAAAAATCGCCGCTCCCGTCTTTCGCGTTATCGGTGAAACGCTGAGCACCTACATACTTGCCGAGTATGACGATGCGCTGCTGCTCATCGACAAGCACGCGGCACACGAGCGCATGATTTTCGACAGGCTCAAGGCACAAAGCCGCGAGATAATGTCGCAGTCGCTTTTGGAGCCCGTCATCTTCCGCACTTCCGCCGAGGAAGCGGAGCTGCTTGCGAAAAATGCGGAGCTTGTCGCCTCTCTCGGCTTCGAGCTTGAGGAATACGGCGAGTCGGCGTTTGCCGTCCGTGCGATACCCGACGGTGTCGCATACGGCGATACCGCGGCGGCACTTGAGGAAATATGCGAAAAGCTGCGAAACGGCACGCGTCTGACGCCCGACGAGGTGAGGGACGAGCTGCTGCACACCGTTGCCTGCAAAGCGGCAATCAAAGCCGGCTCACGGCACGATATGAAGGAGCTTGAGCGCATAACCGCCGAAGTCGTTTCGGGGCGGGTCAAATACTGTCCTCACGGGAGACCGGTATCGGTGCGGCTCAGCAAGGCGGAGCTTGATAAATTCTTCCGCCGCATCGTGTGAGGTGCGGCATGGAGCACGGTGAAATGACGCCGAAGGTCGTCGTTATCTGCGGTCCCACCGCAACGGGCAAGACAAGGCTTTCCGTCGAGCTTGCGCTTGAGCTCGGAGGTGAGATCGTCTCCGCCGATTCGATGCAGCTTTACCGCCGCATGGACATAGGTACCGCCAAGGCGACACTCTCGGAGCGCAGAGGCATACCGCATCATATGATCGACGTTGCGGAGCCCTGTGACTCCTATTCCGTTGCACGCTACGTCGACGAGGCGGCGCGGTGCATTGATGATATTTTAAGCCGCAAAAAGCTTCCGATCATCGTCGGCGGCACGAATATGTACATAGATTCCCTGCTCTCCGGCAGGAGCTTTTCCGCCGCGGTCGGTGACGATCCCGTACTGAAGGCGGAGCTTGAAGCCGAATATGATTCCGTGGGCGGTGAGGAGATGCTCCGCCGCCTGTCCGTTTTCGATCCCGACAGGGCGGCAAAGCTTGCCCCCGCCGACCGTCGGAGGATAGTCAGGGCACACGAGGTCTACCGCCTCACCGGTAAGACGATAACGCGGCACGATATCGAAACGCAAAGCCTGCCGCCGCGCTACGATGCCGCCGTCATCGTGCTTGATTACAAAGATCGCAGTCGGCTGTATGAGCGTATCGATGCCCGTGTCGACGAGATGGTGGGCATGGGGCTTTTCGACGAGGTGAGAGCTCTCCTTGCCGAAGGTCTTTCGCCGGATTGCACGGCGATGCAGGCGATAGGCTATAAGGAGCCGGCAGCGGCATTGCGCGGCGAAATAGGCGATGCCGAGGCGATAGAGCTCATAAAGCGCGAAAGCCGCCGCTATGCCAAGCGTCAGCTCACGTGGCTTCGCCGCAAGGAGGGCGTTTTGCGCATAAGTCACGGCGACGTTCCCGATTTTTCCGAGGCACGACGCCTTTCGACGGATTTTATACACAGCTTCGGTCTATGATGGTTTCCTAAACTACATAGACAGGAGCGATATCATGCAAAAGACACAAAATCTACAGGACGCATTTTTAAATCAGCTTCGCCGTGACAGGGTAAGTCTCACGGTGTTTCTGATGAACGGTTTTCAGATGCACGGGATAATCCGTGCCTTCGACGGCTTCACCGTCGTGCTCGACACCGACGGTAAGCAGCAGCTTATCTATAAGCACGCCATTTCGACGATAATACCGCCGAAGCCCGTTTCCCTTGAGGAAGCCTGATCTCACGCTGTGCCTTGCCGTCGCCGCCGTAATGCTGGCTGCGGCGGCATATCTCGGTGCGGCAATGCTCGGCGGTGGCGGCGATGACGCGGTCGAGACCGCGCCCTCTGCGTCGCAAAGCGCGATAACGCTCAGCGGCGTCGTTTTGCGAAACGAGACCGTGGTTTACCGCGAAAACAAGGTGGGATATCTCATCCCCCGTGAAGGCGATTTCGTCTCCGGCGGCGAGGTCATTTGCGTCGGGGACGCCGACGGATATTTTGCCGCGCTCGACTGCGGCGCGGAATACTCCGGCAAGCTCTTGCACGCTCCCGTGTCGGGATACTTCTGCACCGACCTCGACGGCTTGGAGACCGCGACCGCCGAAAACTGCCTTGAATATTCGCCGCAAAGCACCGATAATATGCTGTGCCGCATCGTGTACGGCGCAAGCTGGTACTTTGTCGCGCCGGATCCCGACGGCGTCTTTGCCGAAGGCGAAACGGTGACGCTGCACATTTTGCGCGACTATCCCGCGACGGTGCAGTCGGCGCATGACGGTACCGTCGTGTTCAGAGTGCGCGAGGGTCTGTATTCCGTGCTCTCCCTGCGATACGAAACCGCAACGGTGACGAAATAAAAAGCGGTATTTCAAATACAAAAGCAATTGAGCGGTAAGCGAGGTAAATGGTATGAGTATTGCCGATAATGTACTGAGCGTAAAAGAAAAAATCGCGGCGGCGGCGATAAGAAGCGGTCGCGCTCCGGAGGATGTCCTCCTTTGTGCCGCCACAAAAATGAACTCTGCCGAGCGCGTTAAGGAGGCGATCGCCGCCGGAGTCGATATCTGCGGCGAAAACCGTGTTCAGGAGCTGTGCGAAAAGTACGCACTCGGCGCATACGACGGTCACCCGCTCCACTTTATCGGACACCTGCAAAAGAACAAAGTAAAGCAGCTTGTCGGCAAGGTCGACCTTATACAGTCGGTCGACTCCGAGGAGCTTGCCGCGGTCATCGACGCAAAAGCCGCCTCACTCGGCATTACGCAGGACATATTGCTCGAGGTAAACATCGGCGGTGAGACCGCAAAGAGCGGTATCGCGCCCGAAATGCTTTTCGAGGCGGCGGAAAAAATCTCCCGATTTCCCTCTCTGAGGGTAAAAGGACTCATGGCAATACCGCCGATTTGCGCCTCTCCCGAAGAAAACCGCCCATATTTTGCGCAAATGAAGCAGCTTTTTGTTGACATCGGAGCAAAAAAATACGATAATGTCTTTATGGACTATCTTTCGATGGGCATGAGTGCCGACTTTGAAGTCGCGATTGAAGAAGGCGCGAACATAGTCCGTGTCGGTACCGGAATATTCGGTGCGAGAAATTACTAATATTCGGAGGTGCCGCCGATGGCATTTTTGGACGAGCTTAAAAAGATCGTGCGTCCGATAGACGACGATGACGATTATGACTATATCGAGAACGACGAGGAATACGACGATGAGGATGAGGGCTTTTCCGAGGAATTTGACGATGAGCCCGAGTATGAGGAGCCGAAGCCCAAGGTAAAGCCCAAGGCGCAGGCGCAAGTCTACGCAAAGCGTGAGGTGCGCGCTCCCGCGTATCAGAGTCCGGCGGACAGGGTCGGCAGCGGAAAGACCAAGATGGTCATGAAGGCTCCCGAGACCTTTGAGGATGCCGCGGCGATAGCGGAGGAGCTTATAAACCGCAAGGCGGTGCTCATGAATCTCGAACACGCAAACAGCGACGATTCCCGCAGACTGATAGATTTCCTCTCCGGCGTTGCCTTTGCTCTGGGCGGCAAGATAAAGCGTTTCTCCGCAAGAGCATACATACTTACCCCCACCAACATCGACCTGGTGGGCGACTCCGTGGATGATTTCGAGTCCGACGGTTTATACTTCTGACAGATAAAGAAAGGTGGATATTGATATGACAAGTCCTCAGGATATTCGTGAAAAGACCTTTGAAAAGGCAGTGTTCGGCGGCTACGATATGGGCTCCGTCGACGATTATATGGACACGCTTGCAGCCGAGCTCGGTGCGATCCAGAAGGAGAATGCGGCTCTCAAGGCGAAGATGAAGGTCCTTGTCGACAAGATCGAGGAATACCGCACCAACGAAGGTGCACTCAATATGGCGATCCTCTCCGCTCAGAAGCTCAGTGTTCAGATCGAGAGCGACGCAAGAGCACGTGCCGCAGCCATCGTTTCCGAGGCTGAGGCCAAAGCCGCTGCGACCGTCGGCGGTATCGAAGCACGCATCGCACAGGAGGAGTCCCGCCTCCAGGCAGCTAAGCTCAGCTCCGCAAAGTTCTTCGACAGTGTTAAGGAGCTTTGCCGCAAGCAGCTCAATAACCTCGAAACCCTCGGCGGCACGACCGGACGTGTTAAGTACGACGCTGCCGATGCCGCACGAATACCGAACGAGAACATAGGCGATAAGGCAGAGTCCGATCCGCTGGAAAACGGCAACACTCAGGTCTTTATGTTCTCTAAGGACAACTGAGAAATTTGTTATTTGCAGCGAAAAGGCGTGCCTTGAAAAGCACGCTTTTTATATTAGCAGTATTCAAAGGCAAAGTTCGGATTTGAACCGATGCTTAAAGCCAACCATTAAACATAGCACAAACTTTGCAGATATAAGGAG
>CAZWID010000065.1:0-6498 GCA_964634065.1 uncultured Oscillospiraceae bacterium | reverse complement strand
CATCTCCAAGGAAGACGCAGAGGCTCTCAAGGCTCAGCTCGAGGCAGTCGGCGCAGCCGTCGAGATCAAGTAATTTTATTACGGTTTTTAAAAACGGCAGTGAAAGCTGCCGTTTTTTTAATAGTACGGGATATGAACGACAAAACTAAGCTCATCGCCTCGGTGTTCATCTTCGGCACCATCGGCATATTCGTGAACTACATACCGCTCCCGTCGTCGGTCATCGCAATGTTTCGCGGGCTTTGCGGTGCGGCGTTTTTGCTGCTGCTTGCGTTTTTGCGCAGAAGACCGCCCGACCTTGCGGCGATACGCAAAAAGCTGCCGTTGCTTTTGCTGTCGGGTGCCGTTTTGGGCTGCAACTGGATGCTGCTGTTTCAGGCATACAAGTATGCGGGCGTTGCCACGGGAACACTGTGCTACTATCTTGCGCCCGTGTTCGTGACCCTGCTTTCGCCCTTTTTGTTCGGTGAACAGCTGACCGCGAAAAAGCTTTCCTGTGCAGTCGTCGCACTTCTCGGCATGGTGCCGATATCCGGTATTTTGGATGCCGATGCCGCGGTTAATTTAACGGGAATACTTTTCGGCGTCGGTGCAGCCTGTCTGTATACCTGCATCGTCATCCTGAACAAGCGCATCTCCGGCGTTTCGGATTCCGACAGAACGCTTGTTCAGCTTGCGGCGTCGGGGCTCGTAATGCTGCCGTATGTGCTGCTTACGCAGGAGGTCGGCAGTCTCACGCTCACGACGACGCAGCTTTTGCTGCTTATCGCAGTCGGTGTGATACATACGGGCATCGCCTATATGCTGTACCTTTCGTCGGTAAATGCGCTTCCGGCACAGACCGTCGCGATATTCAGCTATATCGACCCCATAACGGCGATAGTGCTGTCCGCACTGCTGCTGAATGAGCCTTTGGGTGCATGGAGCATCGTCGGTGCCGTGCTCATCCTCGGTGCGACCCTCGTCAGCGAAATAGAGATCAAAAAGCGCGGGACATAAAGAGTTTTGATTTGCAAAAATGCACTTGCGAAAGCAAGTGCATTTTCAGCTTTTGAACACGAAGAACATCATAAGTACCCAAGCGGCAAAGATTAGCGACATCATGCACAGTCGCAGTATCAGCTCGTCGCGATCCTCGTCCCTTGCGGCATCGAGTGCACCGGAGAGATACGCTCTGTACATCGTGATAAAGCGTTTCGAGTCTTTGTAGCCCGCCGCATAGCACTGCGAAGGCGACCCTTCAAAGGGCGTCAAACTGTCCGTCACGGCAATTCCTCCTGTCGATTTGTAAATATTTTAGCGTCACAGCCGCTGCATTGCAAGCGGTATTATTTGTCACGATCTGAAATCAAACAGCTTGTCCGTGCTGACGCAAAGTGCGTCCGCAATGTCAAAGACGACGTCGAGCGACACCGCACAGTCTGCGGTCTCGATCCTGCTCATATGTGTGCGGCTGACATTGACCAGCTCCGCAAGACGGCTTTGCGACAGCCCCTTCACCTTGCGGTAGTAGGCGATATTCAGTCCGAGAAGCCTGTACTTTTCAATTTGATTCTTCTTCATAATCTCACCCACAACAGTTTAGCCGACTTGCAATGTGTAATCGACAACGTGACACGATAAAAATATAACTTGACAAGTTACAATTGTTGTGATATACATTATGTGGGCGATAAGCTTGCCCATGTTTGCGAAGATTTTAACAAAAATCAACAAGGAGAGGTAGATATGAAGGGCACGAATGTTGCAAAGGCTTTCGGAATCTTACTCTTGATTGTCGGTATAGAGGTCGGCTGTTACGCGTACTCCGTGATGAGCGATCCTCTGTATGATATGTCAAAAGCATTTGAAGGCACGGAGATGCCGACGATACTGCTTTATTCCGCTATTGCGGCGTACATAGGCGGTATAGTGCTGATTGCTTACGCATATTTCACCGAAGGCGGAAGCCTCAACGTAATCAAGGTTTTGAGCGTCTTTGTCTTAGCAGTCAGCGTTGTAGCCTGCATCATTGGCGCAGCCGGCTTCGGCAGTGCCGAGTACAAGCTTCTCAGAGCTTCCGATATCTTTGATCCTCTGCCGATCACCGCGCTTTGCTTCGGCATAGTTTCCCTTGCCGGAGGATTTGCTTTAGCTGTCAATTCGTTCCAAGAGCAATAAAGCCCGATCCGACAGACGGTTCAAAACAAAAGCACCTGATTAGTCGGGTGCTTTTGTTGTAATTGTCGGGAAACCCATTCGGGTTTCCCGACAATTTTTGCAGTCTGCTGCGAGGCTTTTTGCTCTGCGGCGAGGTTCGACCCGTATTTCTTGACGGAAGCGGCAAGACGCGGTATAATAAAATTCTTATGAACATTATAACGGATTCAATATTCAACAACCGTGAAGTCGCCGCCCTCCCCGAGCTTTTGGAGAGCGGAGGACTTCCCGCGCTCATTTCGGGACTTTCCGCAGTCCACAGGGCGCAGCTTGCCGCCGCACTGCGGCAAAGGACGGAGCTCCCGATGCTCATTATTTGTCCCGACGATGCGACAGCCGAGAGCATGAAGCGCGACGTCGAGTGCATGACGGGCGAAACCGTAACGCTGCTCTGCGCAAGGGACTTCACCTTCTATCAGACGCTTGCGGCATCGAGACAGACCGAGCAGCAGCGACTGTCCGCGTTGCTCTCCGTTGCGACCGAGACGACGCCGATCACCGTTGCGACCGCAGCCGCACTTATGCAGCGGAGCATACCGAAGGACGTTTTACTTTCCGCCGTATGTGAGCTGAGTACAGACGCTACGATACCGCCCGACGAGCTCGAGCGCAGGCTTCTCGCAGGCGGCTATACACGCAGCGATCAGGTCGAGGGTGCGGGTCAGTTTGCGCGACGAGGCGGTATACTCGATTTCTATTCGCCTGCCGAAGACGCTCCCGTTCGCATCGAATTTTGGGGCGATGATATCGACTCCATGGGCTACTTCGACATTTCCACACAACGCCGCACGGAGGCACTCACTCGCTGCCGCATATTGCCCGCCGCGGAGACTCTTGTCTCGGCGGTCATCGGCGGCGGCGCGGCACTTGCGGAAAAGCTGAACGCCGCCGCACAAAGCCTGGAGCGCAGGAAAAGCAGTGAGCAGGCAGTGAAGCTTTCCGCCACCTTAAGGAGCGATGCGGAAAAGATCGCTCAGGGTATTTCGCTGCCGGACGCGGATCGCTATATGCCGTTTATATACGGCGATGCCTGTGCGACGGATTATTTCGGACCCGATACTCTCATCGTAATCGATCAGCCGTCGCGCTGTGCCGACCGCGCAAAGGGCTACGCAAAGCAGCTTTCCGACGACGTTTCCGCACTCTCCCGTCAGGGCATGATAGCGACAACGGCGGAGAGCTATCGCATCACCTGGGATGAGCTGTGCAAAAGAGCGGCGGAGCATCCCGTTTACATGACCGATGCGTTCACCCTCGGCAGATATCCGATCGAACCCAAAACGCTCTGCTCCGTCCCCGCAAAGCAGCTACCGTCCTACGGCGGCTCGATGCGTACCGCCTGCGACGATGTTTCGCTGTATCTCAAGCAGGGCTACGGTGTCGAGGTGCTTGCCGGAGATATGCGCAGAGCGGAGCTGCTGCAAAGTTTTTTCAAGGAAAACGGCATACTCGCGCGCCTTTCCGAGACGGCGCAGGACTTGCCGCAAAGCGGCGAATGTCACATAAGCGTCGGTGCGCTCTCGGCGGGCTTCGAGTACCCGGGACTGAAGCTTGCGGTCGTGAGCGATTCACAGCTTCTCAAAGTCAGAGAGCACCGCAAGGTCAAAAAGCACGTCGACAACAGACAGCGCATAAGCTCATACGCCGACCTTTCGCCGGGCGACTATGTGGTGCATGACGCACACGGCATAGGTCGCTTTGTCGGCATCGTAAAGATGAAGGTCGACGGCTTTGAAAAGGACTACATAAAGATAGCCTATGCGGGCACCGATACGCTCTACGTCCCCGCGACCCAGCTCGACACCGTGGCAAAGTACCTCGGTGCGGGTGAGGAAAAGCCCGTCAAGCTCAGCAAGATGGGCGGTGCCGAATGGAGCCGCACCAAGAGCCGCACCAAGGCTGCGGTAAAGGATCTTGCCAAGGAGCTCATCGCACTGTACGCAGAACGCTCCCGCTTGCCGGGATATGCCTTCGGTGCCGATACGCCGTGGCAGCGTGAATTTGAGGACAATTTCGGCTACACCGAGACCGACGATCAGCTCCGCTGCATACGCGAGATAAAAGCCGATATGGAATCGCCTACGCCGATGGACAGACTTCTGTGCGGCGACGTCGGCTACGGCAAGACGGAGGTCGCGCTGCGTGCCGTCATGAAATGCGTTCTGTCCGGCAAGCAGGCGGCGATACTTGTGCCGACGACGGTGCTTGCGCAGCAGCATTATCAGACGGCGGTGCAGCGGTTCTTCGGCTTCCCCGTCGAGATAAGCGTCCTCAGCCGCTTTAGGAGTCCTCAGCAGATATCGCAAACGCTGAGCGATCTTATGAGCGGCAAGTGCGATATCGTCATCGGCACTCACAGGCTGCTGCAAAAGGACGTGAAGTTCAAAGATCTCGGACTGCTTATCGTCGACGAGGAGCAGCGTTTCGGCGTCGGTCATAAGGAGCACATAAAGGAAATGAGCCGAGGCGTCGACGTGCTCACGCTGTCGGCAACGCCGATACCGAGAACGCTGAATATGGCGCTGTCGGGCATACGCGATATGTCGTGCATCGATGAGCCGCCGCAGGACAGATTGCCTGTGCAGACCTTTGTCATGGAGCACGATTGGGGCGTTATCTGCGACGCGATAAACCGCGAGATATCCCGCGGCGGTCAGGTGTATTACCTGCACAACCGCATAGAAAATATCGAGCGCACCGCAATAAAGCTGCAAAAAATGCTCCTTGAGCTGTACGACGAAAACGTCACCGTCGTACAGCTCAAGGAGCATTTTTTGCAGCTTTATTGCGGTGCAAAAAATGCTCCTTGAGCTGTACGACGAAAACGTCACCGTCGGTGTCGCTCACGGGCAGATGGATAAGGAGCAGCTTGCGTCCGTTATGGAGGACGTCGAGGCGGGAAAGATAAGTGTTCTCGTGTGCACGACGATAATCGAAACGGGCATCGATATTCCGAACGTAAACACGCTAATCATCGAGGATGCGGACAAAATGGGACTTGCGCAGCTCCACCAGATACGCGGCAGAGTAGGCAGGTCGTCGCGCCGTGCTTCGGCGTATCTCACCTTCCGCCAGAACAAGGTTTTGACCGAAATTGCCGAAAAGAGGCTGACCGCCATCCGTGAGTTTGCCGAGTTCGGCTCGGGCTTCAAGATAGCCATGCGCGACCTTGAAATAAGAGGTGCGGGAAATCTTTTGGGAGCGGAGCAGTCGGGGCACATGATCGATGTCGGTTACGATATGTACCTGCGTCTTTTGGAGGAAGCCGTACTCGAGGAAAAGGGCGAAAAGCCCGAACGCAGAGCCGAGTGCTCGGCAGATCTTGCGGTATCGGCAAACATACCCGAAAGCTACATTCCGTCGCCCGAGCAGCGCATGGATATATACCGCCGCATTTCGCTGATACGCACCGAGGAGGAGGCGGACGATCTGACCGATGAGCTCATAGACCGCTTCGGTGATCCGCCGAAGGGCGTCAATTCGCTGATCCATGTCGCACTGCTTCGCGGTGAAGCGGGCAAGGCGGGTATCAGGGATATCAGTCAGAAAAACGGTACACTGCGCTTTGTCGTCGACGATTTCGATATGGCGCGTGTGTCGTGGCTGTACGAAAAGCCCGAGTACAAGGGCAGGCTCAAGGTCGAGGCGGGCTCAAAGCCGTGCCTCAGCGTGCGCCTTACGCCGAAAACGCGCGTGCTCTCCGAGGCACGACGCTTCGCCGCGGCATGGCGGGAAAGCGCGACACGGCTTTAAATTCGGTTTGATATGAGATATGATTTGACGGGAGAGTTTTCGACTCTCCCGTCATTTTACAACGGATGCGGCTTAAGCATTGGAGGAGTATCGGTTTTGCACCTGTTCAGCAGGCAATTTTCGAGGGATTTTCGATTTTTGAGACGAAGATGGGCTGACGCCCATCAAGGTGAAAAGGGCGAAAAGCATCGAAAAGGGTCGCTGACAGGCGATAGGGTTCGACCCTCTTTAGCTTCGTTGTTTAAATTCAGTTGAAAAACGGTAAAAGTGTGTTATAATATGTTTTTACAATAGTATCTTTATACGGAGGTATTTTAAATATGGGAAAAAAGCAGTTTAAGGCGGAGAGCAAAAGACTTCTCGACCTGATGATCAACTCCATCTACACCAATAAGGAGATCTTCCTCAGAGAGATAATCTCAAACGCATCCGACGCCATCGATAAGCTGTGCTATCTTTCACTCACCGACGACAAGGTCGGTCTCGACCGCTCGGATTACCGCATCCGCATCACCGTCGACAAGGACGCACGCACCGTCACCGTTT
>CAZWID010000064.1:0-6548 GCA_964634065.1 uncultured Oscillospiraceae bacterium | reverse complement strand
TCCATATTAAACTGTCTGGGGCAATGCGTATCATAGACATAGTGGCGGCAAACCTGAGTGAGTGCATCCTCATCGTCGGTGAGCGGGATCTCCTTTCTGCCGGGCTTTGAGCCGAAGCAGAAACGGTCAACACAGATATATGCACCGCATTCCTCGATAAGCTTTATAAGACCGCAGTCATCGATCTCGGAGCCGACAAGTGCAACTCTTGCACGGTACGGCTTCTTCTCATCGGGCTGACGGTTTCTTACTTCCTCAAGGGTCTCCTCAAGCTTGTCGATGATAAGGTACTGAGGCATTACATATGTAGCAAGGCAAAGGACATGGAACTCGTATGCCGTAATCTTCGGGTTCTCCTCCTTGCGGAACTCACCCAGTGCATTGATAACACGGCAGACGCGATTGTGTTCCTCGACAGCCTTTCTTATCGCAGCATCGGAAACGTCAACGCCGTACTTCTCCTTGAGCGGAGTAAGAATATGGTTCTTACACTGCAAAACAAGCAGATCAACGCCGTTATCGTCTTCCTTGAGGGGTACCTCCATATGCTCATAGAAGAAGTTGGGCTTGCCCTCGTCCATGGTGTGCAGCAGCTCCATATTCTCTGCGGCACGGTTTATCATCGTACATCCGTCGGGTGCGATAAGGCAATCGGCAAAGTTGAAGCCGCCTTCGATCGCACGCTCCAAGAGAGCCCTCGATGCTTCGCACAGAAGGCTTGTCATGTAATACGTTGCGACGTCCATCGAACCGGTGTTCGGTGCAAACAGGCGGATACCTATGCAGTTGCCAAGATTCATGAGAGGCTCGGGCGTATTCTCGCAGACATATGCGACGCACAGCTTGCCGTCCTCTTTTGCCTGAGTGATGAGCTCATTGTTCGCCTCCTGCAGGAGGTTTTCAAAGTAGTTCAGGTATTTCAGGTCTCTCATATTAACTCCCCCATTTCAAAATTGCATTTTCCGTAAATAATGCTTGTTAATATTTTAGCCGTATTTACACTTCAAGTCAACGAATTTAGTCGTTTTCTATGTTTTGTCCATTTACAAAGTCCGTTTTTGTGCAATTTCACAACATTTAATCATCACCGTGTCGATTAAATGCTCATTAAAAATCCGACGCCAAACGGCGTCGGATAAATAATATGTGCTATGCTGCTTATTTAGCACCCGGAATCGTGAAAATTCCGGATTCGACAAGCTCACGCAGTCCCTTATGCGAATCGTACATAACGAGCAGGCGGCTTTCAATTACCGACCACTTTTCCTCAATCTCGACATCGGCGGCGGCAAGTCTCTTTTGTGCGACGTTTTCCGCCTCCGCAATTATGTCGTTTGCCTGCTTCTCAACGTCGGCAAGTGCGGCTTCGGAGCGTGCCTCGTGCTTCTTTATGTTTTCAAGATAGGTATCAACCGTCGCCTGTGCTGCCGCAAACAGGTCGTTTATCTGAGCGGAAGCATCCGCAAGTGTGCCGACCTCGCTGACCTTTATCTCGTAATTGTCGAGCTTTGACTGAAGCTCCGCGACCTTGGCTTTGAGTTCCTCTATCTCCTGCTCCTGATCGTGCATCACCATCAGCATTTCGTTCTTGGAGAGATTTATTGCTTCGTTTCTCATTTTTTGCTCCTTTAGTTTCAGTTTGCCTTGCCTTCGCCTATTGCCCTGTACAGGAACATGACCACCTGCCAACGGCTGCAGGTCTGATTTGGTCTGAAATGTGTGCTGTCGTAACCGGTCGTGATTCCTGCGCCGTATGCCCAAAGTATTGCGGGACAGAACACACTGTTGTTGCTGACATCGACAAAGGGGTTCGCTGCAGTCGATGCGGCGGGCTTACCGTAATAACGCCAGAGGAAGGTGACAAATTCCGCTCTCGTTACCGTCTGGTGCGGCTTGAAGGTGCCGTCGTTAAAGCCCGTTGTTATTCCCTGCTCCGCTGCCCACAGTATTGCTGTGTAATACGGTGCGCAGGCTCCGGTGGAGCTTACGTCGCTGAACGGATTGTTGACGCTTTGCGGCTCGGGCCTTCCCGCCGCACGCCAAAGGAAGGTGACGACCTGTCCCCTTGTACAGTTATCATATGGCTTGAAGTAATTATCCGTGACGCCTGCGGTTATCTGCGGCGTGAAGGTATATGCCCAGAGCACCGCCGTGTAGAAGATATCTCCGTTCTTTACGTCGTAGAAGGGATTTTTGAAGTACTGATTGCAGTACTGGCACTTGCCCTTTACTATGCTGTGTCCGGTCGCGGGGATGGGATCGGTAACATATTCGTCGTCGCAGTAGTTGCACTTATGCGTCGTGTAGCCGTCCTCGGTACAGGTGGGTGCGGTCACGACAACATCGTATCTGTGCTCACCCGCCTTGCCGTAATGCTCACCGCATTCGGTGCATACAGCCTGCTCCTTGCAGGTTGCCAAGCCGCCGTTATGTGCTTCTTTCTTGCCTATCTCATACCATGCGTTGTTAATGATTATTCCGTTTGCTTCAAACTCCGACTTGAGGTCTTCAAATGTCAGACCGCAGCGTTGGCAGCCGAGCCAATGGCAGTCGTCATCGTAGCAGTGGTCTATGTCCTTGAGGTGAACGTTTTTGAGGAAGTCCTCAACCGTTATAGTGCCTGTTATACCTCCGCCCGTTGCGGCGTCCTTGATGATTTGGACTATTTCCTCCATCGTGAGTTCGGTAAAGCCGGCTGCCTTTATGAGGTCGACAAGAGTATCGGAGTTTATCGCATCCATTCCGGGGTGCAAATCGTGTCCCGTGCATTTATCGACTATTCCGGCTTCGTCGGTGGGTACGGATGCCTTTACGTCAAGGTACATATTGCCGCATTTTGTGCAGACATAGTGATCCTTTATACCGTTCGCATAGCAGGTGCGCTCGGTTCCCGCAACAAAGCGCAGGCTTTCCGCGCAGCCGCCGGAGCAGGCATTGTAATAATATCTGCCGTCCTCAATCTTCTCGCCGCAGCCGAGGCAATAGGTGTCGCCGGTATAGCCCGCAGTATCCCCTACAGGCTCATATGCACCTCTCACTTCGGTATCGCCGTCGTGATTTGAGGGATCTCTTTCGCCGTCGTCATAGCCGCAGATGAGGCAATAGTTGCCGCAGTGACAGGTGGGCTCGGTGCCCGACATAGTATGTGACTGAGGCGTATCGTATATAATGGGCTGAGTCTTGTCGCACCATTCGCAGACCTTTTGGTGCGTAAGAGATGTGATTATCCACTTTGTATAGCTGTGGCTCACCGTTGCAAGCACGGTATCCTCATAGGCTATCTCGGTCTGTCCGTTTTCGTCCTCAAAGCAGACATTGCACTTTGTGCACTGCCAATACTCGATGTTGCCCTCATCGCAGCAGGTAGGCTCCTTTGCTTCAACTTTTTCAAGCTCGTGAACGCAAGCCTTATCGGTTACATGACCTTCCTCAATGAGCTTGCCGCAGTCGCTGCAATAGAGGTCGCCGGAGTAGCCGTTTCTGTCGGGCGTCGGCGCAACGAAGTTTTTAAGTTCGGTATTTACGTGGGTATCGGGATCGGTCTCGCCGTATTCAAAGCCGCAGGTTTCGCAGACCGCTTTACCGTGGCAGTATGCGGTGCCGCCGGAATGACTTCCGGTATTCACAAGTCCCTTGCACATTGAGCACTGCTGAGCGTGATACTCGACACCGTTGTCGCTTATGGCGACCCACTGATAATCGTGCTTCAGTTGGTCGAGCACGGTATCGCTCCTACTGATCTCGTTCGTACCCTCGGCATCGGAGTAGTAGTTGCGACAACCGTCGCAGTACCAATAATGTATGTTGCCGGCTTCCTTGCAGGTGGCGGGCTTTGCGGGGTATTCGACAAGATTGCTGTGGTTTGCAGCATCCTTGGAGAGCTCCGTATCGGAGTGCTTTATCGGATTCTTTGCCTCGGCATCGGAGTAATACTCACGGCAGCCGTCGCAATACCAGTAATGAGTATTGCCCTTTTCACAGCAGGTTGCGGCAACGGCAGGATACTCGACGAGGTTCTTGTGGTTGTCCGCATCAAGCTCGGTCTCCAGTGATGCTTTCGTGACTTCGTTTTGAGCCTCCGCATCGGAGAAGTACCTGCCGCAGGTGTTGCAGTAATAGTGCTCACAGAGTCCCTTTTCGCAGCAGTTACCGACCGTTTCTTCAACGAACACGACATCGTCATGAGTGGTTAAAGGCTCGATCGTGCACTCAAGCACGGTAGTCTCAAGCTGTGCTTCCTCATCGAGATAGCAGCGACCGCAGACCTCACATATATAATAAGGTATATTACCCTCCTCGGCACAGGTGGCGGGAGTGCCGGGGACAAAGGTCAGAGTATGCTCATCACAGGCTTTTGCGGCAACATGAAGCGTTGCCGTATTGCTGAAAGTGAGATCCTTCGGCACAGTCACCGACAAAACGGTCTTTTCCCAGTATACGGCGCAGCGCACACGCATACCGTCCTGCTCCGCAGTGACATTCGTAATGCGCAGCGTCTTGCCCTCACCGAGCTTTGCCGCTTTTATCTTGTCTATCGCCGCAGACAGATCCTTAATGTCGAGATCGTCGACATTGACTTTGTCCGCATCAAACCATATGTATTTAAGATTCGTACTGTCCGCATTGGTGGCAGAGACCGTAAACACGGCAGTCTCTCCGACATCAACGGTAACGTCCTTGGGCTGAGTTGTGATCGTGCAGTCGCCTATCGCATGGGTATGCTCAACGGCAAACACCTGAAACGGCACAAGACTAAACAGCATCAGCACGGTCAGCGCAAGGCTTAGGACACGCTTTTTCATCTTATCGTCTCCTTTGCAAGATAATGATACACAGTAATTATACATTCAAAAAAAATGATATTCAAGCACATTCGACTTGAATATCATTTTCTGTCATTTTGAATATAATCCGCATATATTTTTTGTGCAAATTTAGAAGCCTATGCTCTTATACTGTTCCTCACGGTACTGCATCGTATATAGCTTCCAGTATTCGCCCTTCGCCTTCATAAGCTCGGAATGAGTACCTTGCTCTACTATTTTGCCGTCGGAGACCACAAGTATGATGTCCGCTCGGCGTATCGTCGAAAGACGGTGGGCAATGACAAAGCTCGTTCTTCCCTTCATCACTTTTTCTATGGCGTTCTGGATGAGCTGCTCGGTCACGGTATCAACGGAGCTTGTCGCTTCGTCAAGCACAAATATTCTCGGATCTGCAAGTAAGGCTCTTGCAAAGGACAAAAGCTGCTTTTCACCCGTTGACAGTCCGCCGCCGCCCTCACCGAGGACGGTGTCGTAGCCGTTCGGAAGTCTCTCAATGAGCTTGTCTGCGGATACAGCCTTCACCGCCGCTTCTATTTCCTCCATGGTCGCATCGGTCTTTCCGTATCGCAGATTCTCAAGCACCGTACCGGAAAACAGATGCGGTGTTTGGAGAACGTAACCGATATTGGAATGGAGCCAAAGCTGACTGCGTTCCCTTGCGTCTCTGCCGTCGATGAGCACTTGACCTTCGGTGGGCTCAAAGAAGCGGCAGACAAGATTCACAAGCGTCGATTTGCCCGCTCCGGTCTCCCCGACTATCGCGACATTGGTGCCCTGCGGAACCTTAAGATCGAAGTGCTCAAGGACGTATTCGTCACCGTCGGGGTAGCGGAAGCTTACGTCACGGAACTCAACGTCGCCGTGCAAGGTCTCCCAGTTTTCCTTTTTGGGCTTGAAGCTGTCGCCGTATTTTTCGACTACCGCTTCGTTGTCAGTGACATCGGACTCGGTATTCATAAGCTTTGTAAAGCGTTCGACGTTGACCTGGACGTTTATGAGCGACGATATGACCTGAACAAGAAACTGAATGGGCTCCATCATGCCCTGTGCATAGTTTATGAAAGCGGATAACGTACCGATGAGCATAACACCCTCGGCGGTTATTATGCCGCCGCGCCACAGAACGACCGCCAGTGCGACACAGCTTACAAATGCGGTAGCCGACATGAACATACTGCGGAAGTGCATATGTCTTACGCTGACTCGCTTCATCTCACCCGTCAGTGCATCAAACTCTTTTTCCACCTTGTCCTCGATGACAAGCGTCTTTATCGTCTTTGCACCGCTTATGCCTTCGTTAAATGCCGAAGTTATCCGAGAGTTTTCCTCTCTGACCTTGCGCTGATAGTACAGCATTTTCTTTTGGAAGAAAGTACTCAGCAGTACCGCAATGGGCACAACGGCAATAACGCAGAGAGCCAGCTTCCAGTTGAGTATCAGCATCATGACTATCGCAAGAATAAGATAGGCAATATACCATACCGCCTCCATGATGCCCCATGCAAGTGTGCCCGCTATGCGGTCTGTATCCGACATGACTCTTGCATGGATATAGCCGACACTGTACTCATTAAAGTATGAGAAGGACAGAGTTTGCAGGTGATCGAAGCTTGCTCGCTTTAAGTCTCTGCCGATGTACATTTCGGCTTTGCACGCTCCGAGTGAGGATATGTAGTTCGTTGCAACCTGTATCACCATGACAAGCACATACAGTGCAATGAA
>CAZWID010000063.1:0-6657 GCA_964634065.1 uncultured Oscillospiraceae bacterium | reverse complement strand
TCCTTCGCCATTTAACGCCTCTCCTTCTTCAAAAATTCCTCGGCAAGCTTCATATATGCCCTACTTCCCTTACCTATTCTGTCATAAGCGACGCCCGGCTTGCCGTGGCTCGGTGCCTCGGACAGTCTGACCGATCTGGGAATCACTGTTTCGTAGACCTTGCCGCCGAAGTATTCCTTTAGCTCAAATGCGACCTGCTGCGTAAGATTTGTTCTTGCATCGTACATGGTCAGCACTATACCCTGTATCGTCAGTGATGGGTTGAGCCGCTTGTTGCAAAGCTTTATTGTCGTCATCAGGTCTGCTATGCCTTCAAGAGCGTAGTATTCGCACTGCATCGGTATGAGGACGCTGTCCGCCGCAACAAGCGCATTGAGCGTCAGCAGCTCTAATGACGGCGGACAGTCGATGAATATGTAGTCGTAATCGTTGTAAACAAGCTGTAGTGCATCCTTGAGCACATACTCACGTCTCACCTTCATGACAAGCTCAACCGTTGCACCCGAAAGCTCCTTATTCGACGGTATGACGTCCCCGTACTCGGTCTTTTTGATGCAATCGTAGATATCCGCAGATTTGGTTATCAGCTCATACGCACCTGGTGATGCGTTTTTGTCAACGCCCATGCCGGAGCTGCTGTTGCCCTGTGGGTCACAGTCTATGAGCAGAACCTTTTTCCCCTTCATTTTCAGGGCGCAGCATAGATTGACGGCACTCGTCGTTTTTCCGACGCCGCCCTTTTGGTTCGCAACCGCTATGATCTTTGACATAGTCTCACCTCTGCTTGCATTATAGCAAGCTTTTATGTAGATTTCAATGTTTCACATGAAACATTTTAAAATTGTTTCACGTGAAACGTTTAACCCGTCAGCATATCGATATCCTCGACGGTGAGACCCTTGTGCAGCGCAAGATTTATTCCGTAGGCGATGAGCTTTGAAACGGAGCGCACAAGCTCATCGATGTTCCTCGGCGTAACGAACAGCCCTCTTGCCGCTTCGTCATCGGTGAAGGCGGCGGCGTCGATGACGGTAGGCACTCCGACGGCGATCACGGGAACACCGAGTGTGTCGGCACATATAGCCTCGCGGTCGTTACCGACACCGGAGCCCGGCGATATGCCGCTGTCGCAGATTTGTACACAGCGGCACAGACGGTTGAGCTCCGACGACGCAAGAGCGTCGACGGCGATGACGCAGTCGGGACGCACGGTGTCGCAGGCGGCTTTGACGGAGAGTGCGCTCTCGATACCGGTAGTACCGAGAACTCCGGTCTTGATGACGGCGGACGACGAAAATGCGCCGAAGCTTTGCGGCAGAGCTTCCTTGAGATGTCGAGTGACAAGGAGTGCGTCCGAAACAAAAGGACCTACGGCATCGGGGGTCACGGCAATGTTGCCGAGACAGGCAATGAGAAACGAGCCGCCGTCATCGATAGCGGGAAAGCGGCGAAGCAGCACGGAAAGTGCAGTGGCAGAATTTTTGAACGAAGCTTCACGCCGCTTTATAAACCCGTCGAGCTCCAAGGTGATATATTTGCCGACAGGTTTACATAATATTTCGGATGCGCCTTGCTCACTGACCGTTACGGTCGTTACCCTACAGTCGTAAAGCAGCTCCTCCCTGAGCTCAACGCCCGAGAGGTCTGCGTCCGATTTACCGAGTCTTGCGTCGACTGCAAGGTCGGTGCGGATGCTCCTGCGTTTCATAAAATCACTCCAAACACAATATATAGTGTAGTCTCTCCCGATTTTTCGGAAATAATGTGTATCGAAAAAAATGTTGCGAAAATACGGAAAAAACCTTGATTTTTTTGAATTGCGATGTTAAAATCATTATCTGCGGGCATAGCCCCGTGATTCGTTACGTTTATTTCAGTCCCAACGGCAGTAACCGTCAGCTTGGTCTGACGACCGGCGAACCTCGTCGGGTAAGCCGGAAGATCCCGTGTGGATTTATGTTACTAAGTTAAAGGAGGAGGTGCACAGATGCCCAACATTAAGTCCGCTGCAAAGAGAGACGAAAAGTCCAAGCAGCTCAGAGCAAAGAACCGTGCAGACAAGACCGCACTCAAGACCGTCATCAAGAAGTTCGACGCAGCAGTCGAAGGCGGTGAGAAGGCAGCAGCAGCCGAGAGCTACAAGGTAGCCGTCAAGGCAGTCGATAAGGCAGCCGCAAAGGGTCTGCTTCACAAGAACAATGCAGCCCACAAGAAATCCGCAATGACCCTCAAGCTCAACAAGATGGACTGAGCTTAAATGATATGAAGCCGCGACGCTTATAATGTCGCGGCTTTTGTCATTTCTGCTTATATAATTATATCCTGCCGCGTACCTTGCCGATGAGACAGCAGACGGGAAGGATGCCCAAGGTCAGCGCAAAATTCAGAAGCGGTACGGTTTCTTCACCGAAACGCTTTAGGTGCGCGGCATCATTCGGAATGAGCAGCAGCGTCAGAACGATTGCAAGGATGCCGAGAACAATGAGTGCGCGACCGTTTTTGAACGAAAACGTGCGCTCGGTCTCCTGCGGCTTAAAGCCGAATGACAGTCTGAGACAGCGCAAGCCGCAGCTCATCATGAGCGACAGCATGATAAAATCGGGAAACAGCCAAACTGCGACGATAAACGCCTCCACGCGCTCGAGAGCGTTCAGCAGCGAAATGCCGCGGGTGAGCGTGAAAAAGGGATGCACCAAAACGGAGGTCAGCTCCGCACCGTAGCTGCCGACGATTGCGGCGGTCACAAGCGTCAGCAGCAGCGTGCACCAAATGAGCCAAACGCCGTATGACCTTGTGCGCCCCGTCTCCGGTGCCGAACCGAACTCGGCAAAGCTCACATAGGCGAGAATGCCGACGAAAACATTGACTATCGGCACGGCTCCGCCGATAAGTGCCGAGGCGTCGGGGTCGAAAACGGGCAGCAGCCTGTCAAGGTCGACGCCGTCGAGCGACAGAAGCAGGACGAACACCTCGACGGCAATGAGAAACAGACCGAAGATCTTTGCGCTGCGCACTATTGCCTTCATGGGACCGAGAGCCGCGAGGGTGCCGAGGATGATGCCGGTCAGAATAAAGGGGTTCGGCTCCGCGGCGGAATATATCGTCGTGACAAAGCGGGATGCACCCGTGCGCAGCAAAAAGCCGCAATAGAAAAACATATACAGCCCTATCACAAAAAGCAGCGTGTGCCCAACCCGAGATCCGACCGCACGGACTATGAGCTCCGCCGTGCCTTCGCCCAATCTGCGGTTATTGAGAAAATATGTCAGAAACACAAGGTACAGCAGCGCAAAAGGCAGAGCGACAAAGGGCACAAGCCAGCTTCCGCTGCCGGATATCGCGGCGGTGGTCTCGGGTATGAGACGCGTCGCCGGAGCAAGAAAGGCGGTGAATGCCAAAAAGAGCATTTGCCGCCTATTGTATTGCGGTTTCATGCCTTTGCCTCCTTATTCTTCCAGTATACCGCCGCTTTTTATGTCGGTTTCTACATATATATAAATATTAAGCTGCGGGAGCATCTGCTGCAAGTCACGCGCCGTAAAGCGCAAGGCAAAAGGGTCGTGCGATTGCAAAAGCGTTCCGAGCTGCAAAAAATCGCAGGACAGCTCACGGGAAAGCTCCAGCACGGAGCGCGTGCGTGACAGGATGTCGAGCTTCAGCGCGCCCTCAAGCGCACCGAGTCTCAAGCTCCCGCGATATTCGCAAAGGTCGGCGTTTACCGCAAGCCGCACATTGAGAGCGCAAAGCGAAGCGTCATCGCCGTAAACGGGCTCGATTTCGCAGGAGCAGTCGGAGAGCCGCAGTGTTGCGGTGCAGTCATCCGCCGTAAGCTCAAGAAGCGACGGTCCCGATCGGCTAAGCAGCAGCTCGACCGCCAAGGCATCGTCCGCGCTTATCGCGCCGACAAGAGAGCCGTCGCGCAGAACGGCATAGCCGTCGAATACCGCGGTCGTTTCGCCGCTCCGAGCATCGGGCATGACCTCCTTTGCATCGACGGTGCGAACAGCACATATGAGAGCGGAGCCGTTTGCGTTTATGTTCGCCGCGATTTCTCCGGCACTGTAAACACGGGCGATACCGCGAGATTCGACGTTTCGTTCGACGGAGCTTAACACGCTCACGGAATCGTAGTCGGCATTGCCGGTGCCGATTATGATATCCTCGGCACTGCCGTGTACCGCCGCAAAGACGGGAACGTCAAGCCTGAAGGAATCGCTGCGCTCAATGTGGTCGATATACGGTGCGACGGAGGACTCGAGCGCGCTCTTGCCGATGACGATATAGGACGTGTGATCGAAAAACAGCTCCTCGCTTGCGCTGTGATCCTCGATAAGCTCCTGCGCTACGGGCAAGGTCGCAGCGGATGCCTTCATGCGAACGTTTTCCTGCGACGCTTCGCTTTGACCGCCCATACCGCCGCTGCCGGAGGATACGGACAGAGTGACGCCGCCGTCGGCTTCGTCGAAGCCCATCGCCTGAATGACAAGCAATTGCTCGACCTCACGGTAATTTGAATCTATGCCGCCGCAGGCGGATAGGAGCGGACAGCAAAGTGCAAGAACGGTGCAAATGAGCCTTTTCATTTCTGATTTCTCCTGTCGGGTGTGTTGAGCTCCGTTTCACGGTATTTGTCTGCGGTCTTGGGAGCACGCAAAAAGGTCGATGCGACGGCGTCGGGTGCGCCGCCGGAGAGCGGAGCGGTGTAGCTTCTGCCGTAGCTGTCCATGGTGCACAGGTACCAGACGATGAGACAAAGCATCGCCGCAACGCCGAACAGACCCGAGAGTATCGCCGCGATAACGAGCAGAAATCTGCCGAGTCGCAGAGCGGCTCCCATGTCCTGACTCGGCTGCGCAAAGCCGCATATGCCCGCAAACGCCACGACGATGACGGCGATGGGCGATATGACGCTTGCCTCGACCGCGCTTTGACCGACGATGAGCGCACCGATTATGCTCACGGTGTCGCCTATCGGATTCGGCAGCCGCAGTCCCGCTTCCTGCAAAAGCTCAAAGGCGATGAGCATACCCATGACCTCAAGCGAGGTCGAGAAGGGCACATTCTTTTTCGATTCTATGATCGACACAAGAAGCTTGGTCGGTATCATCTCCTGATGGTACATTGCGACGGCAACGTACAGAGCGGGCAAAACGAGTGCAAGCACCGTAGCAAAGTGACGGATGACGCTCAACGCGCTGTTGACTATGAAGTTCTGCGAATCGTCCTGCGGTACGCGCAAAAACTCGGTGAAGCTCACCGGCAGCAGAAAGCCTATCGGCAATCCGTCGACGATGAGTCCGACTCTGCCGTTGAGTAATTGCCGCGAAAAGCGGTCGGGACGTTCCGTGTGCAAAAGCTGCGGAAACGGCGACTTCGGATGATCGACGATAAGTTCCTCGATGCAGCCCGTTGCCAATACGCCGTCGATATCGATGGCATCGAGTCTTAAGCAAAGCTCCGTAACAACGGCGGGATCCGCAACGCCGTCGACGTACAAAACGGCAACGGCGGTTTCGCTTTTGCGACCGACGGTCATGTTTTTTATCTTCAGCGATGGATTTTTTATACGTTTGCGAATCAGTGCGGTATCGGTGCGAAGGGTCTCGGTGAAGGCATCCTTGCCGCCCTTGAGAGATTTCTCTATCGTCGGCTCCGAAACACTGCGCTGCGCCGAGGCGGAGCGTATCTCGAAGGTGACGGCGCAGGAAAGCTCATCGAAAACGACGGCGCAGCAGCCGCCGCATATGTCGCGGACAAGCCAGTCGAGCTCATCGCGGCGGTTTGCGGTGCCGGAATAAACCGCACCGGAGAGCAGACGCTCGGGAGAGGCATTGCCGCCGCAGCGGAGAAGATCGGTGAGCGGGCGCAGAATATCGCGCGAAAGCTCCTCGCCGCCGACGGTGCCGTCAAGCCAACAGACAAAATAATCGCGATGTCCGACGAGACCGCAGTCGATTTTTCTGGTTTGAAAATCGTCGCAATCGGCAAAAATGTTTTTTAGAGTGTCGGAGGATATGGGCTCTTTAAAGCGCGGTTCCGTTAAGGGATGATATTCGCCGCCGTTTTTGCCGCGGCGCAGGATAGAGTAAAAATCAGACATATAGGTATTATGCCCGAGCCGCGCCACAATATTTAGTGATACACAAAAAAGTGCGAAAAAAGTTTCGATTTTTCGCAAAAAAGTGTTGACATTTGGTGAATACGGTGGTATTCTGACAAAGCTCCGCTCGTGAGCCCGAGTTAATCGAAAAAAGATTTTTAAAAAATCTTCAAAAAAGTGTTGACAAAGCTCTTGCGGCGTGCTATAGTAGACAAGCTGTCACCTCTGCGGAGGCAGCGAGATTGTACCTTGAAAATTAGATAATGTAAGAACAAAGCTTATGCTAAAATAAGCACCGGAAAAGGGTTCTTAAAGTCAGAAATGACTATAAAGATTTCTTTGAGAGCTAAGAAAAGCAATCATAAATGATTATATCCGCGAGAGCGGTTATGATACGATTTATAGAGAGTTTGATCCTGGCTCAGGATGAACGCTGGCGGCGTGCCTAACACATGCAAGTCGAACGAAGCACTGGAAAATTGAGACTTCGGTCAAGATTATCCTTTGACTTAGTGGCGGACGGGTGAGTAATGCGTGAGCAACCTGCCTTTCAGAGG
>CAZWID010000062.1:0-6906 GCA_964634065.1 uncultured Oscillospiraceae bacterium | reverse complement strand
GACTGCTGCGCGCATAATTTGTCAGCATAAGCTGACAAATTCCACACTTGCAGCCCGAGAAGTATTTTCTGTCAGGTACACGCCCCGACAGAAAATGAATTTAATTTTATTTGCCGCTATCGCGGCAAACTCTGCGAGGCTTTTTTGAAAAACCGAAAAATGAGGCGAAAGCCTCTTTTTTTGTTGCCTAATTGCTTTGTTATAGTGTATAATGACATGATAAACTGATTGCAAAGAGGCACTGCCATGAAAAAAACAGCAAAGGAAAGTACAAAGATGCCTAAAGCGGAAGTGAAGACCACCGCAAGGGGCGAAGCATATGAATGGGCGCAGAGTCTTGTTACGGCTCTTGTCCTTTGCATACTTGTATTTATGTTCGTGATTCATCCTGTTGACGTCAACGGTCATTCGATGAATAACACTCTTTATCACGGGGACAAGATGATAGTCTCCAACCTGTTCTATACGCCGAAGCAGGGTGACATTGTCGTTTTCCGCAAGGACGAATACAAATCAGAGGCACTTGTAAAGCGTATTATCGCAACCGAGGGTCAAACGGTCGAGATTGATTTTGAAAAGGGAATAGTATATGTTGACGGCGTTCCTCTTGATGAGCCTTACATTGCCGAGGACACCTATATTCCGCTTGACTTTGCCGGAGCGCAGACGGTGCCGGAAGGCTGCGTCTTTGTTATGGGAGACAACAGAAACAGATCTACGGACAGCCGCAAAGCCGAAATAGGCATGGTTGACACGAGACTGATACTCGGCAAGGTACTCTATATTGTCTTTCCGCTTGACAGGATAGGCAGTCCCTACGGTGAATGATATGCCCGACAATGTCTATGAAAAAATGAATATTCAATGGTTCCCCGGGCACATGACCAAGGCTCAACGCATGATAGAGGACAATATAAAGCTTGTCGATGCTGTTTGCGAAATACTCGATGCGAGAATACCGCGTGCAAGCCGCAATCCGGACATTGACCGTTTGGCTGGCGGTAAGCCGAGGCTTGTTATTCTAAACCGCTGCGATCTTGCCGATAAGGACATTACCGCAGCATGGGTTAGTCACTATGAATCGCAGGGAATCAAGGTCATACAGACGGACGCCAAAAGCGGCAAGGGCGTAAATGCTTTTGCCAAAAGCGTCAGAGAGCTGCTTTCCGACAAATTGGAGGAATATGCGGCTAAGGGGCAGAACAGACCGCTTCGAGTCATGATTCTCGGTATTCCGAATGTAGGAAAGTCGACTTTTATAAACAAAGTCGCCGGACGTAAGGCTGCCGCAGCGGGTGATAAGCCCGGAGTTACAAGAGGTAAGCAGTGGATAAATATTGACAAAGGTCTTGACCTTCTCGACACACCGGGCATACTCTGGCCCAAATTCGATTCGCAGGAGGTCGGAGAACTGCTTGCGATAACGAATGCAATAAAGTCAGATGTTTTGGACAGGGAGACGCTCGGAGCGAATTTCATGCTGCGCCTTTGCAGAATGTATCCGCAGGCATTGAAGGAGCGGTATAAGCTTGAGCCTGACCTTTCCTTAAACGGCTATGAGCTTTTGGAGGCAGCCGCGAAAAAAAGAGGCTTTCTCCTCTCTAAGGGCGAATACGACATTGAACGGATGGCAAACACACTGCTTAGCGAATACCATGACGGTAAGCTCGGCAGACTGAGCTTGGAGCGACCGGATGACTGAGCTTTGGGAACTTGAAAACAAAATATACGATGAAGGCTATTCCCTCATTTGCGGAGTTGATGAAGCGGGCAGAGGTCCCTTGGCGGGACCGGTTTATGCTGCGGCGGTTATACTGCCGAGAGGACTTGAGATTAAAGGATTAGACGATTCCAAGAAGCTGACTGCGGTGAAGCGCGACGAACTTTTTGACGAGATATGCGAAAAAGCAACCGCATACGGTATAGCATCCTCGACGGTTGACGAGATCGAGAGCCTGAACATTCTCGGTGCAACAATGCTTGCGATGAACAGAGCTATAGAAAAGCTTGTGCCCGTACCCGAGCTTGCGCTTATAGACGGCAACAGGAATAAGGATATACATATGCCGAGTCGTTATGTCGTAAAGGGCGATTCTCTGTGTGCGGACATAGCTGCCGCATCGATACTTGCGAAGGTCAGCCGTGACCGTTATATGCTTGAAATGGCGGAGAAGTATCCGCAATACCATTTTGAAGCTCATAAAGGATACGGTACAAAGCTGCATTATGAAGCATTATCTGAGTACGGTCCCTGTGAGATACACAGGCTGAGCTTTCTCAGGAAGATGTATAAGCGCGTCTATGGATAGCAGAGAATTAGGTGCATGGGGCGAGAAAAAGGCGGCAAGCTACCTTAAAATGCACGGCTACAGAATAGTTGAGACTAATTACTCATGCCGCCACGGTGAGATCGACATCATTGCCGAAAACCGAAGCTATATAGTTTTCGTTGAGGTAAAGCTGCGAAAAAGCAGTGATCACGGTGAAGCAAGAGAGTTTGTAACATATTCAAAGCAGCGTAGGATTATCAAAGCCGCGCAGATGTACCTGCAGAAGAATGACACGGAAAAGCAGCCGCGCTTTGATGTTCTCGAACTGTATTGGAACGACGGTGCCTTCGGTCGTAAGGCAAGAATAAATCTGATAGAAAATGCTTTCGAGGTGTGACGATGAAGTATTTCAGCACAAGAAATTCAAGTTATAAGGTCAGCGCAGCCGAAGCGATAAGCAAGGGACTTGCGCCGGACGGCGGCTTGTTTGTACCCGAAACGATACCGCAGCTAAAGCCCCATGAGATAAAGTCGCTCCTGCCTCTTAACTATTGTCAAAGAGCGGTTTACATAATGTCAAAATACCTTGACGAATTTGGCACCGATGAGCTTACCGCGCTTGTCAATGCGGCATACGGCTCAAGCTATGATCATCCCGACGTTGCACCGCTGCATATCATTGACGGGAAAACAGCCGTGCTTGAGCTTTATCACGGACCTACCTGCGCCTTTAAAGATATGGCATTGCAGCTTTTGCCGCATCTTCTCACGGCATCTCTCAAAAAGTGCGGAGAGCACCGCAAGGTATGCATACTTGTGGCAACAAGCGGAGACACCGGCAAGGCGGCACTTGAAGGCTTTGCCGACGTTGAGGGTACGATGATACAGGTGTTTTATCCGCACAACGGCGTATCCGAAGCGCAAAAGCTGCAAATGATAACCCAAAAGGGCAAAAACGTCGGAGTAACTGCGGTGTACGGCAATTTCGACGATGCTCAAAGCGGCGTCAAGAGCATATTTTCCGACAAGGCATTTGCCGATGAGCTGAACGAAAAGGGGTGCTTCCTTTCGTCCGCAAACTCGATAAACTGGGGACGGCTCCTGCCGCAGATAGTTTATTACTTCTCCGCTTATTGCGACTATGTAAATTCGGGCTGCATCGAATACGGAGAGGATGTTGATTTCTGCGTTCCGACCGGCAACTTCGGCAACATACTGGCAGGTTGGTATGCCCGTCAAATGGGACTTCCCGTCGGCAGACTTATCTGCGCTTCCAACGAAAACAATGTTTTGACGGACTTTCTCGAAACGGGAGTATATAACAGAAACCGCAGCTTTAAATGTACCCTGTCTCCTTCGATGGATATTCTTGTTTCGAGCAATCTCGAAAGATTGCTGTATAATCTGAGCAGCAGCGATAAAACTGTTTCGGGATACATGAAGCAGCTTTCCGAAAAAGGAGAATACAGCGTAAGCGATGAGCTTAAAGCGGCGATAGGGGAGTGCTTTGAAGGCGGCTGCTGCGACGATGCAAAGACGCTTGAGACCATAAAGAATGTTTGGGACAGGCACTCCTATCTCATCGACACACACACTGCCGTTGCGTATAATGTCCTTGCCCACAGAAGGAGAGCAAGAGAGATACCGCGCCCCACGGTCATCGTCTCCACCGCAAGTCCCTTTAAATTCAGTGACAGTGTCCTTTCGGCACTGGGTGAAGACATCGACGACGGCAAGGCACTGCATATCGAAAAGCTTTCGGAGCTTTGCGGCATTGCGGCTCCTGCGGGACTGTCAAAGCTTGAGCAGCGTAAAAAACGCTTTAACGGTGTAATTACGCCGGAGGATATGAAGGATACCGTAAGGAGCTTTATAGGTTAATTATATGTAACGGGATTTCTCCCGTCGGGTATCAGTCGCAGCAGCCTCTCGGACAAAAGGTGGAGCAATAAGTCTCCGACTTCGTGCTTGCTTTTTCGTTGCGGACACTTATGTGCGACGCAGAGCACTTACTGTCGACGGTGTTGTATTTGCACTGTGTTACCTCACAGCCGACACCCGTTGTTTCACAAGACCTGTTCTTTTTGTCACTCATTTTTTAAACCTCCGATTATATATTGACCTACAACGGTATTATTTACGGAGCTGCAGATTTTTATACGGAGGCTATATGTCATTATATGCGATCGGTGATCTCCACCTTTCACTCGGCAGTAACAAGTCGATGGAGGTTTTCGGAGGCAGATGGATAGATTATACGCAAAAACTGAAAGACGGATTCTCCGAGCTTTGCGACGCTGATCTGACGGTTATCTGCGGCGATATAAGTTGGGGAATGAGTATGGAGGAGTCGCTCGAGGACTTTCGCTTTATCGATGCATTGCCGGGCAAAAAGATAATTCTCAAGGGCAATCACGACTATTGGTGGTCGACGGCAACAAAAGCGAAGAGCTTTTTTGCCGCAAACGGCATATCGACCATTGACATTCTTCACAATAACAGCTTTACTTACGGCGATTATAAGCTCTGCGGCACAAGAGGTTGGTTTTATGAGGAACTCAAAGGAGATGCACACGACAAAAAAATAATGCAGCGTGAAACGATGCGCCTTCAAATGTCGCTAAGCTCGGCAGGCGAAGGAGAGAAGCTTGTTTTTCTCCACTATCCTCCAAAGTACCTGCAATATGAGTGTGCCGATATTCTCAAGCTGCTTGAGGAATACCGTGTCAAACTGTGCTGCTATGGGCATCTTCATGCCGCAAGCTGTGCATATTCCTTCAACGGCACACTCGGTGAAACGGAATTTCGCCTTGTTTCAGCCGATCATGTGAATTTCAAGCCCCAAAAGATAATTTAATTTTGTAGATAATTCAAAGAAAAACATTGCTTTTAGCGGCACAATCTGCTATTATGCATAAGTGTTTGCAAGAACATTTTAGGAGGAAGTCAGTAAATGATTATCAAGAACGTAGAAAACAAAGAGAACAAGACTGCAAATGTTCAGGTCGAGGTCAGCCCCGACGAATTTGAAGCTGCCGTCAATGCGGCTTACAAGAAGAATAAAAACTCGATCAACGTCCCCGGCTTCAGAAAGGGCAAAGCCCCCCGTGCCATCATTGAGGGTATGTACGGTGCCGAGGTGTTTTATCAGGATGCTATAGACGATCTCTGCCCCGTGGCATTCAACTTCGCATACGACAATGCAGGTCTTAAGATTATCGGCACTCCCGCAATCGCAGATCTCGACGTTGCCGAGGACAAGACCATGACCGTCACCTTCGCACTTGAGCTTTACCCGCAGGTAACTCTCGGTGAGTACAAGAATCTTTCCGCACCCAAGATGTCCGCGGAGGTCAGCGAAGACGAGGTTATGAAGCAGATCCGCAATACCGCAAAGCGCAATGCCCGTATGCTCAGCGTTGAGCGTGAGGCGCAGGATGGCGATACCGCAAATATCGACTTTGACGGTTATCTCGACGGCGAACGTTTTGAAGGCGGCAAGGCAGAAGCTTTTGACCTTGAGCTCGGCTCCGGAATGTTCGTTCCCGGCTTTGAGGAGCAGGTTGTCGGCATGAATATCGGTGAGGAGAAGGAAATCAACGTGACCTTCCCCGAGAACTATGTTGAGGATCTTGCAGGCAAAGCAGTTGTATTCAAGGTCAAGCTCAACAGTCTGACGACTCCCGAGCTTCCCGAGATGGATGACGAGTTTGCACAGGACGTTTCCGAGTTCGATACCTTTGAGGAATACAAGGCTGACGTTCGCGCAAGCATGGAAAAGGCAAAGAGTGACGAGGCAGAGGCAAAGTACCGCACCGACATCATGACTCAGGCTTGCGACAACATGACCGTTGACGTGCCCGATACCATGGTCGATGCAAAGCTTAATGAGATTCTTCGCAGCTATGCCGCAAACTTCGGCGTTCAGGGTGACGATGTTTCCACCGAGGACCTCATGAAGCTCATGGGTCTTGACAAGGAGACCGTCGATGCAGGACTTAAGCCCGCAGCGGTTTATCAGGTAAAGCAGGAGCTCCTTTTAGAGGCAGTCATCGAAGCCGAGAGCATCGAGGTAACCGAGGACGAGACCGACGAGTATGTTAAGGGCGCGGCAGAGACCGTTAATGCACAGCCCGAGGACATTATCAACTACTTCGGCATCGACTATATAAAGAACGAGTTCAAGAAGGAAAAGGCAACCAAGATAATCATTGAGTCGGCAAGCGTATCCGAGGAAGAAGCCGAATAAATAAAACGGCGTTTGGATATGATCTCCTGGATGAGTAAATTTAACAAAGGAGAATTATATTATGAGTTTAGTGCCCTATGTAGTGGAACAGACAGGTAGAGGCGAACGCTCCTACGACATTTTTTCGAGACTTCTCAATGACCGCATCATAATGCTGTCGGAGGAGGTCAACGATGCGACTGCAAGCCTTATCGTTGCACAGCTTCTTTATCTTGAGGCGCAGGACCCCGATAAGGACATACAGTTTTATATCAACAGTCCCGGAGGCAGCGTTACCGCGGGAATGGCGATATATGACACCATGCAGTATATCAAGCCCGATGTTTCGACTATATGTATCGGACTTGCGGCATCGATGGGTGCGTTTCTGCTGTCAAGCGGCGCAAA
>CAZWID010000061.1:0-7400 GCA_964634065.1 uncultured Oscillospiraceae bacterium | reverse complement strand
ATGTTACACCTCTTCTTCAAAGAATTTCTATTTTTTGGAGTGCTTCCTTTACTCCATTGAGCATAAGAGAATCTTCCGGCAGCTCAAGTACGCTCTTGCCCTTGATGTCGTTCGCCGCAAAAGCACTGTCGGCAGGGATGAATGCCGCAATCTCGACTCCGGGTACGGTTATGAGCTCCGCAAGCTCCGGATTCGTCATGCGGTTGATTATCGCGGCTATCTTATCGTAAACGATCAGATCGTCCGCAACGCCTTTGATAGTGGAGATGACCTGGCAACCCTTCTTGCTCTGGTCGGTGACGAGGATAAGGTGAGTTACCTTGTCCATAACACGGCGCTGTATCTGTTCGATACCCGCCTCTCCGTCAATTACAACATAGTCGAAGCTGTTTGCAAGTATGCCTATTACCTCTTTGAGATAAGAGTTTACCTTGCAGTAGCAGCCGGAGCTTTCCGGTCTGCCGATACCCAAAAAGGCGAAGCCCGGCATTTCGACAAGTGCGTCGAATATTCTGAATCTCGCTTCGCTGAGAAGCTCAAGTGCTTCCCTTGTCTCACCGTTTTCCACGCTGTCGACGATGCTCATACGGATGTCATCCAAAGTGAGCTTTACATCAACGCCGAGGGCAACGGAAAGTCCGACAGCAGGGTCGGCGTCTATCGCAAGGATCTTCTTATCGGGATAACGCTCGACAAGGAGTCTGACGATGGTAGCCGATATCGACGTTTTGCCGACGCCGCCTTTTCCGGCAACAGCTATTATCTTAGCCTTACTGTCCAATTAAGTCCCCCCTTTAAAAGTATGCATAGTTTGAGAGCATACATATTTGATAGCATTTTAACACAAGTTATCAAAATATGCAAGCAAATATAATCCGTTTTGCGGCATTTTTTCTTAGATAATTCAATATGTTCTGTACAAATATGGCGATAGAGTCAATATATACGATACTCCTTCGATCGCATTGCAATCAAAGGAGTATCGATGTCGGTATCAAAACAGTCCGACCCATACGGTAAATTCGGCGGTTTGCCCACCGTAGGTCACTCTTACCGTTTGAGTGCCTATGGAGCTCATATTTGCGGAAACGGACAGCTTTGTCGTATCGTCAATTTCTTCTTCGGTATCGTTGCTGTAATACACCTTGATGACAAGCCCGTCAAGCTCAAGCTTGTCGCCTATCGTGTAGGATGTCTTGTCGGGCTCACTGAGTATTTCAATACTCACCACCGTCGGTTCCTCGACAAGAACGGTGCACTTATCGAAAACGTCACTGTTGCCTTCGACATAGACCATAACGGTCGCGGTTCCAGCCTTGATCGCCTCGACATTGCCGTTTTCGTCGACCGTAGCTATCGTCGGATCGGTGCTTTTCCAGACAAAGTGCGGTTGCTCATCGTCCGATTTCGGCTCCGGCAGGAAGCTTACGCTAAGCTGTGCCTCCTCCCCTACCTCGAGCTTCAGCTCCGGTGAGCTGACATACAGCGTTGTTACGGAATAGGGTGTCGGCGTCGGTGTCACCGTAGCGGTGGGGTTGTCGCCGTCGCCGCCGCTTCCCAACTTGAACCAACCGTTGCTCAAGGCAAAGTAGAGCACGACGGCAAGTATCATGAGCACAATGACGGCAACGATCGCTGCAGTGTACTTCGCTTGCGATTTCGGCTTTACGCTCTGCTGAACGGGCTTTTGCTGCACCCTCGGCTTCGTTTGCGGAGTCTGAGTACGCTGCGGCGGTCTCGTATTCGTCGGCGGCGGAGTCTGACGCTGCCGCTGCGGAATCGGTGATGTCTCTCTGACGGTCACCTCAAGTGCGGGAGATGCGGTGCTCATTACCTTGCCGCTTGCGGCAAGCTCAAGTGCCTTTTTCATTTCGGTCGGCGTCGCATACCGTTCCTCCGGCTTAAAGGAGCAAGCTGTCTGCACGACCTTTTTCAGAGCCGTATTGCCGTATTTCGGAGGCGGCACCGGCTCACCCTTGTATCTTTTGAGCTGCGCATCCGCAATTTCTTCATTGGTCGGAGTTTTGGGCGGGAGCGGCAAAAACGGTGTCCTCTTTTCGTTCAGCAGCCAATACAGAACCATGCCGAGCGAATAGATATCCACGCTTGAGGTATAGCCTTTTCCTTTGTATACCTCGGGTGCCATGTAGGAATACGTCCCCACCTTGTCTCTTGCCGAGTGCAGCTCGGTCTCCTTAGCGACGCTGAAGTCACCGAGCTTGAACGCTCCGTACTTGCTGACGAAAATGTTCTGCGGTTTTATGTCCCTGTGGATAATTCCGTTTTTGTCGCAAAGCTCAAGTGCGGAACAAATGTCCTTACCGAGCCTTATCACCTCGCCTGCCGTTATCCCGTTGTCATGGACGTAATCCGTCAGTGAGGTCAGCAGCTCCATGCGGATATAGATATCCCAACCCATATCGTCCTCATGCGGAACTATCATCTGATCCTCGCAGTTGACGATATTCGGATGGCCTCTGAGCTCTCCCATCAGTCGATACTCGTTGCTTATCTCCTCTACCTGCTCACGGAGCTTGGCACGCATGGAATATTCACTCATCGTGCTTTTCATCTCGTCATATTCCTCCTGCGTTGCAGGAACGGGTATGACCTTCAGCGCACAATGAAAATCGCCGCCGTATTCATCCTTTTTTCTGATCTCATACACCTTTCCGGAGCTGCCGCTGCCTATACAGCGCACAGTCTCCCATCCGGGAAAGGCAACAGTTTTTTCGTTCATAAGCAATTATCCTCATACAGACTAAATACTTACATTTTACATGATAACGTTTTTGCAGCGTTTTGTCAATTTATTCAATGGATTTTAATGCTCCTGCCATATCCACTCCGTCGATCTTGCGGCGGAGTATAAAGTCGACCACGATCGCAAATACGAAGGTTATCACGACGGAGATCACAAAGCTCCACGGCGATATATAGGGTGCGAAATACATCATGTCGAAAACTATATTGTTCATTACAAAAGCATGGAAAACTACACCGAGCAGCAGTCCGAACAGAGCACCGAAGCCCGTCAGCACAATGTTTTCCCTGAACACATAGTCCTGTGACTCCTTCGGATAGAAGCCGAGCACCTTTATGGTCGCAATCTCTCGTATTCTTTCGGATATGTTTATATTCGTAAGATTGTAGAGCACGATAAACGCCAGTGCTCCGGCACACAAAACCACAAGTGCTATGACATATTTCAGGCTGCTCATCATGTTCTCGATTCTTGCCTTCGAGTCCGAGCTTATACTTATGCTTCTGACGCCGTCGGCTTTTGCTATGCGTTCCGCAGTCTCGTAAACGTCGGCTCCATCCGGTGCGTTTACAAGTGCCGACTTTATCTCCGGTGCCTTGCCCCACTGGTCGATACAGCTTTCAAGCGATATATAGACAAAGTTTTCGACATAGTTGTCGAATATTCCGGAGACGGTGAGCGTCAGCGTCTGCATATCCGCAGTCGTTACGCTCAGAGTATCGCCCACTTCAAGCTCCATCGTGCGTGCAAGATTGTAGTTGATTATCGCTTCGTTTTTACTCGGGAAGGCTATCGGCGTATCGCCGTCATGGAAATCGACAAATCCCTCCGTGTCATCCTCTGCGGCACAGAATGTCACCGATTTGACCGTACCGTTTGCCGAGACATCCGCCGTGCCGCGGTACATGAAAAGTACGCTTTCGGCATCGTCCCCCCAAGCGTCGCAGATAAGCTCCCGCTCCGCCTCGGTCATATCATATGCAAGCGTCAGCTCATAATCGTACAGACTCACCTCATCGTATTGCAATCTCACAAGCGATTTGACGGTATCGTTTAAGCCGAACGCCGTCAACACCAATGCGGTACAGCCTCCGATGCCGAGCAGCATCATGAATATTCGTTTCTTATAGCGCAGTATGTTTCTTGCGGAGACCTTTTGCATAAAACCGAAGCGGTTCCATATAATCGGGATGTGCTCAAGGAATGTGCGTTTTCCGGCTTCCGGTGATTTTGGACGTATGAGCTCCGCCGGTACGCTCTTAAGCTCCTTTTTGCAGCAAAGCCATGTTGTGAGCAGCATTGCCGCAAGATTTGCCGCGGTAATCTCAATGGCAAGGAGCCAGTCCACGGTAAATACAAGACCCGAGAAATTATAGATTATGCCGTAGCCGAGCCAAACGATGAACGGAAACACGAAGGCTCCCGCTCCGATTCCGAATATGCAGCCCAAAAGCGTTGCAGAACCGGAATATATCAGGTACTTTGCCATAATCGCACCCGAACCGTAGCCCAGTGCCTTCATAACGCCCACCTGCGTTCTTTGATCGCTGACCATTCTTGTCATCGTCGTTAGGCACACAAGTGCCGCAACAAGTATGAAGAACACGGGGAACACTCCGGCAACACTGTCGACTATCATCGTGTCCGTCTCAAAGCAGGCATAGCCGATATTGGTATCCCTGCCGAGAACATAGGTGTCGGCATTGTCCATATTCTTAATCTGCCTTTCGGCATCGTCAAGCTGCTTCTTTGCGTCGTCAAGCTGAGCTTTTGCGTCCTCAAGCTGCGACTTTGCATCGTCAAGCTGAGCTTCAGCTGCATCAAGCTGTGCCATTACCGCCGCTTTTTGCGCATCAAATTCCGCTCTCGCCTTTTGGATGCTGCCATCCGTGACGGAGTTTAGTGCAGCCTGTGCCTGCTCAAGCTGTGCATAGCCGTCGTCAAGCTGAGCTTTTGCCTCATCGAGCTGCTGCTTCATGGGCTCAAGCTCCGACAGGAGCTCATCTCGCGATTGCGTATGCGTCTGCAATCTGCTCTCCGCAAAGCTAAGCTCCGACTCTAAGCTTCGCAGTTCAAGCTCCGCCTGTGCGACAGCGGCTCTCAGCGTTAAGAGCTCCGTGCCCGATGCGGTATTAAGCCGCTCATTGAGCTCATTCAGCTCCGCCTTTTTTTCGGCAATTGCACTTTGCTTTTCACTGACCTTTGCTGTGTAATAATTCACCTGATAGTCGAGCGTGGCAAGCTCCGTATCCACTCTGAGCTGATAAGCGATCAGTCCCGTCTGATACTGCCTGTATCCGTCGTCAAGCTCCGCTTTGGCGGCATCGAGCTCCTGCTGTGCCACATTGAGTGCCGCAGTGTCACCCGCCATTGCTTCTGCCTGTAAAATCTGCTGCTCCGCACCGTCGAGCTCCGAAAGTACCTCGGTCTTTTGTGCGTCAAACTCCGCTCTTGCGGTGTCGTACTCGGCTTTTGCCGGTGTGTACTCCGAAAGTCCCGCCTCATACTGTGCTCTTGCGTCCTCAAGCTGCGCCATCGCCGTATCTATAAGGCTGTCATAACGGACAATCGCCCTCTGCTCCATAAAGTCCTCAAGCACTTTCACATAAGGCTTTATATTCTTTTTGTATTCATCGGAATACACATAGCCGTCGGCATCGACGGTGAGATAAATATCCGTGTAGCAGTCAAGTGAAAAGCCGTCGGACGGTATGTAGATATACCCGACAACGCTGCCGTTGCCGAGAGTGCTTGAGCCTCTCTCGAGATTTATATAGCTGACGCTCTCGCATATGCCGACTATCGTATACTCGTCATATGCAAAGGCATTGAAGGTATCCTCGGAATTGTCGGGTGAAAGCTTTAACTTCTTGCCTATGTCATCCTCGGAATACATTTCGGGGTCAGCTAAGCACTCGTTTGCCGCAGTGGGCATTTTGCCGTATATTATGTCAACCTTATTGATGTCGGAAGGTATACTGTTTGCGACGATTATCCGATTGTCGCCGTCATCGGAGTTCATCATAAAGTCCGATGTAAACGCACCCTCTGCGGCGGTAACCCCGTCGATATCGGAAACGAGCTTCAGATCGTCATCTGTCAGTCCCAAGGTGGACACAAGGCGAAAATCGAAGAAATTATAGGTCTGTGTATATTTATCATAGGTCTCGATAAAGTCGGGTCTGGACATACGAAGTCCCATGAAAAGCCCCGCTCCCAAGGCGATTATGGCGAAGATCGCCATATACCGACCGAAGCTTTGCTTTATCTCCCTTATGCACAGCTTAAAGAGTGTTCCCCTCATCTTACCATTCGATCTCCTCAATTGGTGTGGGCTTTGCGTTCAGGCTCACATTTGTGACCGTACCGCTTTTGACGGATATGACTCTGTCTGCCATTGCGGTGAGTGCCTGATTGTGAGTTATTATAACGACCGTCATACCGTTTTTGCGGCTGCAATCCTGCAAAAGCTTCAAGACGGCTTTGCCCGTATTATAGTCGAGTGCTCCCGTGGGCTCATCGCAAAGCATGAGCTTCGGATTCTTCGCAAGAGCACGCGCTATCGCGACTCTCTGCTGCTCACCGCCGGATAACTGTGCGGGGAAATTTGCCTCCCTATCCGTGAGTCCCACAAGCGACAGTACCTCATGTGGGTTCATCGGCTCTTTACAAAGCTGTGCCGCAAGCTCGACATTCTCAAGTGCAGTGAGGTTTTGCACAAGATTGTAAAATTGGAACACAAAGCCGACATCGAATCTGCGGTAGGTTGTAAGCTCCTTTTGCGAATATGCCGAAATGTCCTTTCCGTCGAGGCTCACCGTTCCGGAGGTCAGGGTATCCATGCCGCCGAGAATATTCAGCAGCGTGGTCTTGCCCGCTCCCGATGCTCCGACGATGACGCAGATCTCGCCCTTTTCGATCTCAAAGCTGACGTCTTTCAGGGCCTCGATCGAGACCTCGCCCATGTTATATACTTTCTTTACGTTTTTAAATTCCACATATGCCGCCACGGTATCATCTCCGAAAATACAGATTATATTATTTTACTATATTTCAAGCATTCTTTCAACAAAAAAATAGGCAGAAGAATCTGCCTATTTTAATCACCGAAGGATATTCCCATGTCTCTTGCGACTTTTATCAGAGGATGGTCGGTGGGTAGGAATTTTGTCTTGCTTGCGGCTTCGTCCAAGGGAATGGACACGATCTCTCCGTTTTGCATTGCGACCATTCTTCCGTAGCTGCGATTTATGATAAGCTCCGCCGCGGCGGTGCCGAACTGCGTTGCAAGCACTCTGTCATACGGACAAGGTGGGCCGCCTCTCTGGTAGTGTCCCGGAATCGTCACCCTTGCTTCCCTGCCGAGAGTCTTTTCAATATGGTCCGCTATCTCGTAGGATATCGTGGAGTGCGGCGACTGCTCTCTCTTGCGGCGGCTCTCCTCCTCGCTGAGCTTTTCGTCATCAATGCTCTTTGCGCCCTCTGCAACGGCGATTATCGAAAACGCCTTGCCCATTTTTGTGCGCTGCTCTATCGCTTCGGTGACCTTGTCGATGTCATAGGGTATTTCGGGTATGAGGATAATATCCGCTCCGCTGCCTATACCGGCATTGAGCGTCAGCCAACCTGCGTCCCT
>CAZWID010000060.1:0-7473 GCA_964634065.1 uncultured Oscillospiraceae bacterium | reverse complement strand
CGTCAAGACCGTTGTAGGACACGGTACCGAAGCCCTTGAACTTGTTCTTTGCGGTATCGCTCATTTCGGCAAAGCCCTCGCCGCTGTAGTAGCCTGCGTACTCTATCTGCATATCGACCTCGGAGCCGTAGAATACCGCAACATGGGAGTCGCTTGAGTAGGCAAGGAACTCCTCGCCGATGACATCGAAGCTGTGCTTGTCGCCGTCGTAGGTGACATTTACATTTACGGTAGCTGCATCGTTAAAGCCGGAAACGAAGCTGTAAACGCCGACCTTGGGATTTTTGAACTCGGCCTTTTTTGCAGCCGGAGCTTTTGCCTTTTTGCCGGTGGGCTTATCGCCGTCCTTTTTGCCGGATATGACCGCTATCGCCGCCGCTGCCGCCGCGACAATGCCTACGGGAACCGCTATTTGCCATGCTTTCATATTAAAACCCTCCAATTGCTTAATATTATGCGTATGTATGATTGTTAATCATACCACAAGTTTTGGCTTTTGTAAATCCCGACTTGCGCAATCTGCGAACAAAGTGTATAATCACCGTAATCGTAACGGGGGGATATGACTATGAGCGACGTTAAGCGCAGGAGCATAAAATTCGCGTTCAAGCGCAGCATACCGATAATGATAGCCTTTTTTCCGGTGGGCATAGCTTACGGAATACTTATGTCAAATGCGGGCTATAATTTCCTGTGGTCGGCGGGCTGCAGTGCGATAGTGTTTGCGGGATCGCTGCAAATGCTCATGGTATCGTTTTTCGCGGGAGGGATACCGATATTCACCGTTGCGGTGACGGCACTGCTTTTAAACAGCCGCCATATTTTCTACGGACTGTCGTTCATCGAAAAGTTCAGAGACTACGGCCCGTGGAAATACTTCCTCATATTCAGTCTTGCGGATGAGAATTACTCGCTTCTGTGCATGGATACCGGAGAGGATACGGACGAAAAAACCGTGAACATTTCCTCGTCGCTTTTCGTCTACTTCTATTGGATACTCTTTTCCGCACTCGGCGGACTGTGCGGTGAGCTGATAACTTTCGACACAACGGGCATAGATTTTGCGCTGACGGCACTTTTCACCGTCATTCTCGTCGATCAGCTAAGGGGCGCGAAAAGTGCCCTGCCCGCGGTGCTCGGTGTCGCGTCATCGGTTGCCTGTATACTCATCTTCGGAGCGGACGATTTCCTGCTCCCGTCACTTTGCGTTACGGTTGCGGGACTTATGCTGCTGCGCCCAAAGCTTTCCGAGGAGGCGATGAAATGAGCATCACAGTCGGAGAATCCGTACTCATCATTGCGGTCTGTGCCCTGTGCACCTTTGCCGAAAGGCTGCTGCCCTTTGTGATATTCGGCAGCAAAGAGGTGCCGTCCGCCGTCGGCTATCTGGGGAAAATGCTGCCGCTTGCGGTTATGGCGACGCTGGTGGTATATTGCCTGCGACACATAAGCTTTTCCGAGGCGGGTCTGTTTTTGCCGCAGCTTATTTGCGTTGCGGTGACTGCCGCGCTGCATCTGTGGAAGAAGAATACGATGCTCAGCGTCGTAGGCGGCACGGCTTTGTACATGGTTTTGGTGCAACTTGTGTTTTAAAAAAGTGATGACAAGACGGTATAACTGTGATATAATAAAATTTCAGTACGAACACATTTTATGCTTCGGGAGAAAATCGACCCTCGGCAGTTAAAACCATTGCCATTCCGTTGTAGGGCGGACTCATGAGTCCGCCGCCTGCTGTGCACTACGATTTGCGAAATGTTGAAAAGAAAGAATGCAGTGCGGACTTGTCTTTTTTTAAATCGCACAATAGTTCGGGGCAGGTTTTTCGGCGAGGTCATGACCTCGCCCTACAAAGTGCATAGCATTTTAATGATTGCATTGCGATGACTCGGATTGAAAAAGTTCGTATCTTAACTCTAAGCTTAAGTTTGAAATGAAGAACTCACTATGAAAAAAAGCACGAAATCTTTCATGTGGCTGCTCGTTCTGATAGCCCTCACCGTTTTGACGGTACTTATAATTACATCGGTGAGCGACGGATTTACCCTTGAAGGCTTTCTCCGCTGTCTCGGAGAGATATCGCCCGTATGGTTTGTACTGGCGGCACTCTGCGCCTTCGGTTTTATTTACTTTGAGGGTGCCGCACTGCGCTATATCTGCCGCCGCTTGGGACGCGGATTCAACCGCCGCAGAGCGACCGTATATGCCGCAACGGACATCTATTTTTCCGACATTACACCGACTGCGGCGGGAGGTCAGCCTGCGGCAATGTATGTCATGATGAAAGACGGAGCGTCGGGGGCGGTGTCCGCCATCGCGTTGCTACTCAATCTTTCGATGTATACGCTTGCGATACTCATACTGAGCACCGTTGCGTTTATACTGAACTTCAAAATGTTCCTTGATTTTGACCTTGCGGCAAAGCTTTTCATAAGCGTGGGACTTCTCGTGCAGCTCATATTCATAGTTACGTTTTTTATGTGCATTTTCAATAAAAAGCTTGTGCGCAAGGTCGCGTCGTTTATTCTGCGTCTGCTCTGTAAGCTGCACATTTTCAAGAATTACGATGCAAGACTGAAAAAGCTCGAAGTCTCGCTTGAGCAGTATGCCGAGTGCGGCAAGCTGATTCGCCGTGACTACGGCTTTATGCTCAGAGTGCTGCTTATAAACCTCGTGCAGCGCATGAGTCTTATCGCAGTTTCAATGTGCATATTCATCGGCGTCGGCGGCGACCTCGGGATGCTTGATCATGCGTTTTCCGCTCAGACCTTTGCGATTTTGGGCTCAAACTCCGTGCCGCTTCCGGGTGCCGTCGGCGTTGTGGATTATATATTTATCACGGGATTTCACGGAATAGTGAAGGATCCCGTAAGTGTCGAGCTCATAAGCAGGGGACTGTCGTTTTACGCAAGCTTTGTCTTCTGCGGCATCGTTCTGCTGATTGAGGTAATATCGAAAAGGCTGAAAAAGAAAGAAAGCTGAGGATGACCATGCCCGAGAATAAAATGATGACAAGGTCAATGAAATATTTCTATACGAAAAAGTTGGGCAAGCCGCCGCGCAGAGTCATAACCAATCCCGTCGTATCGGCGGTTGCGGGTGCGTATATGGACACACCGGTATCCAAGCTGCACATACGCCGCTTTGTCAAGAAAAATTCGCTCGACCTTTCGGAGTATCGTCCCGCAAGGTACTACTGCTTCAACGACTTTTTCACAAGGCAAATAGATCCGACTGCAAGACCCGTAAATATGGACCCGAAAAAGCTGATATCTCCGTGCGACGGGCACCTTTCGGCATATCGGATAACCGCCAATTCGGTGTTCAGCATAAAGGACAGCCTTTACCGTGTCGAGGACCTTGTCGACAGTCGCTTTATCGCTGAGGATTACCTCAACGGCTACTGCCTGATTTTCCGACTCGGTGTCGAGAATTATCACCGCTATTGCTATATAGACAACGGTCGCAAGAGCGTGAACTTCCATATAAAGGGGAGGTATAATCCGGTGCTGCCCATCGTCGTGAACAATCATCCGGTGTTTACGCAGAACACCAGAGAGTACACGATAATGCAGACCGAAAATTTCGGCACGGTCGTGCAGATCGAGGTCGGAGCCTGTCTCGTCGGAAAGATAATCAATCACAATGAGGCGGGGCGGATATACAGAGGCGTCGAAAAAGGGATGTTCCAATTCGGCGGCTCGACGATAGTGCTGCTGCTCAAAAAAGGCAGTGTGAAGCTGCCCGAAAGATATTTTGAGGATACTGCCGTCGGCAAGGAGACCGAGGTAAAATACGGACAGGCAATAGGCGAAAAGGCATAAAATGAAGCATGAGTTTTCGGATAAGCAGAAAAAAATAATGAGCATTGCGGGCGTCGTCGTATTTTTACTCGTCAGCGTGCTGTTTATCGTGTTCGCGGGCAAGCCCATAGTGCAGTTTGCCTCCGAGCCCGAAAAATTCCGCGAATGGGTGAACGATTACGGCGTACTCGGTATGCTCGCTTATGTCGGTATGCTGTTTTTGCAGACCTTTTTCGCGGTCATACCGGGTGAGCCCTTTGAGCTTGTCGGCGGATACGCCTTCGGCGCGGTACAGGGTATGCTGCTGTGCCTTGCCGGTGAGGTCTTGGGAAGCGTTGCGGTTTTTGCCTTCGTCCGAACCTTCGGCATGAAGGTCGTCGAGGTCTTTTTCTCGAAGGAGAAGATAGCGGAGCTGAAGTTCCTCAAAGAGACCGAAAAACGCGATATTATTTTCTTCCTCATATTTATGTTGCCCGGTTCACCGAAGGACCTTTTGTGCTACTTCGCCGGACTTACGAATATCCGTTGGAGCACATGGCTCATAATATCGACCGTCGGAAGGATACCGTCGGTCATAACCTCGACCGTAGGTGCAAGTGCGCTGAACGAAGGGAACTACACCTTTGCCGTCATAGTCTTTGCGGTAACGCTGGCGATAAGCGGTGTGGGACTTCTAATATACAAGGCGGTGTGCAAAAAGCACGGCGAAGCGGAGGCGGAGCAAAATGAAGATAAGCTTTGAAAAAGCGTACGAGCTTATTTGCGGCGAAAAAAAGGCTGTCATGGTCGATGTTCGCGAGGAGGAGGAATACATAACGGGGCATGCCGTCGATGCCGTTTTGTTTCCGGTGGACGAGATAAATGCGGACACTGCGGCATATATCCTGCCCGATAAGGACAGAGCCACCGTTCTGTACTGCCGCTCCGGTCGCCGCAGTGCCGAAGCGGTCGAAAAGCTGAAAGCCTTGGGTTACACAGAGCTGTACGATGTCGGCAGTCTCATAGGCTGGCCATACGGAACGGAATAACGAACATAAAAAAGCTGTGCAACTCGAATTGCACAGCTTTTTCAGCTTACTGTTTTTTCGACCTGAAAACATAAAACTTTTGACCGAAGTAGTTCGTTCCGGCATAGAACACAAGACCCACCAGCATCGCGATATTGTCCCGCAGGGCATCGTCTATGGACGCAAGTGCAAGCTCACACAAAGGCTTCGCTATGCCGTGCGATATGACGTAGCACACGGCAACCTCAAGCGCATAGCGTGCGACTACGCGCCAATTGCCGCCCTTATATCGGAACGTGTAGTGCTTATTCAGAAAATAGCTCAGCACACTGCCGAAAAAGTAATTCGCGACGGTCGATATCCAAAAGCCGAGCCCGAAAAAGTTCAGACAAATGAACGCAATACCGTAGCCGAAAAGTGTGTTTATAATGCCGACGATGATGAATTTAATCGTTGTTTCGTCAAATAATTTGTGAAAAATCTTCTTGAACATGAAATTCGATATCTCCGATCCCGTGACCGATAAGGCAAACACCTATGCGATATTTGCCGTAAGAATAATACGCCGTCGGATATGCCGCTACGTCCGCAGATGACAGTCCCGCAAGTCCCGTGCCGAGTGCCTTGACAATGGCTTCCTTTTGAACCCAAAGCTCACAAAACACCGATGCAGCATCGTCTGCCGATTCTATTAAGACACGGTCCGCTTCCGTGAAAAACCGTTTTGCAATGCCTAAGGGTGCCGTTTTCGGCACAACTTCAATATCGACACCGACGGGAGAGTCCGCAACGGCGCAGACTGCGGTATTGCCGCAGTGCGACAGTGAAAAGTGTACGCTGCCGTCCTCGAAATACGGTTTGCCGCCCGCTGCCGTGACATAGTCGCTTCTTCCGCAGGAGCGCATCAAAAGCAGCTCCGCGGCAAGTGACGCTCTTTTTTTCGCGGTATCGTGCAGCCGCATGACCTTTTCGCGGCGGTACGGTGACACGGCTTTTAGTGCGGACTCGATGTCAAGCTCCGCTGCCGAGACGAGGTACAGCCTTACCATTACGCCTGCATTGCCGCCAAGGTTTTTGCGATGAGCTCATCAAGCTCCCATCCGCACATTTCTGCTCCGCGCAGTATGACCTCGCGTGAGCAGCCTGCCGCGAACTTTTTATCCTTGAATTTCTTCTTGACGGACTTTACCTCCATGCCCTCAAGTCCGGTCGGGCGCATGAGAGCTGCGGCACCGATAAGCCCCGTGAGCTCATCGGTCGCAAAAAGCACCTTTTCCATAAAGAGCACGGGCTCAACGTCAATGCATATACCGTAGCCGTGACTTATGACGGCATGGATCATGTCCTCATCTATGTCAAGCTCATGGAGTATTTCGTTTGCCTTGACACAGTGCTGCTCGGGATAAAGCTCAAAATCAATGTCGTGCAGCATACCGACGGCAGCCCAAAACTCGACTCTTTCGGGGTCAAACTCCTTTGCCAGCTCTGCCATTACCTTGGAGACGGTCTCGGCGTGCTGAATATGAAACGGCTCCTTATTGTATCTTTTCACAAGCTCCTCTGCCTGCTGCGGCGTCGGAATATAGCTCATACAATCACTTCCTTAAAAATTTGAAATATCATATATCAAATGTGCCCGTATTTCAAGGGGATTTATTCAGATCTCAATAACGGGTTGTGTCTGCTCACGGTAGCCTGTGCCGGAAAGGTGGCGGTAGTAGAGCACGTTTGTGAGCGTGTAATAGGGTAAAAACCACACCTGAACAACATAACCGAGACAGCCGAGCATCGAAATCAGCATAGTCCAACCGATAAAGCTGAGGTCCATGACGAAAAGTTCCATCTTGTTGCCGCGCATCATTTTCGAGCTTTCGCGGAAGCACTGCACTATCGAGTATTCCGGATGCTCCACAAGCAGATAAAACGACATCCTGTACCGATATGCGGCAATGATACCCGGGACGATAAGCAGCAGCGTCCAAAAGAAAAGCAACACCGTCCGCAGAACATAATAGCCGATAAGCCTTAAAATGAACGAAAAGCCGCCGAGCAAATCGGAGTACTGAGCCGTTTTAGTCGTCGTGTTGAGCGCGAAAATGTTGAAGCCGATGCCGAGCATACCGGAGACAAAGTCGAGTGCAAGGTAAAGTATGATAGCAACGGGAGAGCCGAAGAAGGCGGCAATGCCGTCCGTGATTTTCTTTATGTTTGCCTGCACGGTCGGATCCGACAGCAGCTCCTCTAAAAGCTCCTCATCCGTCGCCGCCTCACTCTGCTTGAGCACGGAGGTCATCGAATTTGAGAGCTCTCCGAAAGGATCGTCGCTTTGCTGAAAGGTGAGAATAAGTTGCGTGGAGAGCAAAGAAACAAGCAGCGCGACGAGAATGTATATAAGTGAAGTGACAAGCGGCTTCGGTTTTGAGGTGGCGATGAGCCCTTTCGCTTGGAATTTCAGTTGCCTGCGTAGCATAAAAGTTCCTCCGTTTGAAGTATGTTGAAGGTATTATAACATTCCGCGCGAAAAAAGTGAATATAAAATGTAAATGATTGCGCAGAAAATGACTTGACAGGTGAGCGGCAAAATGCTATTATAGTCAAGCCCAATAAATTTGCGCGAGTGGTGGAATTGGCAGACTCGCTAGATTCAGGTTCTAGTGCTCACT
>CAZWID010000059.1:0-7488 GCA_964634065.1 uncultured Oscillospiraceae bacterium | reverse complement strand
ACCCCGTACTCGTCAACAATGTCAGAGGCGTACAGGGCTACACCGGAACATGGAAGGGTGTTCCCGTAACCGTCATGGCATCCGGTATGGGTATCCCGTCCATAGGCATTTACAGCTATGAGCTGTATCATTTCTACAATGTCGAAAACGTCATTCGCATCGGCACCGCCGGCGCACTCAGAGACGACCTCAAGCTCATGGACATCGTTATCGGTCAGGGAGCCTGCACCGATTCCAATTTTGTTCACCAGTTCGAGCTCAACGGTACGTTTGCCCCCATTGCGGACTATGACCTCCTTGCAGTCGCAGTCGAGACCGCAAAAGAGCACAATGCCAACGTCCGTGTCGGCAACATTCTTTCCGGCGACAATTTCTATTCTCCCACAGGCTGCGACGGTAACGACAAGTGGAAGCAGATGGGCGTTATGGCAGTCGAAATGGAAGCTGCGGGACTCTATATGAATGCAGCCTACGCCGGCAAGCGTGCTCTGTCCATTTGCTCGATTTCCGACCATCTGTACAGAAATGAGTTCCTGTCCGCCAAGGAAAGACAAACTTCCCTCGTTCAAATGCTTGAAATAGCTCTTGATACCGCGGCGAAGCTGGATAAAATGTAAAATTGGCAATTATGCGCCGATTTATGTATTTTTGTCTTGATTTAGTATGTAGGTCGGTGTTATAATACACGCAGTACGGCAATCGTACAGAATAAAAAAGTGTACGCAAAAAACAAAATCATACGGAGGAAAAATCATGAAAAGATTCTTAGCACTCATCCTTGCTCTTTGCATGGTATTCGCTCTCTGTGCTTGCGGCGGCAATGACACTCCCGCAGGCGGCGAAGAAGGCGGAGATACCTGGGACATCACCAACACCGAGTACAAGGTCGCAATGATCACCGACTACGGCGACATCACCGACAAGTCCTTCAACCAGACCACTTATGAAGCATGCCTCGCGTTCTGCAAGGACAACGGCGTTGCATTCAAGTACTACAAGCCCACCGGCGACAGCACCGACGAGCGCGTTAAGTCCACCGAAACCGCTATAGCGGAAGGCTACAATGTTATCGTAATGCCCGGCTATGCATTCGCAGGCACCCTCGTTCAGGTTGCTCCCCAGTACAAGGACGTTAAGTTCGTTGCTCTCGACGTCGGTCTCGGCGACCTCCTCGAGGCAGCGGTCGGCGCAAAAGGCGAAGAGTACGACTACAATCCCGACAACTGGAATCTCGCAGACTACTTCGACATGAGCAATGTTTACTGCGCAGTATACCAGGAAGAGCTCGCAGGCTACATGGCAGGCTACGCGGCAGTTCAGTTCGGCTATGAGAAGCTCGGCTTCCTCGGCGGCATGGCAGTTCCCGCAGTTATCCGTTACGGCTACGGCTTCGTTCAGGGCGCAGACGCAGCTGCAAAGGCACTCGACAAGGAAATCGAGATCAAGTACACTTACGGCGGTCAGTTCTACGGTGACTCCGACATCACCGCAGTTATGGATACCTGGTACGCAGGCGGCACCGAGGTCGTCTTCGCTTGCGGCGGCGGCATCTACACCTCCGCAGCGGAAGCAGCAGCCAAGGTTAATGCAAAGGTCATCGGTGTTGACACCGACCAGGCAGCAGTCATCAACGAAGGCTACGGCGACGGCATGACCGTTACCTCCGCAATGAAGGGTCTCTACCCCACCACCGTTGATACCCTTAAGGAAATCATTGCAGGCAACTGGGAAAAGTACGCAGGCAAGATCGCAACCCTCGGTTTAGTTAGCGGCACCGACGCAAGCGTCAACTACGTACAGATTCCTCTCGAGAGCACTCAGTGGACCGACAGCTTCGGTCAGACCGAGTACCTCGCACTCGTTGCGGCTCTCTACGCAGGCGACATTACCGTTTCCAACGATATCGGCGATATGCCCGCAACCACCAACACCACTGTTGACAACCAGGGTCAGATCAAGGGCTAATCGGCAGCTTAAACCAATAAAAACTCAAAAGGAGAGGCAAACGCCTCTCCTTTTTCTATATCCGATATTCAAAACAGTCCCGTGATGTTGCCGCTGTCGTCGATGTCTATGCTTTCGGCGGCGGGAACCTTGGGCAGACCCGGCATCGTCATGATGTCTCCTGTAAGGGCGACAATGAAGCCGGCACCGGCGGACACCTTTACGTTCCTTACACTGACCGTGAAATCTGCCGGCGCACCGAGCTTTGAGGCATCGTCGGAAAAGCTGTACTGCGTTTTGGCGATGCAAACCGGAAGCTTGCCGTAACCCAATTTGTCAAGCTCCGCTATCTGACGCTTTGCGGCGGGAAGCAGCTTAACGCCCTTGCCGCCGTAAACGCGACAAACGACGGCGTTGAGCTTTTCTTCGATCGAAAGCTCCGTATCGTAGCAGAATTTGAAGTCGGGTTTTTCGTTCTTGCACAGTCTCACGACTTCCTCGGCAAGTGCCACGCCGCCCTTGCCGCCGTCCGCCCACACGGTGGACAGTATGACGTTGACATTGAGCTCCCTGCATCTTGCGACGATGTATTCGATCTCGGCATCGGTGTCCGTCGGGAAACGGTTGACCGCGACGACGCAGGGGAGCCCGTAAACGTTTTTGATATTTGAAACGTGACGCAGCAGGTTCGGTATGCCCTTTTCGAGAGCGGCGATATCCTCGGTGCCGAGCTGCGATTTTGCCAGTCCGCCGTGCATCTTGAGCGCACGCACCGTTGCGACGATGACCGCCGCCGACGGCGTGAGACCTGCCATGCGACACTTAATGTCGAGGAACTTTTCCGCACCGAGGTCGGCACCGAAGCCGGCTTCGGTGACTGCGTAATCCGACAGCGACAGTGCTGTTTTCGTCGCAATGACGCTGTTGCAGCCGTGGGCGATATTGGCGAAGGGACCGCCGTGGACTATCGCGGGAGTGCCCTCGAGAGTCTGCACGAGATTGGGCTTTAGCGCATCCTTCAGCAGTGCCGCCATTGCACCGACCGCCTTGAGATCCTTTGCGGTGACGGGCTTGCCGTCAAAGGAATAGGCGACGACTATGCGCCCCAAACGCTCCTTGAGGTCGGAAAGCGACGAGGCAAGGCAGAGTATCGCCATGATCTCGCTTGCGACGGTGATGTCAAAGCCGTCCTCCCTCGGGGTGCCGTTCGGCTTACCGCCGAGACCGTCGACGATGCTGCGGAGCTGACGGTCGTTCATGTCGACACAGCGTTTCCAGCATATCCTGCGAACGTCGATACCGAGGGCGTTGCCCTGCTGAATGTGATTATCGAGCATGGCGGCAAGAAGATTGTTTGCCGCGCCGATAGCATGGAAATCGCCCGTGAAGTGCAGATTGATATCCTCCATGGGGACGACCTGAGCATAGCCGCCGCCTGCCGCACCGCCCTTTACGCCGAACACCGGACCGAGTGACGGCTCACGCAGAGCGACGGTGACGGACTTTCCTATCCTCCGCAGACCGTCTGCAAGACCTATCGTCGTCGTGGTCTTCCCTTCGCCTGCGGGCGTCGGTGTCATTGCGGTGACGAGGATTAGCTTGCCCTGCTTTTTCGCATCGCTTTGCAAAGAAAGGGACAGCTTCGCCTTGTAGCGTCCGTACTGCTCGATATATTCCTCCGCTATGCCCGCTGCCGCGGCAATCTCGGTTATCGGCTTCATTTTGCATCGCCGGGCGATTTCGATATCGGTCAAATGCTCCATAGTCATACCTCCGTGTTTGTTTTTTACCCATATAATACTTATAAATCGCGATTTTGTAAAGCACGACTTGTCACTTGACGATACTTGTGCTATAATTTAAAAGATTACAACGGAGGTGACCTTGTATGAAGAAGAAAATATCACTGCTGCTTGCATTGTGCATACTGATTTCCGTCTTTGCGTTTGCAGCCTGCACCGCAGAGGAAACTCCCGAACCGGACAGCACGAGAGTGCCCGCTTCCGGAAACAATAAAGACGATAACAAAAAAGACGATCCCTCACCGTCGCCTTCCGCTCAGCCTTCGGGTGCGCAGCTCGGAGAGACTGCCGATGCGGGTCAGAGCTATATAGATAAGCTGATTTTCATCGGTGACAGCACGACCTACGGTCTCAAGGCATATTCCATGCTCTCCGGCGGAACCGAAACCCTTCAGGTTTGGACACCCACCAGCGGAACTCTTGCACTGTTCAATCAGAGTTGGGCAACGATAGTTTATCCCGAGACCGGTGAGGAGATCCCCATCACCGATGCGATAGAGCGTAAGCAGCCCGAATACGTGGTGCTTACGATCGGCGTAAACGGCGTTTCGATGATGGACGAGGCGGCATTTAAAGCCGATTACATCGACCTTGTCGAGCGTATAAAGTCCGTCAGTCCCGACACCAAAATCATCTGCAACTCCATCTATCCCGTCGAAAGCGCGTACGAGGCGAAGGACAACGGCATCAACAACGCTAAGATAAGTGCCGCAAACGCATGGATAAAGCAGATAGCGGAGCAGACCGGCACCTATTATCTCGACAGTGCATCCGTGCTCAAGGGTGCCGACGGCTGCCTTGTTCCCGAATACGGCAACGGTGACGGAATACATCTCGGTGCCGCGGGCTTTGAGAGAGTGCTGAATTACATTCGCACACACGCTTGCTGAGGAGGTATGACTATGAAAAGATTATCCGCTTTGCTGCTGTGCCTTGCAATGGTGTTTTGCCTTGTTGCCTGTGCTTCCGATGAGGAGCCGAAGCTCAAAAACGTCGTTATGGATACGGTCAAGACCGCTGTTTGCGATGTCGCACTGACCGACGAAATGACGGAGCTTGACGCAAAGTACATAGAACGAATGATGAAGCTCACCGACAGCGATTACGATAGCTGCTATGTTGCGAAATCGAGTGTCGGCATCAACATTAACGAGTTCGGTATTTTCAAGGCAAGAGATGCGGCTCAGGTGTCGGAGCTCGAGACCGCACTGAACGATTATATAGATTATCTCGACAGTGTTTGGATGGACGAGTACCTGCCCGATGAGTATCCCAAGCTGCAAAAGGCATCCGTTCACAGTGAGGGACTGTACGTCTGCTACTTTGTCTTAGACGATGCGACCAAGACCGCCGCGGTCGACGCCTTTGAGGGCTGCTTTGATTAAATATTAAATATGTGTAAAATATCACTCTGCCGCGGCGGAGTGATATTTTGATGCTTGACAATAGTCCGAAATCGTACTAAAATCGTGCACTGTGATTTCAAAACAAAAGGAGTCGCTTATGAAGGTTTCAAAGGATATGCTGCGATGCAATCATCTGTGTTCCGAGACCGATGCCGTCTATCACAGCTTTTCAAGAGCGATGGGACTAAGCGACAGCGAAATGCAGATACTCTATACCGTTTACGCAAACGGCGGAGCGATTTTGCTGCGTGACATACGAATAAGCTGCGGCATGAGTAAGCAGACAGCAAATTCGGCACTGCGAAAGCTTGAAAAGAGCGGAGACGTGTATCTCGAAACCGCAAACTCCAAGAGCAAACGCCTGTACCTGACCGAAAAAGGTTTTGCCTTTTGCGAAAAGACGGTCGCACGCATTATCAAAGCGGAAAACGACATTTTGGCGTCGTGGTCGCAGGAGGATGTCGAGGAATACATACGCTTAACGGAGCGTTTCGTGAACGATCTGAAAATCAAAGCAAAGGAGATATGTGAAAATGACAAATGAATTTTCGGGCAGCTTCAAGGTGCGTCGGCTTTTGAAATACGCACTGCCTTCGATAATAATGATGGTGTTCACTTCGATATACGGCGTGGTGGACGGCTTTTTCGTATCGAACTTTGCCGGAAAAACTCCCTTTGCGGCGGTCAACCTCATAATGCCCTTCCTCATGATACTCGGCTGTGTCGGTTTCATGTTCGGCACGGGCGGCAGTGCACTGATTGCAAAGACTCTCGGTCAGGGCGATAGCAAAAAAGCGAATGAGATATTCACATTCATCGTCGTGGCTTGCTTTGTGTCGGGCATCATTCTTGCGGCGGTAGGCTTTATCACTCTGCCTACGGTCGCAAAGCTTATGAAGGCGGAAGGCAGACTTTATGACGATGCACTGCTGTATTCGAGGATCATTCTCGCGGCACTGCCGTTTTACGTTTTGCAGTATGAGTTTCAGTGCCTTTTCGCCTGTGCGGGAAAGCCGAAGCTCGGACTTTACATCACCGTTGCGGCGGGTGTCGCGAATATGATACTCGACGCGCTGTTTGTCGCGGTGTTCCCGTGGGGCATAGCCGGTGCAGCCGCGGCGACCGCGGTCAGTCAGCTTATCGGCGGCATCGTTCCGATTATATACTTTGCGCGCAAGAACACAAGTCTCTTGGGCTTCTGCCGCTTCAAGTTTGACGGCAAGGTGCTTTTAAAGACCTGCACAAACGGTTCCTCGGAGCTCATGAGCAATATCTCGATGTCCTTAGTCGGTATGCTCTATAATTTGCAGCTCATGAAATACCTCGGAGAAAACGGCATTGCCGCATACGGCGTCCTTATGTACGTCAGCATGATATTCCAGGCGGTGTTCTTGGGCTATTCGGTCGGCACCGCGCCGATCGTCGGCTACAAATACGGAGAGGACGACAGAGCGGAGCTGCACTCACTGCTCAAAAAAAGCGTTGCGGTCATTGCGGTATTCGCCGTTTTGATGTTTGCCGCGGGAGAGCTTTTGGCAAATCCGCTGTCTGCACTCTTTGTAGGCTATGACAAGGAGCTCATGGATATAACGGTTCATGCCTTCAGGGAGTTTTCGCTTTCGTTCCTGTTCTCGGGCTTCGCGATATACGGCTCCGCCTTCTTCACGGCACTGAACGACGGCTTGACCTCCGCACTCATATCCTTCCTCAGAACTCTCGTGTTCCAGATAGCCGCGGTAATTCTGTTTCCTCTTATACTGGGAGTCGACGGAATATGGATAAGCATCGTCGCAGCCGAGGTCATGGCTGTCGCGGTCACATTGTTGTTCCTTGCCGGAAAACGCAAAAAATACGGATATTGACACGAAAAATGCGCATCATCGGGATGCGCATTTTTTACACCGTAAAAAAATTTTAACATTTAGGGCGAAAACGATGAAAAATGTTTGAAATCTTAACGGGCTTATAGTATATTGATTACATACAAATAAAATGGGGAGGTAGATAAACTTGGAAGAGCAGTTCGCCATAGAAATGCTGAATATAACAAAAGTCTTTCCCGGTATTATCGCCAACGACAATATCACCCTTCAGTTAAGAAAGGGTGAGATCCATGCCCTGCTCGGTGAAAACGGAGCGGGCAAGTCCACCTTGATGAGTGTCCTTTTCGGTCTGTATCAGCCCGAGGGCGGCATTATCAAGAAGGACGGCGTTGAGGTTAAAATCAATAACCCCAACGACGCAAACGATCTCGGCATAGGCATGGTGCATCAGCACTTTAAGCTCGTCGAGTGCTTCACCGTTTTGGACAACATCATTCTCGGTGCGGAACCGTG
>CAZWID010000058.1:0-7538 GCA_964634065.1 uncultured Oscillospiraceae bacterium | reverse complement strand
CTCTTGCAACTGCCGAGACTCTTGAGCAGGCATGTGCGGTTCACGGTGTTGATGTAGATGAGTTCATCATAGAGCTCAAGGCCTTCATCATTTTCGGAGTTTAATAATGAGACAAAAAAGCCGGTATTACCGGCTTTTTTGTAATTGGAGATAAAAATGAGCAAACGTCTTGATGTAATTGCGTCTTTGGTAAGAGACGGGGTCGGCGTTGTTGATGTCGGAACGGATCATGCGTACCTACCGACACTTTTGTGCCAAACGGGGTATAAAGGCTTTATAACCGCAACGGATATAAACGAGGGACCGCTCAAAAAGGCAGAGCTTAATCTTAAAAAAAACGAGTTTGAAGACCGAGTTCGCCTAATCCTTTGCGACGGCTTTGCCGATGTGGATCCGAGCACCGTCGACACGATCGTGATTTCCGGTATGGGCGGCGATACGATAACGGGTATCCTTGATAGGGCGGAATGGTGTATGCGTGAAGGTACGCATCTCATATTGCAGCCTGCTACAAAAGCGGAAATATTGCGCTATTGGCTTGTGAATAACGAATTTCATATTGACAATGATATACTCATAAAGGAAAATGGGATAATATATCAGATAATCGATGCTTCCTTCGGCAAACCGCAAAAGTATTCGGATGCAGAGCTCTTTACCGGAAAGCTTGAATATATAAAAAACAGCGAGTGCTTTTGCGAGCACATTAGTCGACATGAAAAGCGTTTTTTCTCGGCAGCTTGCGGGATCGACAACAATGACAGGATTGGCTTACAGGCGTGGAAAAGTATGCTTACCGATATGGCAAATGAGATTATGCGTTGGAGGATTGAAATACAATGAAGGCGGAGATTATTTATGACTATCTTGAGGAGCTTGCACCGACGGAGCTGAAAATGAGCTTTGATAATGTCGGATTTCTTATCGGCGACAGAGAGCGCGAGGTATCGTGTTGCTTGATCGCCTTGGATATAACCGATGAGGTCATAGCCGAAGCGGTTAGCAAGGGAGTGCAGCTTATTGTATCGCATCATCCGCTTATATTTGACCCGATGAAAAATGTACTGTCAAGCGATCTTGTAGGAAGAAAAATTATAAAGCTTATTGAAAACGGTATAGCGGCAATATGTATGCACACTAATCTCGACATTGCCGAAGGCGGAGTAAACGACGCTTTGATGAATACTCTCGGATGCAAACCCGTCGCAGTGCTTGACAGTGACGGCTGTGGCAGAATAGGTGAGTATGAAGCGGAGATTGATTTCAATGATTATTTGAGCTTTTGTAAAAACGCTCTCAATGCAAGCGGGCTAAGGTATCACGATGCGGGACATCCCGTTAAGCGTCTCGCGGTGATGGGCGGCTCCGGAGGCGGAGAGATAGAAAGAGCAAAGGCTCTCGGTTGTGATACCTATGTTACAGCAGATATCAAATACAATCAGTTTTTGACCGCAAAAGAGTTGGGAATGAACCTCATAGACGGCGACCATTTTTGCACTGAAAACGTCGTTGTTCCCGTGCTTTGCGATAAGCTTAGCAGACGTTTTCCGGAAGTCGAATTTTCGATATCGAAGGTACACGGTCAAACGTCAAAGTTTTTTGTATAACAGAATATTTAAGCTCCGCAGAACATAGACTCGTACAAACGAGACAGTCTGCGGAGGTTTTTTTATGACCAATAATATTTATCGGGATATTGCCGAAAGAACCGGTGGGACGGTAATGCTCGGCGTAGTGGGACCCGTTAGAACAGGGAAGTCGACTTTCATTAAAAAATTTATGGAAACACTGGTGATACCGAATATTGAGGACATATACGTCAGAGAAAGAGCCATAGACGAATTACCGCAAAGCGGTTCCGGAAAGACAATAATGACCGCTGAACCGAAATTTGTGCCAGAGGAAGCTGCATACATCGAAGTAGGAGATGGGATAGGGATGTCGGTGAGACTTGTAGACTGTGTGGGCTATATGGTAAAAGGCGCATCCGGTCAATTTGAGGACGGCAGCGAGAGAATGGTCGCAACACCGTGGTTTGATCACGAGGTCACGATGACACAGGCTGCAGAAGCCGGCACCGAAAGAGTGATAAACGATCATTCTACGATAGGGATAGTAATAACAACCGATGGCAGCATTTGTGACATAGCGAGAGAGGACTATTCGGAGCCCGAAGCAAGAGTTATAAATGAGCTGAAGGAAATCGGCAAACCCTTCATCGTACTACTGAACAGTGCGCATCCGGAAGATGCAGAAACGCTTGAGCTTGCTCAAAGCATAAGCGATACATACGGCGTAAGCTGTCAAGCGGTAAACTGTCGAATGCTTGACGATAAGGATATTATGAAGCTTATGTCGGAGATACTTTGCGAATTTCCGGTAGAAGAAACGGCAATAGTGCTTCCGGAGTGGTTTGCGGCACTTGAAGCAGAACATGAGCTGAAAACAAAACTATATAGTGATCTCCTGAGCATTTATTCAAATGTTGAGAGGATAAGAGACATATCTTGTGCGGTTGAGACCCTTGAAAATCTTGACTATATCGAAAGCACCGATATCAAAGACAGCGATATGGGTAAAGGAATAATGAATATAAGTATAGAATTGCCTCGGTCGCTCTACTACGAGATAATCAGCGAAAGAAGCGGTTTTGAAGTAAGCGATGACGGGGATCTGATGCGACTTCTATCAGAGCTACATGAAGTCAAAATCGACTATGATTATATCAGCAAGGCACTTGCAGATGTCAGAGAGAAGGGTTACGGAGTTGTGCTGCCGCGACAATGCGATATGAATATCCAAGAGCCGCAAATTGTCAAAGAAGGAGGACGTTATTCCGTAAAGCTCAAGGCAAGCGCGCCTGCGATACATATGCTCAAGACAGGGATCGAGACAGAAGTCAGCCCGACGATCGGAGGCGATTCGGCGTCGGAGGAAATAATAAGCTTTTTGCTTCAAGGTGTCGACGGAGATATGAGCAGACTATGGGAGTCTAATATTTTCGGAAGATCGCTTTATGATATTGCCGAAGAAGGAATATACAACAAGCTTGCAAATCTTCCGGAGAATGCAAGAGGTAAGCTGCAAGAAACGCTCCAAAGAATAATAAACGAAGGCAGCGGCACGCTGATATGCATATTACTGTGAATGCAGGGTAATACCCTGCATTTTTTGTACTTGAAATGGTACGGTTATGATATTATAATAAAGTATTAAATTTTCCATGGAGATGATATGATGAAATCTGTATCGACAATAGCGGAAGCCGTACACGCATCGACCACATTGGCTGTAGATGCGCTTGCAAAGCAAATGAAAAATGACGGATTTGATGTCATCGGTTTCGGAACCGGTGAGCCTGATTTTGATACACCGGACAATATAAAAGCCGCAGCTATCAAAGTAATATACGACGGCAAGACCAAATATACTCCGGCAGCGGGAATACCCGAACTGCGCAAGGCAATATCAAAGCAGCTTAAAGAGGAATGCGGAGTGTCGTATGATTTTTCACAGATAGTTGTGGCAAGCGGTGCAAAGCACAGTGTTTATATTGCACTTGCGGCATTGACAAATGCAGGCGATGAGATAATTATTCCCGCTCCTTTTTGGGTCAGCTACTATGAAATGGTCAAAATGACAGGAGGAGTACCGGTGATCGTGACGGCAGGGGAGGAAAGCGGTTTTAAGGTTACCGCAGAGCAAATAGAGGCGGCAATAACCGAAAAAACCAAATGCCTCATGCTCAATAATCCTTCAAATCCGACGGGAATGATATATTCAAAGGATGAGCTTAGGGCAATAGCGGATGTCTGCGTAAAGCACGACCTCTATATAATCGCAGACGAAATATACTACAAGCTTATTTATGACGGTGTTGAGTTCACAAGTATAGCAAGCTTGGGACAGGACGTATATGAACGCTGCCTCCTGATAAACGGAGTTTCCAAAACCTATGCGATGACCGGATGGCGAATAGGATATTGTGCTGCGCCGTTAAAAATTGCGAAGATAATGTCGAATTTCCTTAGCCATTCGACCGGAGCTCCCTCGACCATAAGCCAGTGGGCAGCTTTGGAAGCCATAAACGGTCCGCAGGAAAGCTGCGATGAGATGCGTAAAGCTTTCGAGCATCGCAGAGACTATATTGTTGAGCGTATAAATTCAATCGACGGCGTTAGCTGCATAAATCCGAACGGAGCTTTTTATGTTATGATGAACATCGAAAAGCTCATCGGTCGTACTCTCGGCGGCAGAGTGATAAACAATGACGATGATTTCGCGGTTGCCTTTTTGGAAAACGCTTATGTTGCGACCGTGCCGTGCTCCGGCTTTGGCATTAGAAACTTTATCCGTTGGTCCTATGCTGCCTCAATGGACAGTATCAAACAAGGACTTGACAGACTCGAAAAATTTCTTGCAGAGTAAAGAAATAATCGCCCCATGCAAATCATAGCCTGTAAATGGGGTGATTGTTTTGTTTATAACCTTTAAGCTTAAAAAACTGATAATTGTTATTGCTGCGGTTATTATCGCCATTGTTGCACTCGTGGCACTTATCGGCGGATCAAATGACGGCACCGCAACGGAGACATATGCTTTGACATCAACCGTGCAAAGTAAGCTTGTGATTGATCCGGGACACGGCGGCATTGACGGTGGCGCGGTATCTGCTGCGGGAGCCAAGGAAAGCGATATAAATCTTGCGATTGCCGATAAAATGTGCGGTATAGCGGATTTCTTGGGGCTTGAATATGTGAGAACGAGAAACGGAGATGAATACGCCGACGAAGCCGAGGCATATAGTGAGCATGAAAATCTTGTAGCAAGAGCACAGCTTGTTAATTCAACCGAAAATGCCATTTTGATAAGTGTTCATCAGAACGAATATCCAAGCGAAGCTGTTTCCGGAGCGGAGGTCATGTATGCCGATACTCTCGGCAGCAAAGAATTTGCCGAAAGTATGCAAATGCTTTTGGTAACGCAGCTTGACACCGAAAACAGGAGAGTGTCGAGACCGGCTCCCAAAGAGCTTTTACTCACACGCAGCATAAATTGTCCGGGCGTTCTTGTTGAATGCGGATTCTTATCCAATCCCGCCGAAGCGCAAAAGCTTGACAGCGACGAATATCAGCTTAAAATAGCTGCCGTACTAATGGCGGCATATGCAAATTTCTCGGGTACATACTATAAAATATAGGTGATAATATGAAACAAAAGACGGTTTTTTGCTGTACAGAATGCGGAAATGAAACAGTTAAATGGAGCGGTCGCTGCCCGTCGTGCGGGGCATGGGACAGCTTCAAGGAAATAAAGCTCGATAAGGTGACATCGAGATCAAGCTCCTATTCGACATCCAAAGTGCCAAAGCTGATTTCCGAGTTGGACAATGAGGAGGAAATTCGTTTTTCAACAGGTATCGGTGAGCTCGACCGTGTACTTGGTGGCGGTGCCGTCAAAGGCTCTATTGTTTTGGTCGGCGGTGCACCGGGCATAGGAAAATCAACCTTGCTTTTGCAGCTTTGCGGCTTGGTAAACGACGGGCAAAGAATACTCTATGTCAGCGGCGAAGAAAGCGAACGACAGATAAAAATGCGCGCACAGCGTCTCGGTGTTGACGGCGGAAAAATATATGTGCTTGCGGAAACCGGACTCACCGAGGTTATTTCTGCAGCAGAAAAGCTTGAGCCCGATATAGTTATCATCGACTCTATTCAAACTATGTATGATCCGACGGTCAGCTCGGCACCGGGTAGCATAACGCAGGTCAGAGAGTGCACTATGGCAATAATGCGACAGACAAAGGAAAAGGGCTACACCACTTTCGTTGTAGGGCATATAAACAAAGAAGGTAGTATAGCGGGTCCCAAGGTGCTTGAGCATATGGTTGACTGTGTACTGTATTTTGAAGGTGAACGCAGCACATCGTTTAGAATACTTCGTGCGGGAAAAAACCGCTTCGGCTCGACAAATGAGATCGGAGTATTTGAAATGGCAGACAGCGGCTTAAAGGAGCTCGAAAATCCGTCGGAGATACTTCTTTCGGGAAGACCCGATGAAGCTCCCGGAACCTGTGTCACCTGTGTCATCGAAGGTTCGAGACCGATTCTTGCGGAAATACAGGCACTTATAGCACCTTCCGCATATAATTCGGGTCGTAGAAGCTCTAACGGAGTTGACTATAACAGGGCAACTCTGCTGCTTGCGGTCATAGAGAAAAGAGGAGGTATGGCACTTTCCGGCTGCGATGCGTATATAAATGTTATCGGAGGACTGGAGCTCGATGAGCCTTCCGCAGACCTTGCGACTGTATTGGCGATAGCCAGCTCTTTCAGGGATAAACCACTCGGTGCTGATCTTGCGGCAGTAGGGGAGGTTGGCTTATCCGGAGAAGTCAGAAGCATAAATTCTCTCAATATGCGACTTACGGAGATATCGCGTCTCGGTTTTAAACGTTGCGTAATACCGTCGCATATCAAAGACGATATCAAGGCACCGTCAGGACTTGAGCTTATTGCCGTCAAGGATATTCGCGAGGCAATACGGTACACGTTGGAATGAGTATTCAAATATTGACCGTACCGCATTTGCCAAACGGTGAGGTTCGACAAATAATTATCGGCAAGAAGTACGAAAAAATGCTCAAAACCGCAAGTAGTAAGCACAGTTTTGAGCTGATTTGTCTTGACAGCAATCCCTTCGTCGACTCACGCCTTGCGGGACATACCGATCTTTCCGCAGCGCATTTGGGTGGAAACGAGATTGCGTTAGGTAGCTTTTTGAAAAACAGCGATGCGGTGCAGCGGCTTAAAGCTTTGGGATTAAACATAAGGTTTGTGCCGGATTGCAGCGCACCGCAATATCCGTTTGATGCAGCACTTAACTTTTGCATAGTCGGAAACACGCTTTTATATAATAGCAAGACAGCGCAAACCGATATTGTGAACAAATTGACGATTACTAAGACTTTGATTGATTGCAAGCAAGGCTATACGAAGTGTTCGGTTTGCGTTGTTGACGAAGAATCAATAATAACCGAAGATAAAGGAATAGCGCGTAATGCCGAAAATGCGGGACTGAAGGTTTTGCTGTTGGACGATGCCGAGATTAAGCTCGACGGTTTCAAGAACGGCTTCATCGGCGGAGCATCATTTAAGATAGCTCGCAACAAAATGGCGTTTACAGGATACATTATAAATAGTGATGCTCGTAATGCGGTTGAAGGATTCCTTGCGAAGCGAGGCATTGAAACCGTGTATTTAACGAAGCGTCCTGCGTTTGATATCGGCAGTGCGATCCCGATAGCAGAGGAACTGATATAAGATTGAACTGCAAACCACATGATTGCTAATTTTTCGCGAATTTGTACTTAGAGACACAAATTCGCGATTTTCACCCCTCCTTAAATTAAACAAAATTTTTATTTTGTTTAATTTTGTGTATATTGCCGATAGACAGCGTTCTTCTACTCTGCTAGAATTGAATTATCAAATTCAAGGAGAAAACCATGGATTACAGAGATGAAGCACCGGAAATAC
>CAZWID010000057.1:0-7665 GCA_964634065.1 uncultured Oscillospiraceae bacterium | reverse complement strand
AGGCTTTGCGATTGAGGAAGGCTGTCGCCTTGTGCAAGCTGATATGAGTTGTATCATATCAGCTTGTGAACAAAACGAAGCCTGCAGCGGTTGTATCCGCTTAAAAACGGGTTCGGATACTCCTCCAATGCTTAATGAAAAGTGCCCGATGAAACGGGCACTTTTTCGGTTTTTTCACAGTCTTTGGATGAGGTCTTTGTAAAACAGCACACACTGTCCGACATTTTTTACGCCTATATGCTCATCGCCGGCGTGTATTGTCGCAAACTGAGCCTTGTTCAAATCGATGGGTGCAAAGCGCAGTATGCTGTCGGCAACATCGGTGAAGCGTCGTGCATCCGTTCCGGCGGTGAGCAGAAACGGTGCGACAATAACATCGGGGAAATTCTCGTGAAGCACGGTCTCGACCGTTTGGAATGCATCACAGTTAAAGTCCGTCGGCTTGCAGTAATCGCGCTCGATTTCTTCGATCGTAACGCCGTACTTCTCCGCTATCTTTTTTATTTTCTCAAGACCGCGGTAGAGGTCATCCTCTCGAACGCAACGCAAAAACATTGTCGTCTCTGCGGTTTTCGCACGAATCTGGGGATCCCTGAGGTCTCCGGCGGTCAGCGTCGTAAAGGACAGCCCCGTTGAAAGCATCGCACTTGCCGCGGGAATGCCCATCATTATTTTCTTCATAAGCGGTGCGAAAATGGCGATGTTTCCGAACAAAAGCTTCAGCGGGAACGACATATACGGTGCGTGACGCTCAAATGTGGCTCGAACCTCGGGAGCAAAGCTTCCCTTGTAAATGCGCGACTTTTTACCGCTCACCTCGGTGATAAATCGGCTGAGTCGCTCCGTCGCACTGTCGGTTGCACCACCGAAGCCGCCATGACCCTTGGTGTCGATCTCCGCTTTACAGCGGAACATATGGCGGCTCTTTTCATGAACGGCAACGACTGCACTTTTACTTTTGACGCCGGGTATCTGTCCCTCGGTGATTGCACCGCCTTCGTCGATGACCGCATAAAAGCGTATGCCCTGCTCCTTGAAATACTCGGTCGCAAGCACCATTCCGTCACCGCAGACTTCCTCGTTGTTCGATGAGCCTATGTAGAGATTCATGCCCTCGAAGTCATAGCCCTCCGACAAAAGCTCCTCGGCAGCCTGCAGCTCCGCAAACAGCGGCGTTTTGGTGTCAATGGTTCCCCGACCATAGAGGTATCCGTTCTTTTCTGTCGGAGTAAATGGCTCGGTGTGCCAATCGGAGTCACCGTCCACAACATCGTGATGCGACATAAGCATCACGTTTTTTTTCGCGTTCTTGCCCTTTATTACATACACAAAGCAGCCGGTTCCGAAGCTCAGCTTTTCCGCCTTTGCCGTTAGATTCGGGAACAGCTCATTGAGTACGGCATAGAATTTTTCAAATTCTGCGGCATATTTTCCTTCGTGCGTCCACACGGTTTTGCACTCGATCATGCGGGAAAGTGCGGTAATGTACTTCGCATTCTGTTCTTTTGACGCATTTTTGCGCTCGGATTCGTCGCGCAAATCAAACTTCTTCATTTTGCTTCCTCCTTTCGGTGTTCGGCAATAAAGCGTGTCACGCTCTTTTCATTGTACAGTGCAAAGCAAATGAGCGACAGCAGACTGAATACGCCTGCGAAAACACCCGTCAGCTTAACACCGAGCATACCGACGGATTGACCGCTCGGTGCTCCGATCGCCAGCACACTGGAAACGACGACCATGGCGACGGCGTACGCTATCTTTTCGATAAATGTCGTCGTTGCGGAGAAGATGCCCTCACGGTTGATACCGTTTTCAAGGCTGTCCTTTTGGATGATATCCGACATACAAGCCTGCGGCAGAATGTTTATCGCCGCAAAGGGGAAGGAAACGACAACACCCATACAAAGTCCCAAAAGCAGCTCATGCTTCGGCACAAGTGCCGCAATCTTATCACCGAAGAATATAAACGCGAACACGACCGTAAATATCACACTGGCGATTACAAGCATAGACTTTTTGCCGTGGCGTTTGCTGAGCTTCACTATCATCGGGAACAGGCACAGCGCAACGCCTATTGCCACAAGCATTACAAGGAACGACTGAGCTTCCGGCACATTCAGCAGCATTGTTATGTAATACAGCATTGCCGTCTGAAAGAATGCCATGGAAATATAGCTGAACAGGTCTCCGCCGAGGAAGGTCAGGAAGTTCTTGTTTTTCAAAATATTCTTGATCGAAGCAAAAAGCGGCTGCTGCGGCTTGGCGTTCTCGGTCACATAGTCCTTTTCGCGAATAGCCGTCGCACCGAGCAAAACGCAGGTAAGACCGATAGCGGCAAAGACGATGAACACTATGCGCCATGACCACAGCGCACTGACTCCGGTCTTCTTGATGAGATTGACAAACAGGGTTGCCGCATACATGAACGAGCTCGAACCCATGAAAAATGCCGTGCTGATGCCGTAGTAGACCACTCGGTCGTTGGCGTCGGGAATTATCTCGGGGATCAGTGCATTGCGGGGAATGAAGAAAAACGTATATGCGGTGTAATATGCGACGATGAAGAAGCCCACCCATATCGCATTGGCGACCGAGCCTTGGGCAAACGGTGCCATAAAAATAAGCAGCGCAGACAGTGCATACGGTGCTGCTGCCCACTTCATAAACGGTACTCTGCGTCCGTCCTTATGGGTGCAGCGGTCGGAAAGATTCGCCACCCATGGGTCGGTAAGTGCATCGATGACCTTGCCGAAGCCCGTCAGCAATGCCATTATCGTGATAAAGCCCAACAGCTTATTTTGCGGCAACAGTGCCGGTATGCCGCTTTGCACGGTCGGTTGGAAAAAATACAGCAGGTAGTTACCTATCATACCGTTAAACAAACCCTTGGAAATATCCGAAAGGCAGTAACGTATCATCTTGCGTTTTGGCAGTTTTTTTGTCATGATTTCTTTCTCCGTTATTCTTTTGCTGCTGTATTATACATTCTCACCACCGTTAAAATCAAGGTCTCGCCGGACTATATTTTTAACGGCAATATAAAAGACACCGCCATGCGCAAGCGGTGTCTTTAGTTTAGTTTCCGGAACAGTGGATAGCTCAGCTTCCGATTATCCGCTTTGCGCCGACGTAATTGCGGTAATAGTAACCCGAATCTGCAAGCTCGGTGATTATGACCTTGCCCTGACCGGATGCGGCATGGATAAACTTATTGTCGCCTATGTACATTCCAACGTGACCGATGGGACTGGTGCTGTCCTTAAAGAACACAAGGTCGCCCGGCTGAAGATCTTTCTTATCGACATAGGTGCCGTTGTTGTTCCACATACTCGTAGCACCTCTGGACAGCGAGTAGCCGTACTGCTGATAGACATAGTAGCAAAGTCCCGAGCAGTCAAAGCCCTTCGGCGATGCACCGCCGTAAACATACGGCACGTCGAGGTATTGCAGCGCGCTCTTTGCTATCTGCTCACCGAGTGAATTCTGTGAGCTGAGGCTTATATAGCTTGCACTGATATATCCCGTAAGACTGCCGCTTTTTACCTGATACCAATCGCCGCTCTTGCCCGTCACGGTGAGCTGAACGCCCTTGTTATAATAAGCGACAATCGAATAATTCGTGCCCGGACCCGACCTCATTCTGACGCCATTGCCCGTGACCGTACCTACCTTATTGTCTATCTTGTCGACATTGGGCGTCGTAGCGGCTGTGCCGATATCCACAAAGTCGGCAAACACATAGCCGTAAAGATTGCCGACGCTGACCTGATACCAATCACCGTAAACGCCTGTTACGCTCAGCTTATCCGACTTGCCTATCTTCTTTACGGATGAGAAAACGTCGGTCGAAGGTCCCATTCGGAGGTTGACCCCGTTTGCGTTTAATGACGCGCTCTTTGCGGTCGAGTAAGCCTCTTTGGGTGTTATGCGGACATAGTCACCGGACATATAGCCGGTCTTGCCGTTGTAGCTGAGCTTATACCAACCGTTCTCCGAGGAATACACCGTGACCGCCGCATTCTTGGGGCAGTAGCAAATAACCTCGTCGGAGGTGGACGGTCCCTTGCGCAATCTCACACTTGTGCCGATGACCTTCGCCGCATAGCCGCCATCATCCTGCGAAGCGGAGGGAGCGGACGGTGTAGTCTCGGTCTTACCCGTAAACTTAATATAATCGGAGCTCATGTAACCGGATTTGCCATTATAGCTAATGGCATACCAATTACCGTTTGCCCCCGTGACCTTGACCTGCGCGCCCTTGTCGAGAGTGCAGAGTATTGAGCTTGAGGTCGATGCGCCGCTTCTCATGCGGACGGTGTTACCCGTGACCTCACCGTTGCCGAAATCGCCGCTTACGCTGTCTTTTGCGACAAGATACTGAGACGATGCATAGGCAACCGTGCCGTTGTAGTTCACCTTGCTCCAGCCGTTGGAGGTCGATATGACGATGACCTGCGCACCCTTGGGCATGGTTACGATTATATCGGAGGATGTGTTTGCCTCGCTTCGCAAATTAAGTGCCGTATTCGTCACTGCGCTGCCTTCGGACTTCGCAAATGCCGGAAATGCAAACAGCGAAGCGCACATGAGCACTGCAAGAAACAGACTAATAATTCGTTTTTTCATTTTATATTCTCCTGTTGCGGCTTAAATTTCATCGATTCGTAATCAAATTGTAACACAACGGTCGAATTATGTCAATCACCGCACAGGGCTAAAGCAGTCGAATACTGTAAACTTTCGATGAATATTGTCGGAAATACTATTTTTGTTTTCATTTTCGCTTATCTTGTGTTATACTGTAAAATTGAATAAGAATTTATGCAAAGGGAAAACGCAATGAAGATATACAAAACAAAAACCAGAATAACCGCAGCGGTGGCGGCAGTGCTTATGCTGCTCGGTCTTTCGGGCTGTTCCGAGTCGGAGCCCGTTCAGGCACAGATCTTCGCTATGGACACCGTGATGACGATAACGGCTTACGGCAGCAACGCCGACGACGGTATCGCCGCGGCAAAGGGCGTCATCATGGCAATGGATTCTATGCTCGATCCCGACGATGCCGACAGCTATACCTATCAGCTCAACAATGCACAGGGCAGCAACGTCGTTGTGCCGCCGCAGGTAGCGGAGATGCTGAGCACCGCACTTACGGTGTATAAGCGCAGCAACGGTGCACTTGATCTTTCCGTCTACCCTATCTACCTCGCATGGGGGCAGTTTAAGGAGGAAACGGGCAAGGTGCCGAGCGACGACGAATTGAAGGAGCTGCTCAAAAATCTTCACTTCGGTGAGATAGATATTACCAGCTTTCCCGACGAGGGCAACTATTCCGTTCGTCTGCCGGACGGTACGCAGATAAGCTTCGGCTCCGTCGCAAAGGGCTGCGCCGCAAACTACGCCATCGGCGCAATGCGTGATGCCGGAGTCGAGAGCGGCATAGTCTCCTTGGGCGGCAATGTGCAGACCTTGGGTCTTAAGCCCGACGGCAGCAATTGGACGGTGGCGGTCGAGGATCCGCAGGACACCGGCTCATATCTCGGCACCTTAAGCGTCGGTGAGACCGCAGTCGTCACAAGCGGCGACTATCAGCGATATTTTACCGCACAGGACGGTACGGTTTACCACCACCTTATAAATCCCAAAACCGGCAAGCCCGTTGAAAACACGCTGAGTTCCGTGACAATAGTGTGCTCCGACGGTACCTTGGCGGATGCACTTTCGACCGCAATGTTCGTTCTGGGCGAAAGCTCCGCTTTGAAGTATTGGGAGGAATACGGCGGCTTTGAAATGATAATGGTCACAAAGGACGGCAGAGTTCTTTGCACAAGCGGGCTCATAGAGAGCTTCACGCTGACGAATACAAGTGACTACACGCTAAGCCTTGTAGACTGATGACAGACAGAGAGTTTTACAGGCAGGATGCGGTGACGCTCGCAAGGGCACTTGTCGGGAAGCTCCTTTGCAGGAGACTTTCCGACGGCAGTGTGATAAAGCTGAGAATAACGGAAACGGAAGCCTATCTCGGTGTCGACGACACTGCCTGTCATGCCCACAAGGGCAAGACAAAGCGCAGCGAAATGCTTTGGCATGACGGCGGCACGGTGTATGTCTACCTCTGCTATGGGATGCACAGTCTCATGAACATCATTTCCGGTGTAGAGGGAGAGCCTCAGGGTGTGCTTATTCGCTGCTGTGAAGGCTTCGACGGTCCCGGCAAACTCACAAAGGCACTACATATAGACAGAAGTCTGAACGGCTGCGACATACTCTCGGACATCGGACTGTGGCTTGAGGATGACGGCAAAGAGGTTGACATAATTTCCAGCAAGAGGGTCGGTATCGCATATGCCGACGAAAAGGACAGAGAGGCACCGCTGCGATTTATAATGAGGTAATTATGGCGTATTCCGAAACCGAAGTAAGGTACTTAAAGGGCATAGGAGAGAAAAAGGCTCAGGCGTTTTTGCGCCTCGGAGTCAGGTCTCTCCGTGACCTTATTTCTTTTTTTCCGAGGAAATACGAGGATCGCAGCACATTTGTGCCGATAGCGGCGACGACCGACGGTGACACCGTGTGCATCCGTGCACTTGTTGCAAATGAGCCGAGGCTGCAAAGGGTACGCAGCGGACTTGAGCTTGTCAAATTCCGTGTGGTCGATGAAAGTGCATCGGTTGACATAACATATTTCAATCAGCCCTATATACGACAACGGATACACAGAGGCGACCCCTGTAGGCTCTACGGAAGGATAGTCGCGGTCGGTGGACACCGTACCATGACGAATCCCGTCTATGAAGCGGACGACGGCGTGTCCGGCAGTATGGGGCGCATAGTGCCCGTTTATCCGCTGACGGCGGGACTCAATCAGAAGATAGTTTCCGCCGCGATGCGTCAGGCACTTGACGGCTGCGCCGATGAGCTGCCGAACGCCTTGCCGGAGGATGTCCGTGTGCGATATGAGCTTGCGCAAACGGGCTTTGCGTATGAGAATATCCACTTTCCCAAGGACTTTGCCTCGCTTGAGCTTGCAAGGCGGCGGCTTGTATTCGAGGAGCTTTTCGTGCTTGCCTGTGCTATGGGTAAGATGAAAAACGGCAACAAGAAATCGGACGGAATCAGCCTTTCCATGCCCGATATGTCGGAGTTTTATTCAACGCTCCCCTTTGAGCCGACGGGAGCGCAGAAGCGCGCGATAAGCGACGCTTTGGCGGATATGTGCTCCGGCAAAGCAATGAACCGTCTTGTGCAGGGCGATGTCGGCAGCGGTAAGACGCTTGTTGCGGCGGCACTCATATGGGCGGCGGCAAAAAACGGGCTGTGTTCCGCTTTCATGGCACCGACGGAGATACTTGCCGAACAGCATTTTGAAACTCTTACCGCTCTTTTGGGCGGCTTCGGCATCAGAACGGTCAAGCTCACGGGAGCGATGACCGCAGCGGAAAAGCGCAAAGTCAAGGCTCTGATAAAGTGCGGTGAGGTCGATCTCGCAATAGGCACTCACGCACTCTTTTCGGAGGATGTCGAGTACGACTCACTCGGCTTGGTGATAACAGATGAGCAGCACCGCTTCGGTGTTAATCAGCGCGCAAAGCTCATTTCAAAGGGTGAGCGACCCCATGTCCTCGTAATGTCGGCAACGCCGATACCGAGAACGCTTGCGCT
>CAZWID010000056.1:0-7689 GCA_964634065.1 uncultured Oscillospiraceae bacterium | reverse complement strand
AAGACCTTCACGATGGCGAGCGTTATCGAAAGGATCAACCGTCCGACGCTTGTCCTTGCGCATAACAAGACTCTTGCGGCTCAGCTTTGCGCGGAGTTTCGCGAGTATTTTCCCGAAAATGCCGTGGAATATTTCGTTTCCTACTATGACTATTATCAGCCGGAGGCATATATTCCGCATACGGATACCTTTATTGAAAAGGACAGCTCGATAAACGATGAGATAGAAAGACTGCGGCACAGTGCGACATCAAGCCTCTTTGAGCGTCGTGACGTTATCGTCGTATCCTCTGTGTCGTGCATATACGGTCTCGGTGATCCGATAGATTATGCGGCAATGGTCATATCGCTTCGAACGGGACAGGAGCGTAGCTTTGATGAGCTTTTAAAAAAGCTGCTCGAGATCCGCTACGAGCGAAACGACATAGCCTTTGAGCGCAACACCTTTCGTGTCAGAGGCGATACGGTGGACATCTTCCCCGCATATTCAAACGAAAAGGCGATACGGATAGAGTTTTTCGGTGACGAGATAGACAGGATAAGCGAAATAAATGCCGTCAGCGGTGCCGTACTGCGCCATTTGTCCCATATTGCGATATACCCTGCAAGTCATTATGTCGTTAGCCGAGAAAAAATGAGCCGCGCCATAGGCGAGATACGCAGAGAATGTGATGAGCAGGTCGCAATGTTCAAAGAAAAGGGCAAGCTCATTGAGGCTCAGAGGATAGAGCAGCGTACAAATTATGATATTGAAATGATGCGGGAGCTCGGCTATTGCAGCGGTATAGAGAATTATTCGCGAATAATATCCGGCAGAGCGGCAGGCAGTGCACCGATGACATTGCTCGATTATTTCCCGAAGGATTTTCTTATGTTCATCGATGAGAGTCATGTGACGGTGCCTCAGGTAAGAGCAATGTACAGAGGCGACAGGGCACGCAAGGAGTCGCTTGTTGAGTACGGCTTCCGCCTGCCTTCGGCGTTTGACAACCGACCGCTCAAGTTCGATGAGTTTAACGAGAGAATAAAACAGGTGGTTTATGTTTCTGCAACACCGGCTCAGTATGAACGGGAAAGAGCGGGCTCGGTGGCGGAGCAGATAATACGTCCTACGGGACTTGTGGATCCGCAAATATCCGTAAGACCCATAGAAGGGCAAATCGACGATCTGATCGACGAGATACAGGGCAGAATAAGCAAAAACCAACGCACCTTAGTCACGACGCTGACCAAAAAGATGGCGGAGGATCTGTCCGAATACCTCGGTAACGCGGGAATAAAGTGCCGCTATATGCACCATGATGTCGGTGCGATAGAACGCATGGAGATAATACGAAGCTTAAGACTCGGAGACTTCGATGTTTTGGTGGGCATAAATCTTCTTCGAGAAGGACTCGATATACCCGAGGTGAGTCTTGTCGCAATTCTCGATGCCGACAAAGAAGGCTTTTTGCGCAGTGAAACGAGCCTTATCCAAACCATAGGCAGAGCGGCGAGAAATGCCGAGGGACTTGTCGTAATGTACGCGGACACGGTCACGGATTCGATGCGCAGGGCAATTGACGAGACGGAGCGTCGCCGCAAAAAGCAGACGGCGTATAACGAAGAACACGGTATAGTACCCAAGACCATCACAAAAAGCGTCAAGGATATTCTCGAGATATCGACAGACGGAAAGCATACGGCAAAGCGCAGAGACGGTGTTAAAATGACCGAATCCGAACGCAAGGCGGAAATAGAGCGACTTGAAAAGAAGATGAAGGCAGCGGCGAAGATGCTTGAGTTTGAGATAGCCGCAACGCTTCGCGACGAAATAATCAGACTGCGGGGAGGCAACTGAAATGAAGCTGATGATACTTGACGGAAACAGCATAATAAACCGTGCGTTTTACGGTATTCGCAGCATGAATGCTCCCGACGGTACACCGACAAATGCCGTGTTCGGCTTTTTGTCGATACTTCATAAGCTATACGAAACCGAAAAGCCCGAGGCGGTCTGCGTTGCCTTTGACTTGAAAGCCCCCACCTTCAGACATTTAAAGTATGCCGAATATAAGGCACAGCGCAAGGGAATGCCCGATGAGCTTGCGGTGCAGATGCCGATAATGAAGGATGTGCTCGACGCAATGGGCATTCGCCGCATTGAGCTCGAGGGCTATGAGGCAGACGATCTCATCGGCACAGTCGGCAGAATATGCGAAAAGAGCGGGTGGGATTGCCGCATCGTCACCGGCGATAAGGACAGCTTCCAACTCATAACCGAGCATACGCACGTCATTCATTATAAGAGTCGAATGGGTCAAACCGAGATAAAGGAATACGATCCGACGGTTTTTGCAGAGGAATACAGCTTTGCACCGAAATATATCGTCGACCTCAAGGCACTTATGGGCGACAGCTCGGATAATATACCGGGCGTCGCAGGCGTCGGTGAAAAGACGGCAATGGATCTCATGCACCGTTTCGGCAGTCTTTCCGCAATTTATGACGGGCTGCAATCGCCGGATATAAAGGAAAGCGTGAGAAAAAAGCTCATCGCAGGCAAGGACAGTGCACTGATGTCCTACGAGCTTGCCACGATATGCCTTGATGCACCGATAAGCTTTGAGCCGCAGAGCTGCCGTTGGAATAATGACTACGGCAAGGAGCTTTACGGGTTGTTTAAAAAACTCGGCTTTAATAAGTTTATAGAAAAGTGGGGAATAGAGGAAAGCGGTGAGACACAGATCAAGACGGACGCCGCTCCGCCTATGCCGCGTATCGAGAATGCGGATTTTACGACACTGCAAAATGCGATAAGCAAAGCGAAATACCTTGCAGTCGATGCGGTCTCGGAGCTTGACGGACTTGAGCTGTGCGACGGAAAGAATGTCTATATTGTAAATTGGACAGATCTCGGTGAAGTCTATCCCGAGCTTTTGCGTATTGTGTTTTCCGATGAGGTAAAAAAAATCGGGCACAATGTCAAGAACCTTATGTCGCAGCTTATAAATGAAAAGCTGCCGACGGACAGCTTTGTTTTCGATACGGCTCTTGCGGCGTATCTCTTGGATGCAAGGGAAAGCGACTATCCCTTAGAGCGTGTCAGTATGCGTTACCTCGGCTGCGAAAAGCACGGCACGGAGGCAATGTACCTGCTGTATCCGCTGCTTGAGCAAAAGCTGCATGAGCTTGACCTCGATTTTATATACAGAGAAGCGGAGCTTCCGCTGTGTGAGGTGCTTGCGAATATGGAGCACAGCGGTTTTCTTATAGACAAAGCCGCACTTGCCGAATTCGGCAGCGCACTGAGCGTCGAGATCGAAAAGCTAAAAAGCGATATATGGGCAGCGGCAGACGGTGAGTTTAATATAAATTCACCGAAGCAGCTCGGAGAGGTGCTGTTCGTGAAGCTCGGTTTGCCTGCGGGAAAAAAGACGAAAACGGGTTGGAGCACGAACGTAGATGTGCTTGAAAAGCTGAGAGATAAGCACCCGATAATCGACATGATTCTCGACTACCGTATGCTCACAAAACTGAAATCCACCTATGCAGACGGACTTTTGAAGCTGATATCCTCCGACGGGAGGATACACACAAACTTCCAAATGACCGTCACCGCAACGGGAAGGCTGTCGAGCACCGAACCGAACCTGCAAAACATTCCGGTGCGTCGCGAGCTCGGCGCGAGCATAAGAAAAATGTTTATCGCGCCGCAGGGAATGACGCTTGTCGATGCGGACTACAGTCAGATTGAACTTCGCTTGCTTGCTCACATCTCCGGAGACGAGCATATGAAGGAAGCTTTCCTTAGCGGTGAGGATATCCACAGGGCAACTGCCGCTCAAGTGTTCGGCATACCGCTGTCGGAGGTAACGCCGATGCTACGAAGCAGAGCGAAAGCGGTCAATTTCGGCATCGTATACGGTATTTCGGCATGGTCTCTTGCGCAGGATATAGGGGTATTTCCCTACGAAGCCAAAGAATATATGGATGCGTATCTCGAAAACTATTCCGGCGTACGCCGCTACATGAAGGATATAGTCGAGAAAGCAAAGGCGGACGGTTATGTCTCCACTGTGTATAAGCGTCGCCGTGAGCTGCCCGAGCTTGGCTCATCGAATTTCAACACAAGGTCGTTCGGTGAAAGAGTTGCACTCAATATGCCCATACAGGGCACCGCAGCCGATATTATAAAGCTTGCCATGGTGCACGTTTATGACAGGCTTAAAGCAGAGGGCTTGCAATCAAGACTCATATTGCAGGTGCATGACGAGCTTATATGCGAATGTCCGGAGGATGAGGCAGAGCGCGTAGCCTTGATATTGAAGGAAGAAATGGAAAATGTGGCACAGCTTGCGGTTCCTCTTACCGTCGAGGCATCAATGGGACATAGTTGGGCGGAGGCACACTGATGATGGATTTTGAACAAGCGGGATACGCTTTGGATGAACTTACGGATGAGCTTCCCGAGGAAATATTCAAAGACTTAAACGGCGGAGTAAATCTGATAGAGGATGAAAAAACCGCAGAGGACGGAAGATATACACTCGGCACCTACTTCGTAAACGGCATGGGACGGTATATCGAGATATACTACGGCTCATTTGTCAAGCTTTACGGAGAGACCGACGATGAACTTTTCGTAAAACGCCTCAAGAAGACGCTGCATCACGAGCTGACTCACCACATCGAAAATATGGCAGGGGACAGAAGCTTGGAGCGTTGGGATGAAAGGCAAAGTCAGCTTTGCGGCTTCGGTGATATCGATGTCCGCAGCATTCTGTTTGTCTGCGATGATGACTGCGCTCTTGCTCCCGCAGCCGCTGCATTTTTCGAAGAATACAAAGGCAGCTCTCTTGCGGATATAAAGGCGTCATCGGCGGGCATCGTTGCGGGAGCGGCAATAGAGCGCAGAGCACTCAAAGCGGGGGCACCGGAGACTGTGGCAAAGCATATTCCTACCGCTGTCACAAGGGAGCTTATCGCGGAGTACGATGTCGTGCTTTGCATGAGTGTTCGTCAGTCCGACGAACTGTCGAAGCTGTATCAGGAGCTTGACGAACGGATAATGTGCCTTGCCGAGTACGATATCGAAGCACCGACATTGCCGTTCGGCTGGAAAAAGTGTATGAATACCGTGCTTGATGAGGTGCTTGCGGTGATCGACGAGCTTAATCAGGAGCGGGAAGATGGACTTTAAGATATGCGATGCAAAAGCTTGTCACGTCGGTGAGATAGAAAAGCTCGAGAAACTGTGCTTTTCCGTGCCGTGGACAGCGGAGCAAATACGCTCACAGCTCGGTGACGACAACCACGATTTCCTTGTGGCACTTGACGGGCAGAGCAATGTCATGGGCTACATCGGACTCATGTCCGTGCTTGACGAAGGCTATATTTCCAACGTCGCCGTATCACCGACGGCACGCGGAAACGGTGTCGCGAAGGCACTGATAGCAAAGCTCATGCAAAGAGCGGAGAACAGAGGGCTTGCTTTTGTCACCCTTGAGGTCAGAGAAAGCAATACCGCGGCAAGAAAGCTCTATTCGGGCTGCGGTTTCGTCGATGTCGGACTCCGAAAAAACTATTACGCATTTCCTAAGGAAGATGCTATACTTATGACTCTGTATCTGAAATGAGGAATGAAGATGAAAATACTGTCATTTGAATCCTCCTGCGACGAGACTGCGGTAGCGGTCGTCGAAAACGGCAGGAAGGTGCTCACAGACCAAATATTCTCTCAGGCGGATCTTCACGCCGTTTACGGAGGTGTAGTGCCCGAGATTGCTTCAAGGAGCCATGTCGAGGTCATATCGCGCTTAGCCGAAAGAGCAGTCGAATCTGCCGGAATAAAGATGAGCGACATTGACGCAGTAGGTGCGACATATGCACCGGGGCTCATAGGGACGGTGCTTGTTGGGCTTAACTTCGCAAAGTCCGTTGCCTTCGCACTCGGAGTACCGCTTATTCCGGTGCACCATATAAAAGGTCACGTTGCCGCAAACTATATTGCTTATCCTGAGCTTGAACCGCCTTTTTTATGTCTTGCTATATCCGGCGGCAACACACTTATAATCGACGTGAGAACCTACACTGATATGCACATCATCGGAGCGACGAGAGACGATGCCGCAGGAGAGTGCTTTGACAAAACGGCAAGAGTGCTCGGACTTCCGTATCCCGGCGGAAAGCATATCGATAAGCTGTCACAGGGCGGAGACGATAAGAAGTACAAATTGCCGAGGACGCATATCGAAGGAAGTCCTTACGACATGAGCTTTTCCGGTCTTAAAACAGCGGTTATAAACTTGGTACACAATGCAGAACAAAAAGGCGAGGAGCTTGACAGATCCTCTCTTGCCGCATCCTTCACCGCAGCGGTGAGTGATGCCCTTGTACCGAGAACGATGGCTGCCGCAAGGGAACTCGGCTATAAAAAGATCGCAATAGCCGGAGGCGTAGCCGCAAACTCCCGCATAAGAAGCGACTTTAAAGTAGCAGCGGAGAAAGAAGGCTGCACCTTATATGTTCCGCCGCTCAGCCTTTGCGGTGACAACGGTGCAATGATAGGCAGTCAGGCATACTTTGAATATCTCGAAGGCAATATTGCCGGCACCGACCTGAATGCATATGCGAATATGGAGATTTGATTATGGGCGTACATGACGGACACAGACAGAGAGTTAAGGAACGCTTCAAGGAAACGGGACTTCAAGGCTTCAGTGATATTAACGCATTGGAGTTTCTGCTGTTTTATGCCGTTCCGCGAAGGGATACAAACGAGCTTGCACATATGCTTATGGAACGCTTCGGTTCTCTCACAGCCATCATGGAGGCTGATTTTGATGAGCTGCTGCACATAGACGGAATAGGTGAGAATACGGCAATGCTGCTGAGCCTTATACCGCAGATAAGCAGACGGTACATGGAAAGAAAAACGCCTCCTGGAAAGCATATTTCCTGCGGCGACGACGCTGCCATGTACTTTGTGTCAAAGTTTGCGTATGAGAGCAATGAGGTGGCTTATATCATGTTTCTCGATGCAAAGCATAACGTCATATGCACCAGAGAGCTAAGCAGAGGTGTTGTCAATGCCGTCGAGCTTAAGGTGAGAACCGTTGTCGAAGCCTGCCTGAAGCTTCGAGCCGTCGCGGTAATCGTTGCGCACAATCATCCCAATTCCGACCTCAGAGCTTCGGATTCCGACGAACATTTTACATCAAAGCTCAGAGAAGCACTGTTCCTTGTGGATATCAAGATGCTTGACCACATAATAGTATCCGGTAATGACTATGTTTCGATGAGAACTATGGGCGTTATGTAAACAGAAATTTGTTACCGTTTTGTATCCAAATGTGATTTGACGGATTGTAATTTAACGGTATTTATCGTCCGATGCCTTGATAATACAGAAAAAATCGGGTGTTGAAAAGTCTGTTGAAAATGTTGATAACTATTTGGTTAATTATTATCTCTCAACATTATGCAAACCGATTCGGGAGCGTTTCAAGTTGAAAAAAGCCTTGAATTTCAACGACATTTTTCGAGGATGTTTTTTAAAATCATTGAACTTTTTAAAGCATTTCCGTGATAATTATACGAAATGTAATTAAAAATCGTGATTGACTTTGATGAGCGAATATGGTAAAATACATTCTCGGTATTGCTGGTGTGGCTCAATGGCAGAGCATCTCACTCGTAATGAGAAGGT
>CAZWID010000055.1:0-7741 GCA_964634065.1 uncultured Oscillospiraceae bacterium | reverse complement strand
GCGAAAGCCGCTTCTTCCTTGCGATGACCGACGATGTTATGCGTCTTTTCGGCTCCGAACGCGTCATGGGCATGATGGAGACTCTCGGAGTTGACGAGGATACGCCGCTTGACCATAAGATGCTGTCGGGTGCGATAGAGCAGGCGCAAAAGACCGTCGAAAGCCGCAACTTCCAGACCCGTAAGAGCGTTCTCGAATACGACGACGTTATGAATCAGCAGCGCAATATCATATACGACGAACGTCGCAAGGTGCTTGACGGAGAGGATCTCAAGGAGCACATAAAGGGCATGATTCGCGAGTTCATCGCAGGTACGGTGAACGACGGTCTGCACGGCGGCAATGTCGAAAACGAAGAACACTTTGCCGAAACCGTTGCCCCCTTTGAAAAGCTGTTTTTGCGTAAGGGCGAGCTCACACAGGAGAGCTTCTCCGGCAGAATCACCGCCGACAAGCTCACCGATGCTATATACGATATCGCCGTGCGCGTGTACGACGAAAGAGAGGCGGACTTCGGACTCGACCCCAACGGAGTTCCGCTCATGCGTGAGCTTGAGCGTGTCGTCATGCTCCGAGTCGTCGACGAATATTGGATGGATCATATCGACGCAATGGCGGAGCTCAAGCGCGGCATCGGTCTCCGCGGCTACGGCAACGTAAAGCCCATCGACGCATACAAAAAAGAAGGCTTCGATATGTTCGAGGCAATGGTCAACGGCATCCGCGAGGAAACCGTTCGCCGTGTGTTCACCGTCCGTATCCGCAAGGAGGCTCCCATCCGGCGTAAGGCGGTCGCAAAGACCTCCACAGCCAACGTAGGCGGTGAGCCGGTCAAGAAAAAGCCCGTCCGCAAGGTGGCAAAGCCAGGTCGCAACGATCCATGCCCCTGCGGAAAAATGAAGCCCGACGGCAGCCGCAGACTTAAATACAAGGAATGCTGCGGCAGGAACGAGTGAGCCATGGCATTTATCGAAAACAAGGTCGGGGATGAGGTGTTCATGACGAGCACCCTCCTTCGAAGCAAGCATATGTTCACCACCAGATACGGTGGCGTGAGTACCGGCGTTTACGAATCGTGGAACCTCAGTGAAAACCGAGGCGACAATATAGAGTGTGTTCGCGAAAATATTCGCCGTGCCGCCGAGCTTATGGGTACCGACACCGACGGTTTTGTGATAACGAGACAGGTGCACGGTGTCGAGGTCAGAAACGCTTCGACCTCCGACCGTCACACGGTGGGCACAAAGGTGCCCTACGATGCCGACGGTCTTGTGACGGCGGAGTCAAAGCTCCCGCTCATGATATTTATAGCCGACTGCGTCCCCGTTTTGCTTGAGGACTTTGACGCTCACGTTGCCGCCGCGGTGCACTGCGGTTGGAGAAGCTCCGTCGGTGACATTCTCTCCGTCGCGGTCGAAAAAATGTGCGCACTCGGCGCAAAAAGAGAGCGCATCTGCGCCGCTGTCGGTGAAAGCATCGGTGCCTGCTGCTTCGAAACGGACGGAGACGTTCCCGAGGCGGTGGCGCGATATCTCGGCGGCGATACCGACGGTCTCATATTTCCGAAGGACGGCGGCAAATACAGAGTCGATCTCAAGGGCGCGAACCGCCGTCGCCTCATCTCACTCGGTCTCTCTCCCGAAAACATAGACGTTTCCGACGAATGTACGATGTGCGAAAGCGAAAAATACTGGTCACACAGAGCGACGAACGGTATTCGCGGAACACAGGCGGCAATGATAATTCTCCCGTGAGGAATAAACATGAAAACGAAGCTCAAAAGAATTTTATCTCTTATCTGTGCCCTGCTTATCGCCTTCGGCGCGACCGCCTGCGACAGTGAGGTGCAGCAGGGTGATGATTACGTCGACGGTAAAAGTCCCGGAAAAGACCTCGGTCAGACCGCCGCGGCGGACGACGTATTCTCCCTCAACTACAGCAGCAAATACAGCATGAATCCGCTGATTGCGACGAATACCAACAATCAGCTTGTCTGCGCTTTGGTGTATGACAATATGCTCGAGCTGGACAACAACTTCGAGATACATTACAACATTATCACCGAGTACTCCACCTCCGACGGCGGTCAGACTTGGCGGTTCAAGATAGTTACCGACAGGAAATTTCACGACGGCACGGAGCTTACCGCCTCCGATGTCGCCTACTCCATCCAGTGTGCAAGAAACTCCGACCGCTTTAAAAACCGCATGAGCTATGTTCTCGGCGTATCCGCCGCCGACAGTGAGACCGTTGTTGTCAGTCTGTCGAAAAAGAACATGATGTTCCCCATGCTGCTGACCATCCCCGTTATCAAAAACGGCACCTACACCGAAGCCTACCCCGTGGGCTCCGGTCCCTACGCCTATGCGGAGGATCACCTGTCCCTCAATGCATCGGAGTATTTCCCCGACTACCGTGCCCTGCCGATGAAAACCGTCTACCTCAAGGAATACAGCGGTATCGACGATACGCTGACCGCCTTTCAGGACTCATATATCGACGTCGTTGTCAACGACCCCACCGCGACTACCAATCTCGGCTACGGCAGTGCAAACGAGATACGCGCCTTCAACACGACAAATATGCACTATATCGGACTGAATCCCAACTCCGGTGTATTTTCGTATGAGGCGATGCGCTTTGCGATGAACTACGCCTTTGACAGAGATTATCTTGTCGAACAGATGAGCGGATACGCGGTCGCAACGCCCTTTGTCGTGAATCCCGCCGTCTCGTGGTACAGTAAAACGGCGGCAAAGGAGTTTAACTACAGCCTCGACTCCGTCAAAAACGTGCTGAACAACCTCGGTCTCGAGGACTTCGACGGTGACGGGTATCTCGAGCTTCGCAACGGCTCGACGCTCATAAGAACCGATATAGATTTCGTGGTTTGCAACGCAAGCAGCATCAAGGTCAATATGGCGCGGCGTTTCGCCTCCGACATGGAGAAGGTCGGCATAAAGGTGAATGTCAGTGAGCTGCCGTGGGACGAGTACGTTTCCGCCATCGAAAGCGGCAACTACGATATGTATTATGCCGAGGTGCGTATGAATTCCGACGGCGACCCGTCGAAGCTGCTGTTAAAGGACGCATCGCTGAATTACGCGAACATTTCGGATCAACGCATCGAGCAGGCGATAGCGACCTATCTGCAATCGGACGAAAGCGGCAGGAATGATGCCTGTGTCAATATGTGCAACGTCATCGCAACAACGGCGTACATAGTCCCGCTGTGCTATGAAAAGCATCAGTTTATAAGCCACCGAAGCGTCATCGAAGGCGTAAGAGCCTGCGAAAACAATCCGTTTTACGATATAATCCACTGGACTGTCAATCTGACTTAAAAATATAATCGGAGGAGAATGAGACGATGACCGATATTGAACTTCTGACCGTTGCGAAAAAGGCGTCGGAAAGATCCTATTCCCCCTATTCCAAATTCGCCGTCGGTGCGGCACTTGAGTGTAAGGGCGGAGTGGTGTTCACCGGCTGCAACATCGAAAACAGTGCTCTGGGCGACACGATATGCGCCGAGCGTACAGCCTGCGTCAAGGCGGTGAGTGAGGGCTACACGGAGTTTTTGCGCATAGCCATCTATGCCGAGAGCGAGAATTATTGTATGCCCTGCGGCTCATGCAGACAGTTTCTGTCCGAATTTGACAGGCGCGGCGACATGGAGGTGCTTTGCGCAAAGGCAGGCGGACGCTACGTCAGTCACAGGCTGCGTGAGCTTATGCCGCACACCTTCAATTACTGAGTATGGAGCTGGATCAGCTTAGAGTTTTCCTTGCCGTAGCGGAGACGCAAAGCTTCACCGAAGCGGCGCACAGGCTCTATCTCAGCCATTCGACGATAAGCCGCAGGATATCGTCGCTTGAGGCGGAGCTCGGTCTGGAGCTTTTTTGCCGCGACAACGCAGTTCACGGGCTCACTCCCGCAGGTGAGCTTCTCTATGTGCGCGCAAAAGAGCTCATAGACCTTGCGGACAAAACGGAATCGGAGCTTAAAGAATTAAACGGAAGGTGAAGGTGCGAGCCTTCGGCATAAAAAGTCAAACCGCAGCGGCGTTTTTGCCGCTGCGGTTTGACTTTTTATGCTTAATGCTTTATTACCAATACTCCCAAACGTAATTGGTAATGCTTATGTAATTCCAATATCCGTGCTCCTTAATGCCGAGTGCAACGGGAATCCATTCACCGTCAATCTTTAGAGCGTAGAATTTCAGTTTGACAGTCTCCTCCTCGTACTCTCCGGAGATGGTGATCTTCGCCTTTACAACCGCGCCCTCGGAGACGTCAAAGTCACCGTCAGGTCCCTCTATGATATCTGTCCATTCGCGAAGCTCCTTGTCGCTCATTTCCTCGGTTCCGGTTATCTCGTAATCATATTCCCAATCGTCACCGAAGTAGTCCTCGGCTTCATCCTGAACCTCGTCGTAAACCTCGTCGTAACCTTCGAAGCGATAGCGGTAGCCGTTGTAAAAGCAATCGTAGAATGCCTCGTATACGTCATCACGGTCGTAATGACTCGTGTCGCAAATCCGCTCAAGTCCTCGTCCGATATAATATTCGTCCGTCAGATAACCGGCTTCGTCAAGCACCTCATACAGCTTGTCGAAGTTCGCCGCATCCCATGCTTCCTCGAAATCGCCCTCATACAGAGCAAGACCGAAGTCGACAAGCATTTTCTCGGGTCCTCTCGGAATAAGTATCAGAGCCAGAACGACCGCCACGACAACGACGGCTGCCGCTATCGCAAGTCCTATGATGAGCTTTTTCTTCGGCTTTTTGACCTTTGCCGCATTCGGTGCGCTCACTGCCACTTTGCCGCAGATGGGGCAAAACTGCGCCTCATCGGGTATGCTGCTTCCGCATTTGCCGCAATACATTTATACATTCCTCCGTTTTCAACAAATTTCTCAATATGGATATTATATACGCGAAATGCGGATCATGTCAAGCAAACGGGAGCCGAGACTTCAATATTTTTCAAGCGAAAAAGCTTGTCCCGCCGTTTGTGAAAAAGGACTTGATTTTTTACACGCTATTAGTTACAATAACAAGTACGGTAACATTCGGACAAATCTTATAAGGAGTTGAGGCAATTGGCAAAGCTCGCATCGAAGATTAAAGAATTGTGGAGCGACAGAAAGAGATTTCTCGGTATGCCCATAACTTTCACAAGATACTCTCTCAGTGAGGATCGATTTTTCCTTCGCAAAGGTTTCCTGAATGTTCGTCAGGAGGAAATCATACTTTACCGTATCCGTGACCTCAGTGCAAGTCAGACTCTATGGCAGAGGATATTCGGTGTCGGCTCGATAACCATCACCTCCACCGATAAGACGACGCCGGTGCTTTTGGTCAAGAACGTGAAGCAGCCCTTCGAGGTCAAGGAGCTTATTCACCAGAAGGTCGAGGAGCTCAAGATCAAGCGTCGTATGCGCGTCGGAGAAATGAGCATGGACGTTGATGACGGCTATGATTTCGACGATTTGACGGAGTAATGCGTTTTGTCCCGCGGTACCGTAACGGGAGCGCGGCAAAATATATAAGGATAGGTATCGAAGTGGTCATAACGGCCCTGACTCGAAATCAGGTAGTCGCGCAAGCGGCTCGTGGGTTCGAATCCCACCCTATCCGCCAAAATCAAAAAGCCTCTTTTGTCTTTTGGCAAAAGAGGCTTTTGAGACTATATCAGACTTGGCATCTGTCATCCGTAGTATTATAATGATCACAGCACTATCGTTTTTTCACCGACAGTGGGGTCGTGATTTGCGATGATACCGAGGCAATTCGGCTTTTCCGACTCCTTCTTCAGCCATTGCAGCGACTTCTTCATGCTCTTGTAGCTGAAGCCGAAACCGGGCACCGTGAGACTTTCGACGTTCTCGGTATTGTAGCAGGCATCGGCGGCGAGAATGACGAATTTTCCGTTGTTCTCTATCTTTACACCGGTGTGCCCCGTTGTGTGACCCGGCAGATGCACGAAGGTAACGGTTCCGTCACCGAAGAAATCATACGACCACCAGTTGGGACCGACTCCCGTGCCCTTGAACCAAAAGCACTCGATACCCTCATCGATCCAAAGCTTCCACGGCTCACGGTAACGGTATACCGTGCGACAGCTCCAGAAGTATTCCTCCTGCGGAACAAGGATGTGCTTTGCGCCCTTTAAGGAGCGCAATCCCGCAGTGTGGTCGGGGTCAAAGTGCGTGAGCATAACCGTGTCGATGTCCTCAGGCGAAAGCCCCATCGCCGCAAGCTTTTCAACTGCCGTGCAGCCCTTTTCGACAGCGGGTCGGAAATAATCCGTCAGGTAGGGATATATGAGTCTGTTTGCCGCCTCCCTGTCAAACACACCGTCGGGGCTCATGTCGCGGCTTATGCCGGTGTCAACAAGCAGCCTTCCCTTCGGATGCTCTATGAGATAACATGAGACGGGAAGCGTCACCCTGCGGCTGTCCTGCATTTTCACGCCGGAGAGTGCGCCGAAAAGACTGAGCTCTCCCTTCGGCACGACCGGAGAGACCGAAATGCTGCCACAGTGCAGCACATGAATTTTTATATCAAAGCTTTTTTCCATATTATCACCTTGTATGGCTTGATTTTTATTTACCGATTGGTAAAATATTATCACGCCGCAACCCGATTGTAAATAGCAAAGGAGACAAAAATGCCGCTAATCGTTGATAAAAATGCAGTCAGAATGGAAATTTTGATGGCGTTCCAACGCTGCATCGACAAAAAGCCCATCATGAACATCTCACTTCGTGACATCGCAGCGGAGGCGAATATGTCGCATCCGAAGCTGCTGAACTACTTTGAGAACAAGGAAGACCTCATAGTCAGCTATGTTCGCTACACGAGAGAGTTCATGAGTGAAAAATGCATTGAGTGGTTTAAAGGACACGACCGAAAGGACTATGACTCGAATCTTGCATACATGAACGACTTCATGGCATACGTCGCAAACGGCAAGGTCGGTGAGGAGCGTCCCAATGCGACGACGCAGACCTATGTTTTAGCGCACTATAATAAGCGTGTCGAGGATCTTGTCATGGGTGAGTTTGCGCAGTGGCGTCGGGTCATGGAGGCTTGCCTTGTGAAAATATACGGTCCTGAGGTCGGCAAAAAGGAAGCGGAGGCGATGATGATACTCATCTCCGGCACCTTCATTTGCAATTATAACAAGGCCCTCACGGGTGAGATAAACGACGATATCATAGGGTCGTTTAAGCGGCTCATTGAGACATAAAAAACCGCCGAACATCGGAAAAATGTTCGGCGGGAAAAATCTTTGAAAATTACAGCCCGTTAAAGTAGGCGGCGATTTGTCTGAGTATGGAGGCTTCGTAATCGTCATTTGTCCAATCGAGTATTTTGGCGGTGTGCTCGAGGATAAATCCTACAAAATGCATGGCAGGTTTCCTTTCAAAAGAGGTTTTTCGAGACCGAAAGTCGAAGTGCCGCGTTCGGCAATCCGACGCTTTGGAAACAGTCTTATGTTGATTTTGTGTGGCAGACGGTCGGTCTCAAGCCGTCCTATCTATAATAGACGGAGAAAACGGAGCCATATTTCGGGTAAGGAAAATTCTTTGGCAAGTATCAAAAAGCGCAAAAAACTTGAAGTCGGCGGAAATATGGGTTATAATGATCGGGCGATGCGTCTTACATCGCAAAAATCGAATAACCGGGTGTAGCGCAGTTGGTAGCGCGCCTGCTTTGGGAGCAGGATGCCG
>CAZWID010000054.1:0-7873 GCA_964634065.1 uncultured Oscillospiraceae bacterium | reverse complement strand
ACCACCGGAAAAACCGAGAACAACTTTCATTTGTTAGTACCTCCTCCGATGCTTATCATCAAAACGCCGATGTCGGCAGGGGAGACACCCGATATGCGCCCTGCCTGACCGAAGGATTTAGGACGTATCGCCTTGAGCTTTTCTCTTGCTTCGAGACGAAGCCCTTCGATGGCATCGTAATCTATATCATCGGGCAAAAGTCGATTTTCCAAACGTGTAAATTCTTCGACCTGTTTTAGCTGTCGCTTTATGTATCCGTCGTATTTGAGTCTTATCTCGACCTGTTCACATATCGCCTTTGAAAGCGGAGGACGCGCTTTGTCGAGAGCTATGAGCTCCGCATACCCGAGCTCGGGTCTGCGAATAAGTTCCGCAAGCGATACACCGCTTGATACCTTCGCACTGCCCTTAGCGAGCAACAGCTCATTAAGCTCCGCACTCGGTGCAAGATGAGTTGACTCAAGCCTCTTAATCTCGTCGGCTACCGCGGCATACTTTGCCTTCACACGGCATAGCCTGTCCTCCGAGACAAGACCTATGCTTCTTCCGATCTCGGAAAGCCTTTCATCCGCATTGTCCTGACGGTGCAGCAGCCTGTATTCACTGCGAGAGGTCATCATTCTGTAGGGCTCATTGGTCCCCTTGGTGACAAGATCATCTATAAGAGTACCGATATAGCCGTCGGAGCGTTTTAAGATAAATGCGGTCTCACCGCGTATTTTTCTTGCTGCATTGACACCGGCGACAAAGCCCTGTACGGCGGCTTCCTCATAGCCGGAGGAGCCGTTGAACTGCCCCGCACCGTAGAGCCCCGACACCTTTTTCGCTTCAAGTGTGGGGTAGAGCTCGGTGGGGTCTATGCAATCGTACTCAATGGCATAGGCGCAGCGAGTCATTTCGGCGTTTTCGAGTCCCGCAATGGAGTGAAGCATTTTAAGCTGCACCTCCTCAGGTAAAGAGGAGGACAGACCTTGAATATAAAGCTCCTCGGTGTTAAGTCCCATGGGCTCAATGAAAAGCTGATGACGTGGCTTATCCTTAAAGGTCATGATTTTCGTCTCGATACTCGGACAGTATCGTGGACCCACTCCTTCGATAACACCGGAGTATATCGGGCTGCGGTCAAGGTTTTGGCGTATTATCTCATGCGTTTTTTCGTTTGTGTAGGTAAGATAGCAAACGGCTTTATTCTCCGGCGGAGCTTCCGTTTCAAACGAAAAGCCCTCCGTTTCGAGGTCACCTGCCTGAAGCTCCATCTTCGAGAAATCGACGCTTCTTGCGTTGACTCTCGGCGGAGTACCGGTTTTAAATCTGCGAAGTCTCAGTCCCATTGCGGCAAGAGAATCGGATAGCATCGTTGCCGCTGCAAGACCGTCGGGACCGGAATCACGCAGTACCTCACCGACTATCGTTCTGCCGTTTAAATATGTTCCGCTTGCGATTATAACGGCACGGCAGCGATATACCGCTCCGGTATGGGTGGTGACCGATACAACCGCAGCGTTTTCGGTGCCGATCTCAACGACCTCAGCCTGCTTTGTCAGCAGGTTTTCCTGCGTCTCGAGGGTCTGCTTCATGACCTCCTGATACCGCCGTCTGTCGGCTTGTGCACGTAGGGAATAAACCGCCTTGCCCTTACCCTTGTTGAGCATACGGTATTGAATACACGCTTTATCGGCAGCCTTGCCCATCTCACCGCCGAGAGCATCAAGCTCACGGACAAGATGACCCTTGCCCGTACCGCCTATCGCGGGATTACAGGGCATATTGCCCACACTGTCGAGATTGACGGTAAAACATATTGTTTTCATGCCGAGACGAGCTGCCGCAAGGGAAGCTTCGATACCGGCATGACCCGCACCTATGACGGCGACATCACATTCGCCCGCATCGTACTTTATCACTCTGTTTCTCCTATATTCGAATCGTACATTATCAAAAGACAGCCATCGGAAACGGATATCTCCGCCTCACCGCCTTGAAGGGAATTGCTGACACCAATGGGGTAATCGGAGCTCAAAACGGCATTACTCAGCTCATATTTGAGTCCTTTAAGCTCAACGCCTTTTGCATCACTGTCAAAGGAAAAGACGGATACGTCGCCTTTACCGAAAAGCTTCACGGAGTCGTTTGCGATTGCCGTCCATACGCAGTTTTCACCGAACAGCCAACCGCGAGCCTTACGCTTTGCAAGGTACAAAAGAAGCTGCATATTCGCAATGCTGTGGTCACTGCGTTTGCCGCCGAGTGCACCGTAGATAAAAAAGCGGCGGTAGCCCTTCTCAAGACCTAATTTCGCGGCATATACCGTATCGGTGTCGTCCTTTTCAACCGGCAAACGAAATACATTCGGATACTCGGGAACCTCACCGAGAGAGTCGAAATCACCGAGTATGAGATCGGGAATGATACCGTTTTTGCGGCAGTATTCGTAGCCGGCATCGGCGGCGATGACATAGTCGCTGTCGTCCGGTTGATCATTCAGACCGAAAAAGTCACCTGCGGCAATAATATAACACTCATGACCGTTTTTCATGACACACCTCCGTGATGGTTTCTACTTATAATATCACAATTTTTCTTAAAATAAAAGATGTATTCATATTTGACTTATGGCTTTTGCCGTGGTATTATGTTAACATCCGTAATTATGGAGGGATAAAGATGAACGAAAATCCCACATTTTCCCCAGAGGCGGCAATAGGAGATAAGCTTGCCGACTTGAAAAGGGGGGAGCTGATTGATTTTGCGATTAAGGTCTGCAAAGCTCTGTCGACGGAATCGGACGGCAATTTCAGAGGCGGTATCCGACCGGATAACATCATGCTTTGCGATGACATTGCCGTTTTGGGTCCCGCTGCCGCAAAGGAAGGTACGGAGTGGACTAAGGCGGAGCTTGAGTATCTTGCACCCGAGCTTTTCTGGAACGGAAAGGGAAGTGTGCGCTCCGACGTTTATTCGATAGGCCTGATGCTCTACTTCGGCGCAAACGGCGGCAGACTACCTTTCGTGCCCGTAGATGCCGATGAGCTTCCCGACAGTAGGGCAAACGCTCTCAAGACAAGAATGAACGGTGAAAAGATAGAAGCACCGTGGGGAGCAGGAAAAAAGTTCAAGGCAATAATCGAAAAAGCGACGGCATTTAAGGAAATGGAGCGTTATTTCGATGCATCGGAGCTCTCGGCGGCACTCAGGGAATATCTCGAGGCAGTACCCGTTGATGTGAGCGGAACCGCGAAAGAGGTGTTCGGAAAGAGTGTAGATGAGCTAAGTGTCATAGAGCGCATTATGGTTGACATAATACATACGTCGCTCATCGAAGACGACATCGAAGAACCGCCACCGATAGAGGAAACGGAAACCGTTGAGGAGCCCGAAACCGTCGAAGAGCCCGCTCCTGTTGAGGAGTCCGAAACCGTCGAAGAACCCGCTCCTGTTGAGGAGCCCGAAACCGCCGAAGAGCCCGCTCCTGTTGAGGAGCCCGAAACCGCCGAAGAGCCCGCGCCCGTTGAAGAACCGATACCCGTCGAGGAACCGGAGAACGTCGAAAATGACGAAACGGTGTACGAGCCATCACCTGCGGCACTGTCTGCATTGGCTGCCATCCGCGAAATGGGCGAAAGCGAGAAGACCACGGAGACACACTTGCCCGAGCCCGAGAAGCCGGAAGCAAAGAAAGCGGAGCCTAAAAAGCCCGTAAAGAAAAAGAAACCCGCACAGGACGCTGCGAAAAAGTCTGCCGCAAAAAATGCAAAGGGTAAGAAAAAGCCCAAGCATAAGAAGAAAAAGAGCAAAAAGAAAAGCGGCAGCGGCAAGTCCGTTGCGATCGTCCTGCTCATCGTTGCGATAGCGGCATTGGGTCTGTATCTGTTTTGGGATAAGCTGCCCTTCACCGAACAGCCCGAACCCACAGAAAGTATTGCACCGACACCGACGGTGACGCCGAGTGCCGAGCCTTCCGATGAACCCACTCCGTCAGCCGAACCGAGCACCGAACCCGTTAAGCACGGTTACGAGATTATAATCGGAGACCTAAGTTGGGACGAAGCAGAGCTTGCCTGTGTCGAAAAGGGCGGTCACCTTGTGACTATAAACAGTCAAGAGGAATACGATACGGTATGTGCCATGCTGCGTGACTACAATGTCAAGTACGTTTGGATAGGCTGCTACCGTGACCCCGCAGGACTTATGACATGGACGAGCGGACAGGACGTTGACCTCTACTTCTGGCAGCAGGGTGAGCCTTCACTCAAGGACAGCTATGACGGAGCCGAGGAAAACTATGTGATGATGGTTCGTCAGTCCGACGATACATGGCTGTATAACGACAGCCGCATGGATCCTCTCGAAAAGTACGCAAAATACTACACCGGCAAGATCGCCTACATCTGCGAATACGGCGACTGATAAAGCGATAAAGCAAAAAACATCGCATCCGTATTTTCGGATGCGATGTTTTTTGTGTATTTAGGATTCTTATGCCGTCAAGTATCTGTACAGGAAGGTGACTATGTGAGCACGGGTACACGGTGCGTTGGGTGCGAAGGTACCGTCATAGTAGCCGAGAGTGATGCCGTTTTCGACTGCCCACGATACGGAGCTTGCACAGAAGGAATACTTACCCACATCGGAGAAGCTCGCACCGCCTGCGACCGCGTTCTCACCGCTTGCACGGTACAGGAAGGTGACTACCTGTCCTCTTGTGCATGGCTCATTGGGGGAGAAGTGAGTTGCGTCTGTTCCCTTTGTTATGCCGTTTGCATATGCCCAACACAGTGCGTCGTAGTAGTAATCGGTGGGTTTAACATCGACAAAGTCAACATCGATATCGACCTTCTCGGAACCCATAGCGCGCCACAGCAGAGTGACGGTCTGAGCGCGGTCACAGGTCATGTTGGGCACAAAGGCGGTTTCGGTCATACCTTTGGTAATGCCATTGGCAAATGCCCAAAGAATCGAGGCTTTAAAGTCGGAATTTATGTTGTCGATATCGGTAAAGGGATTTTCAACGGTGTTGTCTTCGGAAGTGTTATTGTCAACGTCAATAACGGTACGCCAAAGCTGAGTACCCATGAAGGGGTTTGCGGTACCGATGACCATCCAACCCTGTTCCTCATTGACGGCAAATGCACGCAGACCGTGGTTATACGGATCACCGAAGCCGTCTCTTGTGAGCGTTTCGAGAGTGAGCTGACCGTCCTTGGATTCGATGGTGTAAAGACCAAAGCCTCTCTTTGCAGTGGACAGAGTCTTGAGACAGGTGATGAGATCCTTCATGTTCTCAAGTTCGGTAACACGAACTAACATATCATAGATGCTCTTGAGGGATTCGGGGAGCTTATCGGTAATGGAGCTGTAGATGTTGACAGCCTTTTCGTATATCTCGACGAAGCCTTCAATGTCGTTCGTCTCAACGAGATCGGTAAGCTGAGCAAGCAGCGCATTGAGCTCGGTGAGCTTGGAAAGGGTGCCGAGACTGTAGGTCGAAGCCTCATAGGTGTCTGCCTCCAAAGCATTTGCGAGCTCTGCTTGCTGTTCAGCCGTGAGAGTGATGCCTTCGGAAGCATCGTCGATCGATACGCTTTCCGTGCCGTTAGAGAGAAGGAGCTTGAGAAGAACCTGGAGATAATTTATCTGACTTGCCCATTCGTCACGCGACATCTTGAGAAGGTCACCGTTTGTAAACTGACCGAGAGGCTCCAAAAGGGAGGAGGTATCGAAGGTGCCGAGGAACAGCTTGCCGTCGAATACCTTGGACTGCCAGAAGTACTGATTTTCGTAATCACCGAAGCCGGATTCGTTGCAGAGAATACCGCCGTCGGGGAACATTTCGGTGGGCTCACCGACAACGAGCTCCATTTTTTCCTTACCGTCGGAGCCGATGCTCATGCGGTAAAGATTGACGGACTGTTCGAGATTGCGCGCCATGAAACCGAAGTCCTGATCGAACATGAGCTCCTCAAGCGGAATCTCCTCATCATTGTATTCACCGATATAAAGATAACCGTCGTAGATGCACATATTGCAGGCTGCCGCTCTTGTACGCTCGGGATCGATACCGAAGGTGTAGAGGGCACCGTCGTTTAAGTCACCGATAACGGGCGTCCATGTCCAGGCAGAAGGATCGCTCCAATCGCCGCTGCAATCGCCGCGGACGATGGCAAAGGAGCGCATATTGTCGCCTTCTCTGGTCTCGGGAGTACCGGTGCACATTGCGACATAGAGGCTGCCTTCGTACTCGACGATCTCCCAGATGCCGCCGCCGTAAACGCTGTCAACGTAGCGGATAGCCGGATAATCGTAAAGATCCTGCTGTGTTGCGATCTTAGTAAAGCCGTTGGAGGGATCGTCGGAAATGAGTATGTAGCCGCCCTCAAGACCAACATTGCTGATAACGAGCTTGTCCTCATAGACTGCCATACCGCGAATGCCGGTGCAGATGCCCTTCTGATATGCCTGATAAAATTCGGTGGTGTTGGACAGACCTTCATATACGCACTTGAAGCTGTCATCCTTGGGGTCGATTTCGTAAATGCTGGGCAAACCGCCTCTGCCGTCGTTGACGGAGCCGCAGAAGTAGAGCTTGTCCTTGTATTGGATAGCGTTACGGAACTGGGGAGAAATGCCGTTGAGAGACTTTGACATAAGCAAAGTCACTTCACCGGTGTGGACATTGACCTTGACAAATACGCTCTTGGAGTCAACGCCGTCCTCCTGACCGTAGAAAAAGCTTCCGTTGAATATGGCGTTAAGCTCCGCACGCATTACTTCTTCGTCGAAGTCGTGACCCATGATTGTGTCCATTGCGGAGAGAGTCTGACCCATTGCGGCATAGCAAGTACCGACATAAACGTAATCGCCGTATGCCATTGCCGACCACGAATAGCTTTGACCGCGGTCGCCCTGACCGTCGGCACCTTCGACGGTCCCGCTCACCGCGACATTACCGTTGCCGGTGTAATCGACAATGCCGTCCGGTGTGGAAACATCGTTGTCGGGATGAGTGATCTTGCCGAATTCGTAGGATCCCGCAGAGTATGTATACGGGGTCTCGGAATAGTCGGAGTCGCTTGCGTTCTGAGCCATGGCAGGAGCGGTGAGTGCGAATACCATAGCCGCAACCATGAGCAAAGTGAGAAGTCGCTTAGCTGATTTTTTCATCGTGTATCTCCTTAAAAAAGTTAAGATTTGTTTACAGCTTGTTACAAGCATAACACAGTGCTGAGAAAAAAGCAATACATATTTTTGAAAAAAGTATAGATTTAAATAATTTACAAAAACCGTGTATGTTTTTTAACTTTTAATACCATAAATATATATAAATGTACAAATAAATCCATATGAATATCAAAAATAGACACAATTAAGAGTATTATCCGATAATTGCTAAAAACTTCAGGCAAATGAAAACCCTCGGCACTTTACAGTGCCGAGGGTTCAAAAAACTCAAAGCAGAGACTACATAGCCTCTATTTCTTTGATGTTGTACTCATTGCCGGTGAGCAAATAAGTGTGCTCACTGTTGCAATAAGGACAGATTTTTGCGTATTTAACGGTGGAGTAGGTTTTTTTGCAGTCCTCACAGTAGGTCACGGCTTCGAGATTTTCGACCTTGATTTCCGTCTCCTTGAGATATTTTGTCTCTTTTCGCGCCCAGTTCCAACAGTCGACGATGTACTCGGGAATGATACCGCTGACCTCACCGATTTCCAAAGTGACTGAGGCGACGACGGAAAGATTATGCTCCTCAACAAGCTTTTCTACCTCTTTGATTACGTAAAAAACCGTTCCAAGCTCATGCATGGATAATTCCTCCGGTGATTATTTCTTTGCAAACTTTTCCTTGAGATCCTTGATGAGAATCTTGCCGGCA
>CAZWID010000053.1:0-7913 GCA_964634065.1 uncultured Oscillospiraceae bacterium | reverse complement strand
AAAAGCACCGAAAAGGGTCGCTGACAGGCGATAGGGTTCAACTCTCCTCAGCTTAGCTTTTCCGCGGCGGCGACGACATGGGCGGCAAGCACCGCCGTCGTCATCGAGCCGACACCGAGCGGAACGGGGCTTATCGCCGCGACCGTCGGTTCCGCGGCGGCGAAATCGACATCGCCAACGAGCTTGCCCTTTTCCTCGGAGAAGTTTATGCCCACATCGATGACCGTCTGCCCCTCAGAGAAGCAGTCGGCGTCGAGAGCCTCCGCCTTACCGATTGCCGCAACGACAATATCCGCACGACGTATGAGCTCCGCCATGTTTTTCGTTCTGCTGTGGCAGACCGTGACGGTGGCGTTTTCTCTCATAAGCAGCATGGAAACGGGTCTGCCGATAACGAGGCTTCTGCCGACGACGACGGCGTTTTTGCCCTCAAGCTCAACGCCGTAATGCCGCAGCATTAAAAGGCAGGACTCGGCTGTGCAGGGCGCAAAACCGTCGCCCGTACTGGAGTACACTGCGGCACTTGAGCCCGCGGTCACACCGTCGACGTCCTTTGACGGAAGTATGAGCGCACAGGCTGCGTCCTCATCGAAATTTTTCGGCAGCGGACGGAACATAAGTATGCCGTGCACCGTCTTATCCTCGTTAAGCCTTTTTATTTCCGCCTCGAGCTCCGTTTGCGTTGCCGTCTCCGGAAGCGCAACGCTTTTGACCTCGATGCCGAGCTTTGCGCAGCGTTTCACGGCACCTTTTTCGTAGGACGCCGCACCGGCATCCTCGCCTGCTTTAAGCATCGCAAGGCAGGGAAAGACACCTTTTTCCTTCAGTTGTGCGATTTTTGCGGCGGTCTTTTCGTCAAGTGCGGACGCGGCAGGCGCGCCCTTTAAAAGCATTGCCATATTATTTTCCTCTCAGTCTTTCGCTTATATCCTCCGTGAGCCTCGACATTTTCTCGGAAATCTCCGAGAGAAGCTTCGCGGTGTTTTCACTTATGCCGTCGGCGGTCGCATCACCCTTGAGGGTGCGCGTATTGACATACACGTTCATTGCCGCGCAAGCGGCTGCGGCATTGCACAGTGCGGCGGCGCAGCCGATGTCGGACAGGAGCAGTGCGGAGCACTTTTCGCGCATTTCCTCAAGCAAAAGCGCGGCTTCGGCGCAAAGCCCGAGGAGCTCCGCCGGAGCCTTTGCCGCATTGAGCGTCGCCTCTTTGAGACGTTCGGCGTAGTTTTCCGAATCCTTCGGCTCGGAGTAAAGCTCCGAGAGCGGTGCGAAAAGCTCCGCATCAAGATCAATGAGCCGCAATGAGCGTTTGCGCAGTGCTTCGCAGTCACCGATTATGCGGCGGTGATCATCCTCAAATTCGGCAAATTTTTTCTTGCCGACCGTGAGCTTTGCCGCCATCGAGCACAGCGACAGCGACAGCGCGGCACACATTGCCGCGGCACCGCCTCCGCCGGGTGTCGGCGCGCTCGATGCAAGTCTTTCGGTAAATTCACCGAGGCTTAGTTTTTCCGCGTCCATACCGCACCTCCCGTCAAAAATCGAGCAACAATTTATTTGATGGCTTTTTCTTGTTTATTTCCCGACACAGAAGCGGCTGAAGATGCGGTCGGTCACATCGTCGCGCACGGTTTTGCCGGTGAGCTCTCCGAGAGCCTGCATAGCGGTCTCGGTCTCGGTCAAAACGATGTCGGGCGTCTCTCCGACTTCCGTTGCCGCAAGTGCGGCTTTTAAAGACTCAGTCGCTCTTGCGACCGCTTCGGCTTGTCTTGCGTTCGTGAGTATCTCTCCCGCGGGCACCTGCGGCAGCGGGAACAGCTCCTTTATTTTCGCTTCAAGCGCGTCCAGACCCTCACCCGTTACCGACGAGAGCGTGACGGTCGGAAGCTCCGTTTCGGGCAGGGTGCAAACCGTCGGCAAATCGGATTTCGACAAAACGACTATCGCCTTTTCCGCAGCCTCCGCCTCGCGCAAAAGCTCCGCATCCTCGGCGGTAAACTCCGTGCTGCCGTCAACAACAAGCAGCACAAGAGACGCATTCTTCATGGCGGCTCTGCTTCGCTCAACGCCCATTTGCTCAATGACGTCCGAGGATGCGCGGATGCCCGCTGTATCCGTCAGGCGCAGCAAAACGCCGCCCAAGCGCAGCTTTTCCTCGATGGTATCCCTCGTGGTTCCGGGGATGTCGGTGACGATGGCACGGTCATAGCCCAACACGAGATTTAATAGTGAGCTCTTGCCGGCATTGGGTCTGCCGATTATCGCCGCGGGAACGCCGCCCTGCATTATACGGCCGCCGGCGTAACTGTCGTGCAGGCGGGAAAGCTCGGAAAGCGAGCTTTGAATCACGGACTTATATTCCGAAAGCTCAAAGTCCTCAATGTCCTCATCGGGATAATCGAGCACCGCATGATAGTGTGAGCTTATATCCGTAAGCGCGGAATATATCCTGTCGATCTTGCGCGATATCGCGCCGGCAAGCTGACCGGCGGCGTTCTTTGCCGCTTCCGCCGTTTCGGCGTCGATTATATCCGCAACGGCCTCGGCACTGCTGAGATCCATTCTGCGGTTTAAAAACGCTCTCTTGGTAAACTCACCGGGAAGTGCCTGCCTTGCGCCGAGGGAAAACACCGCATCGAGTGCTGCCCTGAGCACCGTCGGCGAGCCGTGGCACTGGAGCTCCGCCGTATCCTCTCCGGTGTAGCTGTTCGGACCGTGACTTATCGTGCACAGGCAAATGTCAAGCGTCTGACCGTCGGTGTCGCAAAGCTCACCGAAAACAAGCAGCCTGTCGCGACTGTCCTTCATTCTTTTGCCGGAGTACGGGCGAAACAGGCGATCGACTATCTCAATGCAGCGGTCGCCGCTCATTCGCAGTATTCCAATCGCGGAGACGAGATTTCCCGTCGATATCGCAGCTATGGTGTCTGACATGGTTTTCTCCTTACAGTGGAAAAGGCGCAGCGATGCTGCGCCTTTGGATAAATATCGAATTACTGTCTGTTCATTCTTGCCGCTCTTGCAGCCTTTTCGTCAATATCCTGAGCGACGAAGTAGCTCAAAGAGAGGAGAGAATCCGAGAAATGGACATTCTCGACTATCGTGCGGCTCTCGGGCGCGGTGAGCTCGACATTGGTGAAGTTCCAAATTGCGTTGACCCCGTGAGACGTGAGCAGCTCCGTTGTCGATACGGCGTGCTGCTTGGGAACGCAAAGCACCGCAACGTCGACATGATTCTCCGCAAGGAAGTCCGACAGGGTATCGACATGATAGACCATAACACCGTCGTGCTCCTTATTGACAAGCTCGGGCTTAACGTCAAATGCCGCCATGAGCTCGAAGCCCCACTGACTGAACGAGAAGTTGCAGACAAGTGCCTGACCTATATTGCCGACGCCGACAAGTATCGCCTTGAAGCCTCTGTCCATACCGAGTATGGTTGCAAGCTCGGTGCGCAACGCCGTGACCTTATAGCCGTAGCCCTGCTGACCGAATTCACCGAAGCAGCTGAAGTCCTGACGTATCTGCGACGGCGTGAGACCGAGCTGCCGTCCCAACTCACCGGAGGATATGCGGCTGACGCCTGCCTCGTTGAGCTCGTCAAGCTTTCTGAGATATCTCGGAAGTCTGCGAATTACATTGTGTGAAACTTTTATACCGCGTTTCATTCATTTCACTCCTTAGTATTGCTGAATAGTACCTCTCATGATTGTTAAATTATATCACAACTTTTTTCCCATTTCAAGCTGCAGTTTGACGAATTGGGCGGTAATTTGCGCTAAGGCGTTATAAAATTGTCATAAAAAGCGAAATCGATTGAAGTTTGCCTCGGACTGTGATATTGTGTCTGTGTATTTTTATCGGAGAGTGATCTGACTTGAGAATGAGAAAAAGACCGAACCTTGCGCCGAGAATGGAGCGGTGCGAAAGGGTGCTTATAAACGAACCGGAGAGCCTAAGAGGGCATTGGCGCGAAAGCTTTGTGGGATACAAAACGCTGTGGCTCGAGATAGGCTGCGGCAAGGGCAGCTTCACCGCCGCACTCGCAAAGGAAAATCCCGACGTGCTGATCGTCGCTGTCGAAAAGGTGCCCGATGCGATGATAAAGGGCATGGAGCTTGTGTGCGACAGCGGGATCGAGAATGTGAGATTCATAGAGGGTGACGCGCTGACGCTGCGTGATATTTTCGCACCGTGCGAGACAGAGCGGATATACATAAATTTCTGCGACCCATGGCCGAAAAGCCGTGACGCGAAGCACCGTCTCACGGCACCCGCCTTTTTGCGCAGCTATGCCGATCTCCTGCCGCTCGGCGGCGAAATACGCTTCAAGACGGACAATCTGCCGCTTTTCGAGTGGTCGCTTGAGGTATTTCGCGGCGAGGACTGGGAAATACGCTCTCTCACAAACGATCTGCACCGTGACGGCATTGCGGATATCATGACCGATTACGAAACGAAATTCCATGCCATGGGAATGCCCATAAACCGCCTTGTCGCGGTCAAAACCGAAAACACCAAATGCGGTGCGGACGGCGTTCCGGCAAGGCTGAGAGACGCCGCACTTTCGGATGCGAAGGGAGCCGAAAAATGAGATTTATAAGCTGGAACGTAAACGGGCTCAGAGCCGTTCAAAAGAAGGGCTTTGAGGATATATTCTACGCTCTCGACGCCGACTTCTTCTGCGTTCAGGAGACGAAATTGCAGGAGGGGCAGATAGATCTTTCCCTTGCGGGCTATGAAGCTTACTGGTGCTACGCCGAGAAAAAGGGCTACTCCGGCACCGCGGTATTCACAAAGCATACGCCGATATCCGTCAGCCGCAATCTGGGTATTGCGGAGCACGACACGGAGGGTCGTATGCTGACGCTCGAGTATGAGGATTTTTACCTTGTCTGCGTCTATACGCCCAATGCGCAGGACGGACTTCGCCGCCTTGATTACAGAATACAATGGGAGGACGCTTTCAGGGAAAGACTTTGTGAGCTTGACGGGATAAAGCCCGTCATCGTCTGCGGCGACATGAACGTTGCACATGAGGAGATAGACCTCAAAAATCCCGCGACGAATCACGGGAATCCCGGCTTTTCCGATGAGGAAAGGGCGAAGTTCACGGAGCTTTTGGCTTCGGGCTTTACCGACACCTTCCGCAGTCTGTATCCCGACAGAACGGACGCCTATTCGTGGTGGAGCTACCGTGCAGCCGCAAGGCAGAGAAACGTCGGTTGGCGTATCGACTATTTCCTTGTTTCCGACAGACTCGGGGATAACATTAAGGACGCATACATTCTGCCCGAGATCACGGGCTCGGATCACTGTCCCGTGGGATTGGATATATTATGGTGAAGATAGGAAACATTGAGCTCTCCGGACGCTTTACGCTTGCGCCCATGGCAGGCGTCAGCGACTTTGCCTTTCGCCTCATATGCGCGGAAAGCGGTGCGGCAATGGTCACGACCGAAATGATAAGCGCGAAGGCTCTGTGCTATAAGGACGAAAAGACAAAATCACTGCTCTACAATCCGCCGATGCCCTGTCCGCTGTCGGTGCAGATATTCGGTCATGAGCCGGAGATCATGGCGGATGCCGCTCCCATGGCACTCTCGGGCAGCGGTGCGGATATTATCGACATAAACATGGGCTGTCCCGTCGGAAAGATAGTCAAAAGCGGCGACGGAAGCGCGCTAATGCGCTCTCCCGAGCTTGCGTTTAAGATAATCGAAAGTGTCGCGCGCGCGGTCGATGTTCCCGTGACGGTGAAGTTTCGCAAGGGCTTTGACGGCGGCAGCGTCAATGCCGTCGAATTTGCAATGGCGGCACAGGAGGCGGGAGCCGCCGCAATCGCCGTTCACGGCAGGACGAGGGCGCAAATGTACGCGGGCAAAGCCGATTGGGACATCATACGCGACGTCAAGGCGGCAGTGAGCATCCCCGTCATCGCAAACGGCGATATTTTCACGGCGGAGGATGCCGTTCACATTCTGCGCTACACCGGCTGTGAGCTTGCCATGGTGGGCAGAGGTGCGTTCGGCAATCCGTGGCTTTTTACCGCGGCAAACGCACTTTACCGCGGCGATGCCGTTCCCGAAACGCCGTCGCTCGAAAAGCGGTTGGACACCGCACTGCGACAGACGGAGCTGTACGCCGACAAATTCGGTGAGCGGCTTGCCTGTCTCGAGGCGCGGCACCAGCTCCCGTGGTACTTAAAGGGCGTCGCAAATTCGTCGTACTACAGGCAGCGGCTTGTGAAGGTCGAATCACTCGACGAGTTGCGAAAAATCATAAAGGGCGCAAAGCGAGATCTGATATGACTCCTGAGTTTGAGAACGAAATAATCCGCTCCGTAAAAAACGGCAACGCCGACGCCTTCGAGTCATTGGTCACGGAAAACGAGGCGGCGGTGTTCACGCTGTGTCTGCGTATGACGGGCAACCGCGAGGATGCCGCCGATCTTACGCAGGAGGCATTTTTGAAGGCGTACCGCTCGATCGGCAGCTTTCGCGGCGACTGCCGCTTTGCATCGTGGATGACCCGTATCGCGTCAAACGTATGCCTTGATTTCCTGCGCTCGAAAAGCAAAAAGCAGACCGTCTCTCTGATCTCTCGGGACGATGACGGTGAGGAAATCGAAGCGGAGCTTCCCGACCTTCGGGCACTGCCGGAGGATGAGCTTCTCGACGCAGAGCTCAAAGCCTCCGTGCGCCGAGGACTCGACACGCTCGGTGATGGGCAGCGGCAGATCCTCATTTTGCGTGAGCTCGGCGGCTTGAGCTATGACGAAATTGCCGAAAAGCTGTGCCTCGAAAGGGGCACGGTCAAGTCTCGGATATTCCGAGCGCGAAAGCGATTGTGCGAATTTCTGCTGAAGGACGGGAACATTCCCGACGGCTTTTCGTCAAGGGTAAACGGAGGTGAAAAGGGATGATCGACTGCAAAAAGCGCGAATCGCAAATAAGCGCGTTTATAGACGGTGAGCTCTCGGAGAACGAATGTGCGGAGCTTTTGGAGCATATGGCAGCTTGCGAAAAATGCAGCGGCACCTATGTCGCACTTTGTGCCGTTTCCGCGGCGGTCAAAGAGCCCGACGCGCCTCCCGATGAGCTTCACGGAAGGATCATGACCGCGGTTAAAGGCACTGCCGCGGTGAAGAAAAAGTGCAAAAGAGCGTGGATATCCGCAGGCGCGGTCGCGGCGGTCGTCGCACTTGTGATACTGACCTTGCCGCGTGATTTCGACAATCTTGCCGACGGTGTCGTTTCCGGTACGGAAATGAGCTCGCCCGTCTCGAACCCCGAGGATGAGAGCGGCGGTGCCGACTATGTTCTCGAAACGCCGCCTCACGACATCGACGATAATACGCCGACCCCGGGCACGCCGGTCGTTTTGCCTCCCGAAAACGATGGCGTCCATAGCAAGGAAACGAGCGTCACATTAAGCGATGTCGCGGAGCTTTCCGCACTGCTCACTCCCGTACAGGATGAGTTTTTGCCGGAGGGCGACGGCGATGCCGTGTACGAAATATATCTCGAGAGCGACGGCAACACCTCGCTTTACTGCACGGTGACGGTCATAGACGGCTTTGTCTATGCCGACTGCGGCAACGGTCGTTACCTCGCCGCCTGCACTCCGGAAGAATTTTTCGCCCTAACGGGACTCGAACCGTAAGAACAGAAGCTAAAACAGCCACGGCAAATCGAACTGCCGTGGCTGTTTGTTATACTCTCACTGTCAAATGCTTATAAGCTCATAGTTTCTTGTGCCGAGACCGATCTTTTCGGCGTGCTCGAGGCAGCTTTCCCAATCGGTATTGGGGTTGGTCACATGGAAATGCTCCCGATGCTCACAATCGGGCTCCTTTTCGATTCTGTCCGCAAGGACACTGCCCTGCATAACGGGCTGACGGTTGCACA
>CAZWID010000052.1:0-8032 GCA_964634065.1 uncultured Oscillospiraceae bacterium | reverse complement strand
TTGGCTTAAGTTTGGCTTAAATGCTTAAATTTAAGACTTCACCAAACCTCATTTTTCCTTGATTTCCAAGGAAAATCGGCACTCTTACTTATCGAGTGACTTCATCGTCGGGAAAAGGATGACATCGCGGATGGAGCTTGCGCCGGTGAGGAGCATTACGCAGCGATCTATGCCGATGCCGAGTCCGCCCGTGGGAGGCATACCGTATTCCAGTGCATTGATGAAATCGTCGTCCATCATGCCCGCTTCGTCGTCGCCCTTTGCGCGGAGCTCGACCTGCTTTAAGAAACGCTGCTTCTGGTCAATGGGATCGTTGAGCTCGGAGAAAGCGTTGCCCATCTCACTGCGGCAAATGAACAGCTCAAAACGTTCCGTGAGTCTCGGGTCCTTCGGAGAACGCTTGGCAAGCGGAGAAACGTCGACGGGATGCATGGTGATGAATGTCGGCTGAATGAGCTTTTCCTCGACAAGTTGGTCAAAGCATTCGTACAATGCATGACCCCAAGTGGGCTCCACCTTATCCATATCAGCACCCGCTGCGACCGCTGCGGCTACCGCAGCTTCATCGCCGTCTATCGCCATGAAATCGACACCGACGTACTTTTTGACCGCCTCTGCCATGGTGAGACGCTCCCAACCCGGTGTGAGATCGATATCCTCACCCTGCCAATTGCACTTATATGTGCCGAGTATACTCTGTGCGGCACCGCTTAAAAGGTCCTCGAACAGGTCCATCATATCGTTGAAATCGGCATAGGACTGGTAAAGCTCAACGGTCGTAAACTCCGGATTATGCTTTGTATCCATGCCCTCATTGCGGAATATCCTGCCTATCTCGTAGACGCGCTCTATTCCTCCGACGATAAGTCGCTTGAGGTTCAGCTCCGTTGCGATGCGAAGGAACATATCTATATCAAGCGTATTATGATGCGTTATGAAGGGGCGTGCGGTCGCACCGCCGGATATCGTATTGAGAACCGGCGTCTCGACTTCCATGTAATCTCTGCCGTCGAGGAAGGCTCTGACATAGCTGATAAACTTCGAGCGTATCTCAAAGTTGCGGCGGCTCTCGTCGCTCATAATGAGGTCGACGTATCTCTGGCGATACTTGAGCTCAGTATTGGTCATGCCGTGGAACTTCTCGGGGAGCGGTCTGAGGCTCTTTGATAGCAGAACGACGCTCTTTACGTGGACGGAGATTTCCTCGGTCTTGGTCTTGAAAACGAAGCCCGATACGCCGATTATATCACCGATATCGTACTTGCGGAAGTCGGCAAACTCCTGCTCCGACACATCATCCTTGCGGATATAGAGCTGAATCTGACCTCTGTCGTCCTTTATGTGACAGAAAATCGCCTTGCCCATGCCGCGCTTTGACATGATCCTGCCTGCGACCTCGACGGTCTTTTCGGCAAATGCATCGTAATCCGACTTTATATCGGTCGAATATGCACTTCTTACGAAGCGTGTCTGCTGAAACGGATCTCTGCCCTCCTGTTGAAATGCTGTCAGCTTATCGCGTCTTATCTGCAAAAGCTCGGAAAGCTCCTGCTTTGCTTCGGTATTGTTTATCTCACTCATACTTTATCCTCTGCTCAATGCTTCTCAATTGTTTTCGATGGAAACGACGGTGTACTTCAGAACGCCTACGGGAGCATCCACGCTGACGGTATCTCCTGCGACATGACCGTAAAGTGCTCTGCCGAAGGGGGAGTTATCGGAGATCCTGCCTTCCATGGGGTTTGCCTCCTGAGAGCCGACAACCGTGAACTCACTGATGTCGCCGTCCTCGTCCTTGACCTTGACAACGCTGCCGAGGGTAACGGTACCTTTATCGGCAACAACGTCGGTTTTCTCGACTATCTCGGCATTTTCAAGCAGATTTTTGATCTCCGCTATTTTGGAATAGAGCTTGCCCTGCTCCGATTTTGCCTCGTCATATTCGCTGTTTTCGCTGAGGTCACCGAAGCTGCGTGCCTCTTTTATCTGCTCCGCGACTTCCTTTGCCCTATCGGTCTCAAGGTAATAGAGTTCTTTGGTAAGCTCGTCGAAGCGGTCCTGACTCATTTTAAATCTGTTATCGGTAGACATGATGCGGTCTCCTTTTCATATATCAAAATTCTTAATGCTTTAGCTGATTTATCGCTTTTTCAAGTTGGGTATCTACGCTTTCGCTCTCGTTTGCCACGACGATATCGGGTGTTATTCCTCCGACCTCCGCAAGGTCAACACGCTTCGGCGTGAGGTATTCCTTGGTCGAAATATGAACCGCACCTCCGTCGGAGAGCTCTATGGTTATTTGGCTTCTCGATTTACCGGTTGTCTGCTCACCGATAACGGTCGCCCAATTGTATTCCTGAAGCGCAGCTGCGAAAAACTCCGCCGCACTGTACGAATTGCCGTTCACAAGGACTACCATGTCGTATTTGAGACAGGTCTTGTCCGAGGTCGTTATGGTTTCCTTCCCGCTCTTATCGATGCTTATAAAGAGATCCCCGTCCGGCAAAATATAGTCCAGTATCTCAACCATTTCGGAGACAAGACCGCCGGGATTATCGCGAACGTCGAAAATGAAGGATGCCGCTCCGATATCTATCAGATACTCTATCGCAGCCTTTGTCTCCTCTGCGGCTCCCGCCTCGAAGTTGTCTATATTTATATAGCCGACATTGCCCTCAAGCAGCTTGTAGCTCACCGGACTCTTATATATTACCTCGCAGCTTATCGTGACCGTTTTTTCGTCACCGTCGGAGGATACGGTCAGCTCAAAATCCTTATTGAGCTTCGAGCGTATCAGCGTCCTGACATCCTCAAGCGGCATATCGGTGATATCCTCGCCGGCTACGGCAATGATAACGTCGCCCTTAGAGAGTCCCGCATCGGCTGCGGGAGTGCCGTCCTGCACCGACATTATAACGATCTCACCGTCGTCGTTCTTTTGAATAGTGACGCCGATGCCCGCATACTCGTTTGCGGAGGACAGCTTATAGGCTTCGTACTGTTCCGGTGTCATATAATAGCTCCACTTATCATTGAGAGAGCGCACCATTGCGGAGCAGGCTGCCTCATACAGCGAGCCTTCCTCAATGTCACCGATATAGTATTCGGAGACCGTTTTTTCTATCTCGACATAGAGCTTTGCGTTATCGTAGTAATCCTTTGTCCCGAAGCCGCCCATTATTATCGAGTAGGTCGCTATAACACTTGCGACAACAAGGATCAGGCAAATTATTATAAAGTATCCGAGTTTGATTTTTTTGCCGAAAAAGGAACCGGATTTTTTTCTCACCGACGACACCCCTTTCATTCGGTGTAAACGACCGTTTGGCAGTCTACTGCTGTTTGGCAGTCTGCTGCTGTTTGGCAGTCTGCTACTGTTTGACAGTCCGTGACGGACAGTCAAAGACTGTCGTATCCTGTCGAAAAATCCCTTTGGGCTTTTCCGACAATCTTTTTGCAGACTGCTGCGCGCATAATTTGTCAGCATACGCTGCCAAATTCCACACTTGCAGCCTGAGAAGTATTTTCTGTCAGGTACACGCCCCGACAGAAAATGAATTTGAATTTATTTGCCGCACTTTGCGGCAAACTCTGCGAGGCTTATTTGACAGTCCGTGACGGACAGTCAAAGACTGTCCGTCATTACGCAGTATTCATTGTAATATCAGCGCATTACCATGGGGAGAACAAGGCTCAGTATCATGGTCACGACAAGTATTATCGCGAGTACGGAAACAACTACTCGTCTGTTCATACACAGCCTCCGATCATACCTTAAGGTAGTTTCTGATGGCGATTATACCGCCGAAGGCACCGACCAAAACGCCGACCGCGACGAAGATTATAAGCACCATAGGCCAAAGCTCCGTAAACGGAACTATCTGAATAAAGGATATGCCGAGGTCCTGCGATACCTTGCTTTCAAGTGCTGAATAAAGTCCCCACTGGGCAAGGAAGGCAAGTCCGCCGCCGACTATACCGAGTATGAGACCTTCAACGATGAAGGGTCCTCTTATGAAGCCGTTGGACGCACCGACCATCTTCATTATCGCTATCTCCTCACGACGTCCGAAGGTCGCAAGCTTTATCGTGTTGGACATGATAAACAGAGATACGAACACAAGTATAACTATAAGCGCAAGTGATACTATGCTTATAACGTTTCTGACGGAAACGAATTTTTCCGCATATTCGGTGGGCGAATTGACCTTGACTATGCCGCTTATCTTTGCAATCTCCGAACCCGTCTCGTCCATTTTGGTGAGGTCTACAAGTTGGATTATGAAGCGGTGGCGGAAGGTCGAATCGTCTATGCCCTCCATGAAGCTTTCGTCGTAGTTCTCCATGAAGTTTTCTCTCGCCTCACTGCGATTCATAAAGTCAACCGAGGCGACATTGTCGAGATTTTCAAGTCTTGCCTGTATCTGTGCCGTGGCATCTTCGGCAGACATATTCTCGTCGACAAACGCCATGATCTGGTTCTGTTCACCGATATCGTCGATTATCTCGTTTATGTTCACATCGAGAAGCGTGAAGCTGCCCATAACGATCAGGCACGCCATGATTATTGTTATCGAAGCGAAGGACATGAACCTGTGCGTAAAGATGCTGCGGAAGCCTTCGCCTATCAGATATCCGAATTTACTCAATCTCATAGTTGTAATACCCATCCATTCCGTCACTGATCAGATGACCGCTGTCAATCGCGATAACGCGCTTCGAGAAGGCGTTGACCAGCTCCTTTTCGTGGGTAACTACCAGGACGGTGGTACCCATATCGTTTATCTTTTCAAGCAGGAGCATCAGCTCGAGAGAACGAACCGGATCGAGGTTTCCCGTGGGCTCGTCCGCAATTATCATCTTGGGGTTATTGACAAGTGCTCTTGCTATCGCAACACGCTGCTGCTCACCGCCGGAAAGTTCAGTCGGCAGTCTCTTTTCTCTGCCTTCGAGTCCGACAAGCTCAAGTACCTTCGGCACTCTTGCCTTTATCTCTTTGCCCGACGCTCCGACAACACGCATCGCAAATGCAACATTGTCATACACGGTCATGTTCTCGATAAGACGGAAATCCTGGAAAACCACGCCTATCGTTCTGCGCATCTTCGGCATCTTGCGATGCTTTATCGCACACATATCAAAGCCGTTCACGGTAATGTCGCCCTCTGTGGGACGTATTTCACCGGTAAGGAGCTTTATGATCGTGGTTTTTCCCGATCCCGAGGGTCCGACAAGGAAAGCAAACTCGCCCTCATTTATCGAGAGGCTTACGCAGTCCAGCGCGGCAACGTCGCTGTTACCGTAAACCATCGTCACGTTGTTCATTTGAACCATTGTTCTTCCTCCTGTGCCGACGGTGCTCAGCGTCCGTTGTTATTGACCGAATCGAGATACTGCTTAACCATCATCGCAACCTTGAACACTATCGCATGGTCAAATTCTCTCAAATCAAGTCCCGTCAGCTTTTTTATTTTCTCAAGCCTGTACACAAGGGTATTCCTGTGGACGTACAGCTTGCGGCTGGTCTCGGAGACATTGAGATTGTTCTCAAAAAATTTATTTATCGTCTCAAGCGTATCCTCATCAAGCGTCTCAAGCGGATTCTTCTTGAACACCTCGTTGAGGAACATTTCGCAAAGGGTCGTCGGCAACTGGTAGATAATTCTGCCTATGCCGAGATTCTCATAGCTTATTATGCTCTTATCGGAATCGAACACTCTGCCGACGTCTATGGCGATCTGCGCTTCCTTATATCTGTCGGCAAGCTCACGGAGATGTCTTGCTGTCGTTCCGATGCCGATAATGCATCTGATTTGCAGCTCATCCATAAGCGTCTTTTCGACGTTTTCGGCTATTGCCTTGATCTCCGAGGGATTCTCTCCGCCGGGAAGCTCTTTTATGATAACCATATCGGTCTCGTTGATGCTTATGACAAAGTCACGCTGCTTATCGGGGAAAAGATTCTGCATGACCTCGACCGCCGCAACGTCGGATCTCTCCACCTGGCGAACCAAAAGCAGTGCTCTCGGAACATCGGGGACAAAGTGCAGCTCCTTCGTTCTCACATAAACGTCACCGGGCAAAATATTGTCCGAAATGATATTCTTGAGGAACGCCGCCTTATTGTGCTTTTCCTCGTAATTCGTCTTTGCCTCGTTGAAGGCAACCGACGCCATAATGCAGCTTACCTTGGCAAGCTCATCGCAGCCTTCGACAAATACGGCATAGTCAAACTTTGAGCTGTTAGTGCCGAGTATCCTGTATGTACGGATACCGCTGACATAGACCTGCTCCGAAAAATCGTAATTATAGCTTTGGAAGTCATCCAGTCTGGAGCCGATCATCGGCAGCTCGCTGCAGGTCACGACAAAGCCCTGCTCGTCTATTATGCCGATACAGCGATCCGTGGCTTCCTTTATCTGAAGAATAACGCTTTGGAATATTCTGCTTGACATTTGTGTTTCCTCCCTTTGCGCTATGGGTAATTTAACTATAAGCACTCTCTTGAGACGTATAATATAATAACCCTTTTTTGTGCGTTTTTCAATAGAAAACACTTAAAAATTTGTGGAGTTTCCAAAAAAACATCTAATTTACTTGATAAAACCGCCAAATATTGCGGTCAATTTTTTGTCATTTTGAATTAAACACACTGCACAATTCATCTTGCGTCAATTCACGATATTCGCCCTCTTTAAGGCTTTCGTCAAGGCAAAGTGAGCCGATCGAGAGTCTTTTCAGCGCAGTAACCGGTTTACCGACGGAGGCAAGCATCCTTTTTACCTGATGGTATTTTCCCTCCGCAACGCTCACATAGCAGCAAGCCTCCGCTATTTCAAGCCTTGCCGGAAGACATTTTAAGCCGTCCTTTAAAACGATGCCGTTTTGAAATGCGGTTACGTCCTCTGTCGTGCAAACGCCGTGGGTTTCTGCACGGTATCGCTTCATCACATTCGATTTCGGTGATATGACACGATGGGCAAAGTCGCCGTCATTCGTGAGCAGCAAAAGCCCCGTCGTATCCTTATCGAGTCGTCCGACAGGAAAAAGCCCCAATCGCTTATGCTCCGGCGACAAAAGGTCAAGCACGGTTCCCTGTTTTCCATCCTCCGTTGCGGACAAAACTCCGCCCGGCTTGTTGAGCATAAAGTATCGGTATTTTTCATATCTTATTACAGAGCCGTCAAGCGAAACGGTGTCGCTCTCGGTGTCAATCTTGGCTTGTGCGACAGTGCAGGCAATGCCGTTTACCGACACTCTGCCGTCCTTTATGATTTGCCGCAGCTCTTTTCTTGATGCAAAGCCGCAATCGGCAAGATATTTATCGAGTCTTAGTATGGACATAGCACACCGCCGTCAACAATATGTAATGATTATAACACAATGCGGACATCAAAATTTAAACTCACTGTAAATAAGGAGCATTTATGAAGCTTAAAAACCTCACCAAGAAAAAAGCAGTCATAATTCTGCTGATACTTGCGGTCGTACTTGCCGCAGCGGTCATAGCCTGCGGACCCAAGCGCGGCTTTATCGGTTTCGGCAACGTCGTTGATGTCTCGACGCCGCAAGGTCGAATGGAGTATCTGTCCTCCCTCGGTTGGGAGATCGATGTATCAACCGAAGAAGTCGAAAACGTAACTCTGCCGGAGAGCTTCGATGCCGTTGCTTTCGAATACGCCGAGCTGCAAACCGAACAGGGCTTTGAGTTCTCCTCCTATTGCGGCTGCGAATGTGAGCGGTATACATACGAAGTGAAAAACTACTCGGCTTACGACGGCACCGTCTATGCTGTGCTTTTTATCAAAAACGGTACCGTCATAGGCGGTGACATACACTCGGCGGAAATCGACGGTTTTATGATGGGCATCAAGTAAAAAAAGTGAGCATTTTTCAATGCTCACTTTTTTACGGTTAAATGTTAATTACTCGTTGATGCCGATAACAACGCCGGAACCGACGGTACGGCCGCCTTCACGGATAGCGAAGCGGAGGTTGTTCTCGATTGCGATCGGGGTGATGAGCTCTACGT
>CAZWID010000051.1:0-8186 GCA_964634065.1 uncultured Oscillospiraceae bacterium | reverse complement strand
TTGCGATCCTTGCCCATGCGCTCGAACTTCACCTTGCCGTCAACGAGGGCGAAAAGGGTGTCGTCCTTACCCTTGCCTACATTGGTACCGGGGTGGATCTTAGTTCCGCGCTGTCTGACGAGGATGTTGCCGGCCAGAACGAATTGACCGTCTGCTCTCTTGGGTCCAAGACGCTTTGACTCACTGTCGCGGCCGTTCTTGGTAGAACCCATACCTTTTTTATGTGCCATTAAGGTTACACCTCCATAAGTCAAAATCAGTTGCGGAAATTATGCGTTGATGGTTTCGATCTGAACCTTGGTATAGGGCTGTCTGTGACCCTGAGTTCTACGATAACCCTTTTTGGGCTTCATCTTGTAGACACGGATCTTCTTGCTCTTACCGTTCTTCAGAACGTTTGCGGAAACGCTTGCGCCTTCGATAACGGGGGTGCCGAATACGGAACTCTCATCGTCGATGACTGCCAGAACACTGTCGAACTTTACGGTCTCGCCTGCTTCGGCGTTGAGCTTTTCGACAAAGATAACGTCACCCTCGGCAACACGGTACTGCTTGCCGCCGGTTACGATAACAGCGTGCTTCATTGATATTCATCCTTTCTTCAGGTCTCGCTATCATGGGTGTGGAGCATACTCCAACTTGCCGACCCATTCAATGCGGCTTTACGAGTATATCAAAAAGCAAGTCGGTTGTCAATGATTTTCTTCGGTTTTTCAAGAAAAAATGCCTTATTGTTCATCAAGAAGGGCAAATCCCGCCGCTTCGCTTATGGGAAGGGAAAACACTATCGCGCCCGCTTCGCTGTCCGGTCCGGCATTGCGCACTATCGCCTTCATAATATCGCTCTTGTTGCTCTTTTCGGCAACGATCATGATAAGCTCCTTTTCGCTTGCGATGGAGACGTTGTAGAAGCGTTCGGCATTTTCCGAGCCGGTGCCTTTACCGTGAATAACCGTGCCGCCTCTTGCGCCTGCCGCTCTTGCGGCGTTCATCACCATGTCGGTTCGACCCGAGTTTGCTATCGCAATGAGCAGCTCATAGGGGAAGCTCAAATCGGGTGAGTATTTTACGTCCTTGTTACCGTCGTTTAAATATGCCAAAGTTTTTCCACCTCCGATGCTTTTTACGGGTACTGCGGCGACTATCCCGTGCCCGGGAACGCCGATGTAAAGTGAGCGTTTGAGCTCTTTTATAAGTGCCGTGGTTTTTTCCGCGGATGCGATGTTTATGACGATACGCCGTTCGGTCGATTCTATGCCCAAAAGGTCGAGCATGGATTTCAGAGCCGTGCCTCTGCCGAGGACGCTCAGGGTAACGGGGAGCTCAAGCTTCCTGCAAATGTCGAGGAGCTTTTCACTGTCGGATCGCTGTACAACAGAGATTATATAATTCATGCGGACACCTCCCAAAGCTCGACGATTTCGTCGTCGCCGTAGACCTCGGGACTGAGATCTGCGGACTTCCTACCGTATATGAAGCCGACTATCTGGATCGAAATGAGCGGCATCATTGCGACCAATGCAACTATGCCGAAGGCATCTTGAATCGGATTACCTCCCAGGGTGGCACTTGCACCTATCATAAATTGCAGCATAAAGGTCGCGGTCATGGGACCGGATGCGACGCCGCCGGAGTCGAACGCGATGGCGGTGTATATGTCGGGGACGAAGAAAGAGAGAATAAGCGCGATGGCATAGCCGGGGATCATGAACCACATGATCGATATACCGGTCAAAACACGCAGAGCCGAAAGACCCATTGCAAGTGCGATGGCGATTGAAAGGCTGAACTTTATCGCCTTGCCCGGAATGGCACCCGCACTGACATCCTCTATCTGCTTTTCAAGCACCGCAACCGCGGGCTCGGCGGATATGATGAACCAACCGAGAAGCATGGAGAGGGGAATAAGCGCATACTTCATATTCTCGGCAAGCACCGAGCCGAGCACCGAACCGAGTGCCGAGAATCCGACATTGACACCCGTGAGGAACAGAACGAGCCCCACATAGGTGTACAGTATGCCGATACATATCTTGGCAAGACTGCGACCGGACATTTTGAGTGTTGCGAACTGGAATATAAAGAATATCGCGACGATGGGCAGGAGTGCGACTGCCATTTCCTTTATGTACAGCGGCAGAGCGGAAATATACGCGCTGCCTATCTCAACCGTGTCCTGATAAGCCGCCGTGACGGGTGCAACCGTGCTTTCGCTGCCGGAGTAGAAAAAGCCGAGGATCATGACTGCGACGATGGGACCTATCGAGCACAGCGCGACGAGACCGAAGCTGTCCGCCTCGGCGTCCTTGTCGCTTCGTATGTGCGATATACCGACACCGAGAGCGAGTATAAACGGCACCGTCATGGGACCTGTCGTTACGCCGCCGGAGTCGAAAGCGACGGCGAGAAAGCCGCTGTCGGTGAAAGCGGCAAGGATGAACACGATGGCGTAGAAGAATATGAGCAGCCAACGCAGCTTTACACCCGTCAGTATACGCAGCATACAGACGGAGAGGAAAAAGCCGACACCGATACCGACGGTGACAAGCAGCACCGTACCGTCAATGTGCGGAACCGTTTCCGCAAGAACCTGAAGATCGGGCTCCGCTATCGTTACCGCAAAACCAAGAGCAAAGCTTACCGCGAGTATCAGCGGAAGCTTACGCGATTTTGTCAGCGCGGTGCCTATTCTGTTTCCGATAGGCGTCATGGAGACGTCGGCACCGAGCGAAAAGAAGCCCATGCCGAGAATGATGAGCAGTGTACCGATAAGGAAATTGAGCATAAGTCCGGTGGGGATAGGCGACACCGTCAAGCAGAGTAGCAGGACGATGACGACTATCGGCAGCACCGAGACAGCGGATTCCTTTATCTTTTCATACACCGCATTTTTGCCGAATAAACTAATACCTTTGATAATATCACTCCGTTTTCCCGCACTTTTGTCTGTGCGTATGCTTTTTTGTACATAATAACATACAAAATGTTGCGGAACAATTGACGCAAGGGGATATTTACGCAAAATTTACAAATGAAATATTTGTATTTGCTATTGAAATACTTAAAATATTTGTTATAATAAGCTTAAAATATTTGAAGTGAATTGGAGAACCGAGATGAAGTATGCTCTAATAGCGGTGATCGCATATCTGTTCGGATCGTTTTGTGCGTCGATCCCGCTGTCGAAGAAGTTCTGCGGCAGTGACGTAAGGACTCACGGCAGCGGAAACGCGGGAGCGACAAACGTCGCAAGAGTGTTCGGCTTAAAGGCGGGACTGATAACGCTATTGTGTGACATGGCAAAGACGCTTGTCTCAATGGCGATAGGCGGTGCGCTCTGCGGAACACAGGGTGCGGCACTTGCGGGACTTGTGTGCATCATAGGGCACTGTTTCCCGATATACTTCGGCTTTCGGGGCGGGAAGGGAGTATCCGTCGGAGCGGCACTCGGCATTGCCTGCGGTTGGCAGGTATTTTTATGCATAATAGCCGTGTTTTTTATCGTTGCGGTGCTCAGTCGAAAGGTATCGCTCGGCTCAATGTGTGCAGCGGCGGCACTTCCGGCTGCCGCTGCGGTCTTTGCCTGTCCGACGGCGATGCTTGTTATGACCGGGGCTTCGGCGGCACTTGTCGTGTTTATGCACCGCGGAAACATAAAGCGACTCCTGTCGGGCACGGAGCCCGATTTCAGCCCGAAAAAATCAAAATGATTCGGTAGTAGAAATTTTGTGGCTGAAATTGTACAAAACACCGAAATTGCCTAAATTTCGGACTGTCCGTCTTGACAAATAGTTAACTTGTGTGTAACATATAAACATAATTCCGCAGCAGTTTGAAGCCGCTGCGATTTTATAGAAAATTAAAAGGAGAATAATTATGCCTAAGTTTCATGAGATTAACGGTAAGCAGTTCCTTCAGGATTATGACGGCGTTGAGCTGTTCAAGGAGTTCACTCCCAAAATCGCAAAGCTCCCCAATCTGACCTACAAGCTCTACTACAACACTCCCACTCCCGAAGTCGTTGAGAAGTGCATCAAGCTCGGTCGCTGCACCGCAGAGGAAGCTGCAGCTCTCGAGAAGGCATTCAACGAGCGTTACGGCGATAAATAATTATACATAATATCGGAACAGTCCGAAAAACGATTAAGCTCCGCCTGACGACGGAGCTTATTTTATAATCCGATAAACTATAATATTAAAAAGGAGAGGATAGAATGGAATTTCGGAGCATGAGCGTAAGAGATTTTTTTGAACTGTACGGCGGCGGAGAGCTGTGTGAGCGATTTGCGCCGAGCCTTTTGAAATATCCTCTCAAGCTGTTTTACAAAAAGAGCTGCGGCGAGATATTCGATCTCGTCGTGAGCGCGGGCATCGTCGAAGAAAAGGACGCCGCCTCGATCCAAACCGCAATAGAGGCAAAATGAAGGCTGTCTTGCAGCCTTCATTTTTGAATGTGTTAAAGAACTATGCTGTGAGAAAGCCAACTGAGCAGCGGGGGGAGCTCGAGGGGGTCAAGACCCGCCTCGAATTGGATCGCCGCCGCAAACGCTAATTTATCAAGGCTTTTTGACGCAGCGTCATTTTGAGTATTCAAAATGACCGGCGGCGGTTTGTGCTTTTCAAAAAAGCACAAATGTATTTTTTGAAAAGCAGAAGCAAAATGAAGGCTGTCTTGCAGCCTTCATTTTTTATACGAAACTATGGCGGGGACGGTTATGAACGTACCGACGGCGGAGACGGCTACACCGACCAAAAGTGCCGTGTCGACACCGTAGCCGTCAAGCAAAAAGCCGCCGAGGTAGCCGGCAAAAATGCTGCCGAGCGTTATTGCCGCGGTGAAGAAGGACTGACCCTTGACGACGTCCTTTTCGGGTATGATATCGTTTATATACTGCACTGCGGCAGGCAGCAGCAGTGCAAATGACAGTGATTGCAACGCTTCCGCGGCGTAAAGCGCGGTAATACTCGACGCAAAATATATAGCTATCTCCTTCACGGTAAACATGACGGCGGAAAGCCGCAGCAAAAAAGAGCAGCTAAAGCGTTTTAAAAGTCGAGAAAACAGGAGCATAACGGGAACTTCGACGACCGACATAAAGGCAAGTATGTTGCCCATATCCGAATTGTCGCCGCCGACGTTGCGAACAAATTCTATGAAGAAGTTGCAGATGAGGGAATGTGTGAAATAAATGACCGCGACACCGAGCAAAAACAGCGTGAAGCGTTTGTTGTGCATGATAAATTCCACAACGCCGCTTGACTTTTCCGACTTGCTCTCGACCTCTGCGACTTCGACGGCGTATTTTTTGCCGGAGCCGAAAAACAGCATTGCGGCGACACCGCATATCACCATCGTGAGAATGAGCGACCAAGGCACGGCATCGGCACTTGTGCGCTCGACCAAGGTTCCGAGTATGAGCATACTTGCGGAATAACACAGTGAGCCGACTGCTCTTGCTCTGCCGAAGCTCATCTTAAAGCCCCAGCTCTCAACATAGAAGCACAGTGCCGTGCACAGCGGTTGCATCAGAAGGTTTGCCGCAATGAGCAGGACATAGGCGGCTGCCAACGAAACGGATTTGTCCGGCAAAATGAGCAAAGCGGCACCGAGCAGAACCGAAAGTCCTGCCATGACGGCGATACAGCAGGAGAGCGATTTTTGACCGCGGCGGTCGACAAAAGCGGCGACAATAGGTTGTACGGTAAAGCTCACTATGTTGCCGACGGTGATAATGATACCGATCTCGTAATTTGAAAACAGGCAGGCTTGCAGAAAAACGGCTGCGAAGTTGAAGATGATGCCGCTCATCGCCCAATAGCTGCCTTGCATGGCGGAATAGCGTATGTTGAATCTTGTATTCATAATCTGCTCCTTGAATAAACGGTCAGCAAATTAGAATATAATAAAAAGCCGGAGTTGTCAAGAAAAACAACTCCGGCTGAGACTGTCAAAAAATTATACTGCACAGAAAAGACAACAGAGTAGCGGGGGAGCTCGAGGGGGTCAAGACCCGCCTCGAATTGGATTGCCGCCGCAAAAAGGCTTGAGAATCAAGACTTTTGGGCGAAGCGTCATTTTGAGTATTCAAAATGACCGGCGGCTTTTCGGCTTGTCAAAAAAGCCCGAAGGGACTTTTATGACAAGCCGAGCCGGAGTTGTCAAGAAAAACAACTCCGGCTGACGTAAGATTACTTTCTTTTGGGGTTTCTGATAAAGGCAAAGGGGTCGGCACCGTCGCCGCAATGGGTGGCATAGTTGAGACCCGATGTAACATGACTGCTCATAGCCTGCCGCGCAAGCTCGGGAATACGCATTTTTATCGCTTCCGCGATGGCATTGTGATTGTATGTAATGCTTGCGCTCCACGGGTTGCCGTCGGAGGAGGAGAAAAACTTTATCATCGACGCCTGATACATGGTGAGGTTCGGCAGCAGCATTTTGTAGCACTTCTGAATATAACGGTTGCCGCAGTTTTCGACAATGAGCGCGTGGAAGGGCATATCGTATGCTGCCATACCGTCGTGATCGCCGCGAAGGACGGCGTCCCTATAGCAATCGGCAAGACGCACAAGCTCCGCTATCGTCGCTTCGTCGGCGCGCTCGGTGCAAAGCGCGGCAGCCTCACACTCGATCGCCGTGCGCACGTCGTAGAGCTCAATCATATCGTGAAGATTCAGGTCGATGACAAAGTAGCCGTTTGATAGCGGTCTCGACACGACGAAGCCTTTTTCGTACAGCGTGTTGATTGCCTCGGCAACGGGGGTTCTCGAGATGCCGAGAGAGGAAGCGATAGAGTTGACGTTGAGCTTTGAGCCCGGTGCTATACGAAGGGAAATGATTTCGTCATAAAGCACATCGGCAACTACGTCTCTGAGCTTTGATGCCGAGTTTTTCTCGAGATATTCCTGAAACTGCGATCTTGTCATCGTGTATCCCTCCGTTGAGCCATAAAGCAAAAAATAATATCAAGCGACGAATTTGCACCTATAAACAACAGGATTTTACACCGAACCGCAAAAAAATTCAATATATAAATGCAAAAAATCGCAGCGATTAGCTGCGATTTTTTGCATTTGAGTCTGTCAAAGAACTATGTTAAGCAGGAAAGACAACATAGTCGCGGGGGAGCTCGAGGGGGTTAAGACCCACCTCGAATTGGATTGCCGCCGCTAAAAAGCTTGAGAATCAAGTTTTTTGGGCGAAGCGTCATTTTGAATACTCAAAATGACCGGCGGCTTTTTCAGCTTGCCGAAAAGACTTTTTTCGGCAAGCTGAAATGCAAAAAATCGCAGCTAATCGCTGCGATTTTCTGCCGGTATGCTTTGATATGTTTAAGCGTTCTTGCTCTTAATGTACTCATCGATGCTCTTTGCACCGGTCTTGCCTGCGCCCATTGCAAGGATGACGGTTGCGGAACCGGTAACTGCGTCGCCGCCTGCGAACACGCCTTCACGTGCTGTGCGACCGCCTTCGTCTGCCTCGATACCGCCCTTTCTGGTGACGGTGAGACCCTTGGTGGTGGAGCGGATCAGGGGGTTGGGGCTGGTGCCGATGGCGATGATAACCGCATCACAGGGCAGAATCCAGTTCGATCCCTCGACGGGAACGGGTCTGCGGCGACCCTTTTCGTCGGGCTCACCGAGCTCCATCTGCTGAAGCTCAATGCCGGTAACACGACCGTTCTCGTCACCGTGAATGGCAACGGGATTGTTGAGGAGCTTGAACTCGATCTCCTCCGCCTCCGCGTGCTCGACTTCTTCCTTTCTTGCGGGAAGCTCATCGCGACCGCGGCGATAGGTGATGTAAACGTGCTCTGCACCGAGACGCTTTGCGACACGGCTTGCGTCCATTGCAACGTTGCCGCCGCCGACGACCGCAACGCACTTGGGGTGCTTAATGGGCGTATCGTAATCGTCACGGTATGCCTTCATGAGGTTGGTACGGGTGAGTATTTCGTTTGCGGAGTAAACGCCGAGAAGGTTCTCGCCGGGGATATGCAGAAACTGAGGCAGACCTGCGCCGGAGCCGATAAATACAGCCTCGTACTTTTCGTCCTCAAACAGCTCATCAATGGTGATAGCCTTGCCGATAACGGCGTCGGTGACTATCTTGACGCCCATTGCCTTGAGATTTTCGACCTCGACGGCAACGACCTTGTCCTTGGGCAGACGGAACTCGGGGATAC
>CAZWID010000050.1:0-8217 GCA_964634065.1 uncultured Oscillospiraceae bacterium | reverse complement strand
CAGGCGGCGTAGCGGTCATAAAGGTCGGTGCGGCAACCGAGACCGAGATGAAAGAGAAGAAGCTCCGCATCGAGGACGCACTCAATGCCACAAGAGCGGCGGTCGAGGAAGGCATAGTCGCAGGCGGCGGTACGGCATATGTCGCCGCTGCAAAGGCTGCCGATGCTCTCACCGCTTCCCTTGAGGGTGACGAAAAGACCGGTGCTTCCATCGTTGCAAAGGCTCTGAAGGCTCCCATCGTTCAGATCGCCGCAAATGCGGGTCTTGAGGGTGCGGTCATCCTGAACAAGGTCTACGATTCCGCAGAGGCAAACTTCGGCTATGATGCAGCAAACGACGTATACGGCAACATGATCTCCATGGGCATTATCGACCCGACCAAGGTCTGCCGCTCCGCACTCGAGAATGCCGCAAGCGTCGCTTCCATGGTTCTGACCACCGAAAGCCTCGTTACCGACATTCCCACTCCTCCCGCTCCCGCTGCTCCCGCACCCGACATGGGCGGAATGTATTGATAAATTATCTAAAAAATAACGGAGAGGTCTCCCCTCTCCGTTAATTTTATACTTATACTTGAAAATTTAGCGCACTGCGTTTATTATAAATACAGAAACGTAATTTGAGGTGTACCGATGAAAAAGCTTTTTCGATTTATTCCCCTGCTGCTTATAGCAGTGCTTATCTTTTCCGCCTGCTCCGCCACTCCCAAGAGCTTTACGGTTGACGCTTTGAGCATCGACTTGACAAGTGCCTTTGATCGCGACGATTCCGTGAGTGAGGATCAGGATGCGGTATTTATCAGTAACGATCTTGTCGTCACCGTTTTGAGCGAAAGCTTCAACCGCCTCGGTATTGATGACAGTTTCACGAAGGACGATTATGCCGAGCTTGTTATCATGACAAACGGGCTCAACTCCGCCGTCATGCACAAGGAGCAGTACACGTATTTCATATACGAAGCCTCGGCAGACGGTGAGGATTACAAGTATCTTGCCGTTATATTCAAAAGCGATGACGCATTTTATATGGTGCAATTCGCCGCTCTTTCCTCTGACTTTGAGCCCTTGCTTGAGGACATTTGGGAATACATCGGATCCGTTGACATCGCTTAAGCAAATCCGATATCGACATATTGCAAAATCCTCCGTTTCAATAGACGGAGGATTTTGCATTTTGAATTAAGTTTCCGCGCGGTAGATGAAGGTCACGACTTCGGCTCTGGAGCAGACCTTATCGGGCTTGAAGTAGCCGTTGCCATAGCCGGTTGTGACACCCGTCGAATATGCCCAGAGTATCGCCTGATAGTAGGGACTCTGTCCGACATCTCTGAACGGATTGCTTATATTGACCGTCGTCTTGCCCTCGTATCTCCAAAGGAAAGTGACGAACTGCGCTCTTGTGCAGACCTCATTGGGGCGGAAGGTGCCGTCGGGATAACCGGAGGTTATGCCCTTTTCGACTGCCCACAGTATCGCCTTATAGTACGGTGCCATCGCGCCGCCGCTCTTAACGTCCTTGAAGGGATTGCGGCTGCTTGTGGGCTCGGGAGAGCCTGCCGCACGCCAGAGGAAGGTCACGACCTGCGCTCTTGTGCAGTCCTGATCGGGCTTAAAGTAGCCGCCGCTGTAGCCCGTGGTTATGCCGGTATTTGCCGCCCAAAGGATAGCGTCGGCATAAGGCTGATGCTTGCCGTAAACCTGAACGTCGGAAAACGGATATGCCGCCGATGCCTTTTGCAGCATATACGCGCAGTCGACGACAACGCCGTACTGATCCGTCACATTGTGGTGCACAATTGCGATCTTTACCGTTTTTCCGCTGTACGCAGACAGGTCGGCACTGTATATTGTCCAATCCTCATGCACCGTAACGTCGCTGCCGAATTGTACAAATTCGCCGTCACCGACGGCTATGTACACACCGAGCTTCTCATTCGGGTACAACGGATCGATTGCTTTTGCGGAAAAGCTGAACACATAGTTGCGACCGATCTTCACCGAAGGAGAGACAAGCCAGTTGTCGGGAGTGCGTGCACCGACGGCGTTTATATAGGAATACGAACTCACACCTCGGTTGCCGCAGCAGGCTGCTACCGTCGAGTATTCCCATGTGTAACCGTCACCGTCATTATCTATCTCGGTCCAGTCGCAGGCATCTTCAAAATCTTCGTGCCACACGACGCTGTAACCTGTATTGGAGTGCCAGTCTTGAGGTCTTCCGACGCTTATTGCGATAATCATCGTCTTGCCGTCGTCGCTTACGAGTGCGGAACCGCCATATGTCGTCGAACCGTTCATGCGAATGGTTCCCGTGTAAAGATTAGACTGCGCAGGGAAATATGATGACGAATCGGCTTGCAGGACAGCACAGAACATATAATCTCCGTCGGCATATTCGAACTTTGCGCAACGCTCGATATCTATCTCGTCGTCACCGTCTGTGTCGCAGCACCAGTATTCTTCGGTAACCGTGAAGCCGGAGGTCGGCGTATAGCTTGCCGTGTCTACCTTTGCGCCAAGTCTCGGTGCGTCAACGTAAATGCCGACCTCGTTTATCGCCGTACCGTCCGCCAACGCGACGGCAGGCAGCAGTGTCAGCACCATGAGCACACAGAGTGCAAGAGACAATATGCGTTTTTTCATTGTTAGATCTCCTTTCTTTCGCTCTGATTTCCGTTTAATTATATAACAAGCCCGTCGTTTGCACAACGGTTTTCGACATTTTCGTCGCTTTTTCCAAAATTTGATTGCTCAATTTGTTAAAGCTGTCATTTTGAAATTCAGGTTTTTTCAACTGCGGTTGAACTTGAGTTGATAATCAATTAAAATATATTTGCTAATGTAACAATGGGAGTGGTGCAGATGTTTAAAATACTTATTGCGGAGGACGACAGAGAGCTGCTCGGTCTGTTCAGTCATGTGCTCATCAAAAACGGCTATGCGGTGACCGGTGTTGCCAACGGCCAGGAGGCACTTGACGTCATGGAAAGCAGCTACTTTGACCTCATAATATCGGATATCATGATGCCGAAGGTAAACGGCTATGAGCTCGTCAGCTCACTGCGTGAGTCGGGCAGCAATATTCCGGTGCTCATGATAACCGCAAAGGACGCTTTTGACGATATGCGCAGAGGCTTTCTTTCCGGCAGCGACGACTACATGGTAAAGCCCATCAACGTCAACGAAATGGTGCTCAGAGTCGGTGCGCTTTTGAGACGTGCGGAGCTTGCAAGCGAACGCCGTCAGGTCATAGGCGGAACCGTTTTGGAATGTGATTCGCTGACCGTTCACTGCGGCGGCGAAAGTGTTATACTGCCGCAGAAGGAGTTTATGCTGCTGTATAAAATGGTCTCCTTCCCCGGACGCATTTTCACCCGTCAGCAGCTTATGGACGACATTTGGGGCTATGGCTCGGAAACGGACAGTCACACCGTCGACGTTCATATCGGCAGACTGCGTGAGCGGTTCCGTGAGAATCCCGATTTCAGGATTGTGACGATGCGCGGTGTCGGCTACAAGGTGGTGAAGGCGTGAAGCGGCTTTATGAGCGTTTTCGCGGTGCGGCAAATCTGCGCATACGCTTTATCATCATATGCATATGCGGCTTCATCGTCGTTGCCGTCCTCGGTTCATGGTTTGCATCCATACTCGAGGAGCTGCTGCACATAACCGTGACGGTACCGAGCTTCGTTTGGGCGATTGCGTTCAGCATTGTTGTCGGCATCATCATAACGAACTATATAACACTTGCCTTCTTTGATCCTATTACCAAGCTTGCCGATTCCATGAAAACCGTTGCGGGCGGAAATTTCAATGTCGAAGCGCACACGGACAGCAAGATAAGCGACGTTTGCGAGATATACGACAGCTTCAATCTCATGATCAGTGAGCTTGCCGCGACCGAAACGCTGCAAACGGACTTCATTTCCAACGTTTCGCATGAGTTTAAGACCCCGATAAACGCCATAGAGGGCTATGCCTCGCTGCTTCAGGATCGCAGCAAAACCGACACGGAACGGGACGTGTATATTGAAAAGATACTGTTCAATACGCGGCGGCTCTCGACGCTTGCGGGCAACATCCTGCTGCTGTCGAAGGTCATGAACCAATCCATACTGCCGCAGCGCACAGTGTTCAGGCTCGATGAGCAGGTACGTCAGGCGATACTTGCGCTCGAAAGTAAGTGGACGGCGAAGGAAATAGATTTCGACGTTGAGCTTGATGAGCTGAGCTACTGCGGCTATGACGAGCTGCTTTGTCATGTGTGGCTGAATCTCATAGACAACGCGGTGAAATTCGATCCTCACGGCGGCTTTGTCCGACTGCGTCTGCGTAAGACGGGAGAAAATGCGGTGTTCACCGTTGAGGACGACGGTCCGGGCATACCCGACGGCGAAGCGGAACATATTTTCAATAAATTTTACCGCAGCGACAGTCAGCGTGCCTCGGAGGGCAACGGTCTCGGACTTGCCCTTGTAAAGCAGATTGTCGACCTTTGCGGCGGTACCGTTTCGGTCGAAAACCTCCCCGAAGCCGGCAGTCGTTTCACAGTCACCCTGCCGATAACCGAATAACCTAAAACAGCATAAAAAAAGCGACCTATGTCCATATCAAATGAACATAGGTCGCTTTTCCGCATTATCTTCGGCGGGATTTGGCACTCAGGAGGAAACGGTAAATATACTCACTCGGGGTGCAGTCGGTGCCGCTGCCGAGTGCGTGCGACATCGCGTTAAGCTGCGATTTATCCGACAAAAGCCGAAAGGCGGTGTCGGCAATGGCAGTCGGAGTGTCGGCAGTGACCGCCGCACCCTGCCGTGTGAAGAAGTCGAGATTGTGCTCCTCGCAGCCGGCAACGGTATCGATGAGCAGCATGGGCAAGCCCGCCGCTGCGGCCTCGGTGGTGCTTAATCCGCCGGGCTTTGTTATGAACAGCTCCGCCGAGTGCATGAGCTCCGAAACGTCGGATACGGTGCCGTATATGTGCAGTCTGCCGTCGTCGGAGTATTCGCGCCAAAGGCGGTCATAAAGGGCTTCGTTTGTCCCGCATACGACGCTCAGCTCCGTATCCTCACCGAGGTGCATCGAAAGCTCATTGCACAGCTCCGGCATCGGACCGCAGCCCATACTGCCGCACATGAGCAGAATGTGCCGCTTTTCCGGCGATACTCCGACGGCGGATTTCATTTTCGCCTTGTCCTCACGTCGGTAAAAGGCGGCTTTTGCGGGCATACCGCTGACTATCAGCTTATTCGCCGGAACACCGCAGGAGGCAAACTCGTCAATGAGCGACTCATGCGGGATGAAGTACCAGTCAAGCTCCGAATCGGCAGTACTCGGTGAGCAGGTGTAATCCGTCGAAACGTAGCAGGTCTGCGGCGTATCGGGATGCACTCTTGCCATTGCCGTGAGCGGCAGCGTCGGGAACACATGGGTGCATATTAAAGTGTCATATTCACCGTCGCTTATGTATTCGTACAGGCGTTCGGCACCGGAGGTCAAAAATCTGTTGACCGCGGTGCCGTCGCGGAACACGGAGTCGCGGTTCTCCGCCCCCTTGTAGCCCACCTTGAACATTTTTGGTGCACGGCGGTACATTGCGGTGTGGAAGCCGCTTATGAGCTTCGATGCTCCTTCGGATATGAATTGCAGAGAATCGACCGTATCACAGCTATCGCCGTGTGCGCGAAAGGCTTCGCTTATCGCCGCGGCACAGGAGTTGTGCCCTTGTCCGGTGTTGCAGCTCAGTATCAGTGCCTTCAAGTCTTTTCACCGCGCTTTCTTCTTGCATTCAGTCTTTGCAGTCTCGGTCTGTTGTACCTTTGTATGATGATAAACGGCAGATTGCCGAGCAAAATGTATATCGCCATCACAAGAATACCGCCGATGCCGCGCCAGATAAACGGCAGTGCAATACCGCAAAAGCAAAGCAGTATATGCGTGAGCTCGGCAACACAGGTCTCGTTTATCATGAGAGGAAGATCCGTGTGCGACACGGAGGATATGGCTTTTGCGGGCATAAGCTTAGGCAGTATTTTGCTCATGTCCGGTGCCTTGCTCTGCCAACTTTTGACCTTGAGCAGCGCATAGAGCTTCGCCTCAAACGAATAGCAGCGAAACGGAAAGCGGTTCGGATCAAAAGTCAGATGCGATGCAAACCGCCCCAACGCGAAAAACAAAATACCGATAACCGCTATGTAAATTATGCAATACAAAAGCCCCATGCAATACCTCTTTGCGTTTTATTTCAGCGGCAAACGCACCGTGAAGGTGCTGCCCTTTCCGAGTGTACTCTCAACCTCCGCGCTGCCGCCGTGGAGCTGTGCCGTTTGTTTTACGATATACAGTCCGAGACCGGCACCCTCCCCGCCGCTTCTGGACGGGTCAACCTGATAGAATCTTTGCCAGATGCGCTGTTTATTATCCTCTGCGATGCCTATGCCGTCGTCGGATACCGACAGCAGCGCATTTTCGCCGTCTTTGCGTACTCGGACGCGTACATGACCGTCTTTGCAACCGTAGCGAAAAGCGTTTGTGATGAGATTGTTCAGAAGCCCCGTCATGAGTGCGACATCCATTAAAACGGAGACGCTTTCGGTCTCACATTCAAGCGTCGTGCCTTCGGGAGCGACAAGCCTCTGTCGCTCACAGACTATCTCGGCCATCTCACCGAGATCGGCAGGCTCGAGACTCATCTTCTGTGTACCCTGTTCAAGTCGGGTGATATGTAAAAGCTGATCTATGATAGCCTTTATTTCCTTTGCCTGTTGATTTATCACGTTTATTCCCTCCGCATATTCTTCAACGGTGGGAGTATCTCGTTGCAGCGTTTCGCACTGAGCGGCAATAACCGCCACAGGGGTTCTCAGCTCGTGACTTGCGTCGGAGGTAAAGGCTACCTCCGCTTCAAATGAGCGTTCAAGGCGGTCAAACATATCGTCGAATGCTCCTGCAAGGCGGTTTATCTCACTCTTTCCTCTCGGAAGACCTATGCGGAGTGAAAGATCCTCTCCGCCGGAGATCGCTTCGGCGGATGCGATGACCTTTTTAAGCGGTCTGAACGAAAGCGTTGATATAAGCCAACCGCCGAGTGCGGAGAGTACCACCAGTGCAGGTAAAAGTGCCCATGCAAGCGGTACTATGACCGCCATAACGCCGCTCTGTGCGTCCTCGGATATCGTTCCTCTGACCCAGAGCTCGCCGTGCTCCGTCTGGAGCAGCATATCGTAAACGAAGTATTCTTCGCCGTCACTGCCCGAAACGCTTATAAGCTCCGTTGCGTTGCTCTTATCGTTCGGCGCGGAAAGCTCCAAGGCGGCAGGTGTCGCACCGGCAAGGCGGCGACCGTTTTCGTCGAATATCTCCGTGTAAACGCCGTGAGCGTATATGTCGACGTGCTTAAAATCCCATGCACCGTCATCAAACTTTATATCCTTTGCGTTGCGCTCCACCATGTGGATGACCTCCGCTTCCGGCGGACGGGTGACGGTGTTTTTGTTCATGAGCATGACGAACACGAGCATAAGCACGGTTATAACGACCATAAACAGTGTGAACCAGAGGGTCATACGCCATTTAATCGAAACATTTTTCATGACTTATTCCTCTCTGAGCACCCAACCCACACCTCTGACGGTGTGCAGCAGCTTACTCTCGCCCTCGTGTTCGAGCTTTTTCCTCAGATAGCTCATGTAAACATCGACCACATTTGTTCCGCCGGCATAGTCAAGGCTCCACTGACTGTCCTCGATTTGCCGTCTGGAAAGAACCGTACCGCTGTTTCGTATGAGATACTCCAGCAGCGAAAATTCCCTTGCGGAGAGCTCGAGCTTTCTGTCGCCCCTGTGTGCCGTTCTTGCGGCAGTATCGAGGGTCAAGTCGCCCAAGGTGTAAATATTGGTGCGACCGCTGCCCTTCTGACGCAGCAGTACACGAAGTCTCGCAAGCAGCTCCTCTATCGAAAACGGCTTTACCAGATAATCGTCCGCACCGCTGTCAAGTCCGAGCACACGGTCACGCACGGCATCCTTTGCCGTAAGCAGGAGCACGGGAAGCTCCGAGCCGTCGCCGCGTATCTCACGCAGCACCGTGAGTCCGTCGACACGGGGCATCATGATATCAAGCACCGCGGCGTCGTAATTAACGCTTCTCAAATAGTCGAGAGCTTCCGCACCGTCGGGTACGCCGTCGACGGTGTACCCTGCCAAAGCGAGATTTT
>CAZWID010000049.1:0-8306 GCA_964634065.1 uncultured Oscillospiraceae bacterium | reverse complement strand
ATGTACCTCACCGGCGTGTCGAACATCCGCGATGTCGAGCTGCACCCCCGCACCACAGGCAATGCCGATTTCTGATATGTCTTAATGTAAAGCCGAACAGCTTTTGCTGTTCGGCTTTAAGGAGGAAAGATGGAAAACAACTTTTTCGCACTCATATCCCGTATGCGTTACATAGGACGTTGGAGCCTTATGCGCAATTCGATACAGGAAAACGTTCAGGAGCACAGTCACATGGTGGCGGTCATCGCCCATGCACTCGGTGTCATTTCGCGAGATATTTTCGGCAACGATTGCGATCCCGATGCCTGCGCAACCGTCGCACTGTATCACGACGCATCGGAGATACTCACGGGAGATCTGCCCACTCCGATAAAATATCACGACGGCGAGATTATGAACGCCTATCGCAGAGTGGAGGATATCGCCTGCGAAAAGCTGCTCAATATGCTGCCTGTGGAGATGAGAGGCGCATATGAGCCGATACTTACGGGCGAAGTGGAGAAGAAGTATCATCGTATAGTCAAGGCGGCGGATAAGCTGAGCGCGTATATAAAGTGCATCGAGGAGCGCAAGGCGGGGAACAACGAGTTCCTTTCGGCTGAGGCGCAGACGCTTTCCGCGATAAAGGCATACGGCTTGCCGGAGGCGGACTACTTCGTTGAGCACTTCATTCCCGCATTCGAGAAAACGCTTGATGAGCTTGGGAGCATAAACTGATGGAAAATTCAAAGCTTTTGAGAATAAACGAGCTGGCAAAGCTTGCAAAGGAGCGCGAGCTCACGGCGGAGGAGCAAAAAGAGCGCGATGTGCTGCGCCGCGAGTACATTGCCGAGTGGCGCAAGGGAGCGGAGCAGGTGCTTGACAACACCTATGTCGTGACGCCGGACGGCAAAAAGCACAAGCTGCAAAAGAAAAAATGACCGCGTTTACCGTTTGTTTAAACGCCGTTTTGCCGATATTTCTCATCATGGCACTCGGTTATGCGGCAAGGCTTACGGGTGCGATAAAGCGTGACAGTGTACCTGCTCTGAACAAACTGATGTTTCGCTTTTTCATGCCGGTCATGCTGTTTAACAATATTTATACCTCGGATGTATCCACCGTGGTGCAGCCGAGGCTTTTGGCGTTTGCCGCGGTTGCGGTGCTTTGCGTTTTCGGGCTGTCGCTCGGCTTTGTCCTGCTGACCGAAAAGGAGAAGGATCGCCGCAGCGTCATGGTGCAGGGGCTTTACCGTTCCAACTTCGTCATAATCGGTCTGCCGCTTGCCTCGGCACTGGTCGAGGGTGCCGACCTCGGCGGCGTCGTGCTGCTCATCGCCGTCGTTGTTCCGATGTTCAACGTCCTTGCGGTCATAACGCTCGAGACCATGAACGGCAAGAAGCCGAGTATAGGGCATCTTCTTCTCGATATCGCGAAAAATCCGCTGATAGTGGGCACGGCGGTCGGGCTTCTGTTTCTGTTCACGGGGCTGAAGCTGCCGTCTGTCATTGAGAGCACGGTTAAGCAGATATCATCGGTGACAAATCCGATGCTGCTGTTTTTGCTCGGTGCGTTCTTTAAGTTCGACGGCATACGCCGCTACGCAAAGGAGCTCATTACCGTCTGCCTCGGCAGACTTGTCGTCATTCCCGCATTGGCACTCACGGCGGCAATGCTGTTCGGCATACGGGGCGTCGAGTTTGCCGGTATGATAGCGATTTTCGGCTCTGCGACCGCTATCGCATCGTTTACCATGGCGCAGCAGATGGGCGGCGATGCCGAGCTTGCGGGCGACATCGTAGTTGCGACAAGCGCACTCTGCTGCTTCACCATGTTCGGCTGGTCGCTGCTGTTCAAATCCCTCGGCGCATTTTGAGAATATGAATATGCTATGAATATACAAAAAATCCTGCCGTTTACAGGCAGGATTTTACTTATAAAACCATCAAGCCGAAAAGCTCAGTCCAAATCGCCGGAGAGGAGCATCAGCGTGCCGAGTGCGATAACGGGTGCGGTCTCGCAGCGGAGAATGCGTTCGCCCATTGAGCAAATGTGTATTCCGCAGGCTCTTGCCATGTCGACCTCGTACTTCTCGAAGCCGCCCTCCGGACCCGTGATTATCGCGGCGGTCGACACCGCGTCGGCGGTCTTTAGCGCGGAACGCAGCGATTCTCTTTCGCCCGTCTCGTACATAAGCAGCGGCAGCTCGCACTTTTTCGCGGCATCCAATGCTTCGACGAAGGTCGCAAGAAAGCTCACTTCGGGAATTATCCCTCTGCCCGACTGCTTTGCAGCTTCCTCCGCTATGCGATTCCAACGCTCAAGCTTCTTTTGCGCCTGCTCCGGCTTTGCTATGCACCGATCGGTGGCAGTGAAAATTATCTCACAGGCACCCGCTTCGACGGATTTTTGAATTATATAATCGGTCTTGTCGCCCTTCGGCAGACCGCATATGACCTTGGTCTTGACTCTCGGCTCCGCCTTGCAGGGAACGACCTCGATTATCTCCGCCTCCGCCTCATCCTTATCGGAGCGCACAAGGCGGCAACGGTAATCCGTACCCTTACCGTCGCAGATAATCATATCCTCACCGGGACGAAGTCTGAGCACCTTTATGTGCTCCGCATCTCTGCCTCTTATGACGGCGGTTCCGCCGAGGAGATTCGTTCCGAGCATAAAAAATCTTGGCATCACATTCACCTCATCGGCATTATCGCATATTCCGCACCGCTTTGCAAGAAAAAGCATATAATACGGCGGTGAGTGCAATGAAGGAGCCCGTATTCGACGGCGAAAAATTCAAAACGGTGTGGGGCAGAGTGTCGGGTCAAAAGAAGGCTCCGACACCGACAAAGCCGCCGACACCCGAAAAGCGAAGAAGCGCGGCAGTGCGATTCATGCCGAAAATGTGAAAAACGGAGTGTGCCAATCGGCGCACTCCGTTGCAATTTTTGTTATTCTCAGGCGTTGAGTCCCTTAACGGTCGCTGCGACCATGCAGCCGAAATAAACTGCTCCGAGAACACCGATGGTAGCTAACATTTTAGGCTCTCCTTTCAATTTCGGGACTGTGCCCTGATGGTTTCAGTATAGCCGTTTATTATTAAAATGCAAACATTATTTACAAATCCGAATTTGTGTTTTAGTGCAAGTTGCACAAGAAACTGCGCTTTGCAGCTTTTTGGTGCTGATCTTTTTCGGAAAAATGAATTTTGAAAACCGCAAAGCGTCATTCTGCATTTTCGTCGCAAAATTAACGGATTCCGTCTTTGAATCTGCAAGTTTTGCGATTTTGAAATGCAGGTCGACTTGCAAAAATGCAGGATGCGCTTGCCGCTTCCTGCATTTTTCGGCGCAGGCTTTGACCGCTGCCGCGGTGTCGGACGCGAAAAATGCACCGCCCTTAAGGACGGCGCATAAAAAATTCGTTAATTTCTTCGGGTGTCATGACAGTGTGGCCGTCGGTACATGAATCGCGACCGCGGGAAAAATTCAAATGAATATCTCCGCATTCAAAAATATGCGATCCTTGCGGCTTTTGCCGCTCTGCTCCCCGACTATACCCTTGCCCTTGCCGCGAAGCGATATCACGTCGCCGCACGAAACGGCGGCATCGCACTTTAAGCACTGCTTGTAATTGAGCGTCACCTCGCCTTGGGCGATATATCCCGCGACGCTGCTGCGGGAGAGATTGAACATCCCCGCGCAAACCGCATCGAGTCTCGGGCTCTTGACCGAAAAGCAAATGCTTTTTTTCGCGACCTCGTGCGGCGGCACATCGCAAAGCGGCAGCTCACGCACCTTGACGCCGAAGCGTCCCACACTCGTCAGACTGTCGCAAATATGCCGCTTTACCGACGGAAGGAAAAACACCGTTGCGGTGTCGCCCCGAACATGGATATCGCCTATCCATTCGCGCTTTATGCCGAGACCCATGAGTGCGCCGAGGTAGTCACGGTGACTCGGCTCACCGAAGCCCGCCTTTATTTCGGCGGCACAAATGTAATCGTCAAAGCATGGCTCCGCCCCGTCAAACCATTCCGGCAGGAAAAAGGCGATGCGCCTTTCGCAGCCCTCGGTTCCACCGAAAAACAGCGGCTTTGCGTCTCCGAAGCTTCTCCCGCTCAAAAGATATTGCTCCGCCGGCGTGAGAAAGCAGGTGTGCGTCACTTCTCCGCTTTTTTCGCAGCGGCGGGAGAGCTCCTCCGCACGCTTTAAAAGCTCAAGCTCGGTGTTTTCCATTCGTGTATTCCCTCATGCGTTCCTCGAAAAATTCAAGCTCATTGACAAACTCCGTCACCGACATACGCAGCACACCGGAGCGCAACGCCGAAAGCCTGATCAGCGAATCGTTGGTCACGACTCTGACCGAAAGATTCTTGCCGATATCGTTTGCGAGCTTTTCGATATACATATCGGCAGTCTCGTTTTCCTTCGTGTAAACAAGGCGAAGTCTGCCGCTTTGCTCCTTTTCGCCTTCGTTGCCGCTGACCTTGTAGCCGTCGAAAACGACTATCGGCTCACAGCCGCGAAACGCCGCATAGCTTCTCAGACGGTCGCACAGCCGCTCTCTTGCAAGCCCGAGATCGGTCTCGGCAAGACTTTTGAGCTTGTCCCAACCGAAGATGAGATTGTAGCCGTCGATTATGAGCAGCTTTTCCGACGCTTTTGCGTACGGCGCGGAATCGTCCGACTTTGCGGCGGTCACAGTGCCGTATTCCCTGCGGCGGATGGGTCCGAACTCCCGCTCCATTATCGCTTCAAGCTCCCTGTCGTCTATCGAAAAGGCGCGAAAGCGCGGCGGGACCTGCGCCGTTTTATCTCTGCCGTAGCCCGTATCGATATGCGCCAGCGCATCGACCTCGTTCCACGGTATCGTTCTGCCCGCACCGTGTGAGCAAAAGACGGAGTCGGGCGTGTTATCGAGATCCGCCGTCGGCTCATAGGCAATGCGCTCGATCACCTTATCGGCATCGTGACAGGCAAAGTATCCGCAAAGCCTAAGCTCAAGTCTGCCTCTGCCCGATGTGTAGGACGCAAGAGAGGCTGCATAGTCGCTCATCTCCGTGACCGGTGCTCTGCCCTTTAAAACACTTGTAAGCCCTTCGCCGCCCTCGGTGTCGAACACCGCACTCATGGCTCTCAGATCGTTTATCGCTCGTCCTATGCATTCGCTCGGCACGGTCAGCTTAAAGTCGTACCACGGCTCTAAGAGCACCGACCGCGCCTTCATAAGTCCCTGGCGCAGAGCACGGTATGCAGCCTCTCTGAAATCGCCGCCCTCGGTGTGCTTAATATGCGCTTTGCCGGCAATGAGGCTTATCCGCATATCCGTTATCGGTGAGCCCGTCAGGACACCGAGATGCTCCTTTTCGCGGAGCAGAGCGAGAATAAGCCGACGGTAAACGGGGTCGAGCGTGTCCTCCGGTGTGCGGTCGCAAAACTCAAGCCCGCTGCCGTTCGGAAGGGGCGACAGCTCTAAATGCACCTCCGCATAGTGACGCAACGGCTCGAAATGCCCGATGCCGACGACCGTGTTCTCCACCGTCTCACGGTACATGACGCTGCCCTTGTCAAGTGCGATATCGAGCCCGAAGCGGTCTTTTACGGTCTGCGTTATGACCTCGGTCTGCACCTTACCCATGAGCCGTATGCCTATACGTTTTATAACGGGCTTCCACACAAGATGGAGCGACGGCTCCTCATCCTCGAGAATGCGGAGCTTCTTCATTGCCTCGGCGGGATCGACGCCCTCCGGCAGTATGACGGTGTACTCCATGACGGGCGAAAGAGACGGTGCGTCGGCGTCCTTTTCAAAGCCGAGGCCCTGTCCGCCGAAGCTTTTCGTCAGTCCTCTCACGGCACAGACCGTGCCGTATTTCGCCGTCTCGACGGTGTCTGATTTCGCGCCCGAGTAAATGCGTATTTCCGTTATCTTTTCCTCAAGCTCACCGCCGTCTGCGGCGGTGTATTTTATCACGCTGCGACAGGAGAGCTCACCTCCCGTGACCTTCAGCAGGGTCAGACGGTTTCCCTTGGGATCTCGTAGTATTTTGCACACCCTTGCGCCGAAGGCGTCGCCGTATTCTGGAGGGAGCGTGTACCGCTCCAAAAGCTCCAAAAAGCGTTCGATTGCAATGAGCTTCAGCCCCGAGCCGAACACCGCGGGAAAGAGCTTTCTCTGCTGTATGAGAGCGGCAATATCGCCGTCGGAGACCGAGCCGCTTTCCGTGAAGCGATCCAAAACCGTCTCATCGCACATGGCTATCTCCTCGGCATCGGGTGTGCCCGTAAAGTCAATGCAGCCGTCACCGCAAAGCTTTCGCAGGGCATCCGCCACGGAAGCGGTGTCCGCCGTCGGAAGATCTGTCTTTGTGACGAAAATGAAGCAGGGTATGCCTCGACGCTCAAGAAGCCGCCACAGCGTTTCCGTGTGTGCCTGAACACCGTCGGATGCGGAGATGACGATGACCGCATAGTCGGCAATCGCAAGGCAACGCTCCGCCTCCGGTGAAAAATCGACGTGTCCCGGAGTGTCCAGAAGGCAAAGCTCAAGCCTACCGAAGCTAAGCGGTGCGGTCTTTGAAAAAACGGTTATGCCGCGGTCACGCTCGATATCTCCGGTGTCCAAAAAGCTGCTTTTATGATCCACTCGACCGAGCGAGCGTATACTGCCCGCGGTATAGAGCATCGCCTCGGAGAGTGTGGTTTTTCCCGCGTCCACATGAGCAAGGACAGCAAGTGTTATCTTTTTTGTTTCCATGCTCCGTATTATAGCCGATTCCGCCCATGTGTTCAAGACGGGTATTTTGATTTTCGCAAGACCGGCGGAAGTTGTTCTTGAAAGCGGTGGGAGTCTATTATATAATGAGGGCACGAAAAGCAACAAATTGCCTAAAAATGTCTGTTTTTTCACTTTAACCATACAAGAAGGATCGCCTATGTTCTGCCCCAAGTGCGGCAAGGATATTCCCGACAGTTCAAAATTTTGCTCCTTCTGCGGCGAGACGATAAATGTCGAAGCTCATTTTGTTGCCAAAGTTCCGAAGGCAACTAAAGTGCCCAAGACTCCCAAGCCGCCCAAGATAAAAAAACCCAAAAAGCCGAGATCGACGAAGCTTGCCATGCCGATAATTTCACTCGTGCTTTGCTTTCTGCTGCTCCTCGGCTCGACGGCTTACTTTATTCTGTCCACGGTTTTTGCGGATGGCGGTGACGACGGCGAAGGCGAGATCATCACCGGCAGCGCGAAAAGCGAGCTGCATTACGACATCGATTCCATCGAGAAAAAGCAGCCCGACATAAAGGCTCTCGACAAGCTTGTCGGTACCGATGAGCAGGCACAGCTTTATCTTGACGATGCACAAAGCTTTGAAGGTGCGATGCATGATATCGAAAACGCACTTTCGGCGGATTACTCCGAGATAAATGCAGACAATCTCGACAGCTATCTCAGAGAGCTGAAGCCGACGCTCAACGAGTTGGAGGACAACGGACTCATCACTGATTTCGAGTCCTGCGACACGGGATACCTTGTCACCTTGAGCAGTGGTGCATACTATTACTATGCACCCGAGATCTCCGACGCCGACGGTGGCGACGGAGATGCACCGGAGCTTTACGTTGCGACCTATCAGCCCTGTCTCGATACCTATGAGGGAAAGAGCTCGTGGCAGTATATGGGCTATATCGACGACGGTGCGGCATCGGCAGTCGGCGTACTGATAAGCTTCACCGTAATGCTCATTCGCATCCGCCGCCGCAAGGCATTGCGATGACCGACGGCAGTTAAATCAATTGCCGTTCCGCCACCTGCAACGCGGTAGGATTTTGCAAAAGTGTTAATCGGAACGGCAGAGCTTAGACTAAGAAACTTGGCTCTCCTCCGGGAGAGCCGTCAAAAATCGAAGATTTTTGACGGAGAGGGCGTTTTTTGCATTTAACCCTCTCAGTCGTCGGCAAGCCGCCGACAGCCACCCGACCCTCTCTGTCCCCATAGGGGGAGCTAAGAAAAGGCACCGCGCTGCGTTCTATCTTTTCCGTGCCGCATATCGTTGCAGTGCAGGCTTGACGGCGGACTCATGAGTCCGCCCTACGACGGAGCAAAGCGTTTTTGTGACTGCGATACGGCGAAATATTGCGCGAAATATGACCTATGGGCACAAGATATTGACGCAAATTCAAAATTGCCGATTTGCACAAAAATTATCCGAAAAATTCTGCGAAAAACACAAAATTATGCTTGACATTTGGGAAGCACTTTGGTATTCTTATATGGCGTCCGTGAGTTGCAATGGGCGTATTATGCGATGAAGCGGGAGATTGCTC
>CAZWID010000048.1:0-8318 GCA_964634065.1 uncultured Oscillospiraceae bacterium | reverse complement strand
TGCCGTCTGCCTTGACGAAGTATTCGGGTGCAAGGGAGAGAGACATGGTGAGCTTGGTGCCTTCGGGGATTCCGGTGGGAACGAAGTTTGCGGCATAGCTCAGACGGGTGCTCTGCCAGCTTGAACCGTTGGTGTAGTAGTATGCCGCGCTTACCATTCCGAGGCTGTCATCTGCATAGAGGTTGCCTTCTTCGTCGGTGACGGTGAAGCGGGATGCGCCCGCATTGCGGACTGCGGTGAAGGTGACCTTGCCGATCTTATCACCGTTTTCGGAGTTAATCGCATTGCGCTCGGGCATATAGGTTTCTTCTTCTGCAACGGGGTTGCCGCCGAAGTAGTAGCTGTTGGTGTCGCCTGCGTAGTTTACGATGTATGCCTGGTTGTAGAGGGAGGATGCGCCGCTGAGGTATACATAGGGAGGTCTGCTTTCAAGACCGTATGCATACTCAATGTAGCTGCCGACGTCGAACATGGAGGGCTCGTCCCAGCCGCCGTAGTAAGCGAGAACGGGGATGGAGTGAGACTCACCGAGTGCGCCGTCTGCGCTGGTCAGCTCGTCGAGGAACACATAGCCTTCGACCCATGCGCCGTCATCATCGTACTTTGCAATGTCGAGAAGCTGTACGGAAACGCCGACCTTGACGCTGCCGTTTGCGGGAACGGTGATTGCGCCGGTGTTGAACTTATCGAAGAACAGGTATGCGTCATAGGTATCTACATCGCCGTCTGCGTCGATATCGGCTGCGTCGAGGTTTTCGATGCTGTCGACAACGCCGGTGACGTAGTTGAGAAGTGCCTGACCGTCGGCTGCGGTGATAACACCGTTGCCGTCAAAGTCATAAGCCGCAAGTGCCTCTGCGTTTGCGGGAGTGACCGCAACACCGTCAACGGTGTATGCCGCGGAGAAGTTCAGAGGAACGGTCCATGTATCGAGAAGCTCGATATCCCCGTAAGACCAGATGTCCTGAGTGAAGAAGCTTGAGCTGATGTTGAAGCTCTTTGCGGAGTCGGTCATATTGTTGACGGTGAAGCTGAAGCTGTAGCTTCCGGTGCGATCGGGATCGTCACCAAGCTCGGCCTTGACCTTACCGTCGGCATAGGACTTGGTGGCGTTTGCATCCATCATTATGTATGCGCCCGCGTTGATCGCTGCGTCAACATTTGCAAGACCTGCGCCCTGCTTCATGACGGAGTAGTAGCACTGATAATCGCTTTCGCCTTCCTTGAGCGGAGTTGCGGTGGACATGAGGAGGCTCTGAGTGAGCTGACGGGCGGAAAGACCCGTTGCCTCGTCGACGCCGTTCTCACGGATGTACTGAGCAACAAGTGCGCTCATACCTGCGATCTGAGGAGCAGCCATGGAGGTACCGGACATAACCTCGTATGCCTTGCCGCCTGCAACCGCACCGTTTACGGAGTAGATGCTGCCGCCGGGCGCGGTGATTTCGGGCTTGAGCTCAAGAGAACCGGGAACGCCCCAGCTCGAGAAGTCGCTCATGGTGTAGAACTCGGAATCGTATACGGTTGCACCGATCTTGTCGTCGACGGTGAGCTTGCCGGTGTAGTACAGGACATTGCCGTCATCGTCGGTGACTGCGGTGGATGCCGCCATAAGTGCCTGTGCATCGCTCTGGAGGATGGAGACGCAGGGTGCACTCTTGGTGTAGGAGGACAGATCCATATTGATGGTGCCGGACTGGTTGTTGCCGATGATGGTCGCTATCGCACCGTTTTCAACGGCTGCTTCCGCCTTCTCGTAGAAGGAGGTAGTACCACGCCAGCAGATTGCGATCTTGCCTTCAAGGACATCGGCTACCGCGGCGAAGTCGTCTGCGGTACCGACAGCATCGATGAATATGTATTCCTGCTCACCTGCAAGAGTGGTGAGAGGATCGTTGGTGTAGCTGCTCTCGGTGTAGAATACCATGTTGCCGTCACCGAACTTGAAGTAGTTGCCGGTGGCACCGTCATTGTTGACGGAAGCAACGGTGAATGCATTGGTGAAGGAGCCGGGGGAGCCGTTGGTGGCGAAGTTTGCGCCGTCACTGTAAAGGTAAGTGTAGGGCAGGTTGCCGTCGCCGTACATACCGGAGTTACCTGCAGAGATGGAAACGACCGTGTCGCTGTTTGCCAGCTCGTCAAGAACATCCTGATAGGTGCTGCTGGTTGCAAAGCCCGCATTGCCCGAGCCGAGGGAGAGGTTTACAACATCGGCATCGAGAACGATTGCGTCCTCAATTGCCGCCATATAGTCGGAGTCGTATGCGCCGCCGTTCTTGCCGAATACCTTCATAACAAGAAGCTGAGCATCGGGGGCGATACCCTGAGTCTGAACGGTATCAAGTGCCGGTGAGCAAGTGCCGTTTGCATTGACAATGTAGCTGTTCGCGGCCGCAATACCCGCAACGTGAGAGCCGTGCTCGCCCTGAGAGTCCTTGTCGTGGGTGATCTCAACACCCTCATCGACGTAGTTTGCGCCGAAGGGGACCTTCTGGCTGAAGTTGGTGTTGCCGACATCGCCGGAGTAAACGCCGGAGAAGTTCAGCTCTGACCAGTGTGCCTCAACCTCTGCCTGAGTGAGCAGATTCAGGCTCTTAACATAGTCATTGTATTCCATGCCGAGCTTGTCCGCATTCTGATGCAGAGAGTAGAGGTAGCCTTCATTCGAGAAGGACTGGTGGTCGGTATCGAGACCGGTGTCGATGATGGCAACTCTGCTGCCTGCACCGGTGTAACCGTTTGCCCATGCGGCGGAGGAGCCGGTCATGATGGAGGAGGTAGCCATATTGGGATCCGCGGAGTCGGAGCTTGCGCTCTGGGGCTCATAGCGAGTCTCGATGACAACGTCCTTGACACCGTCAAGTGCCTTGATCTGATCTATCGCACCGTAAGGTACGTTTGCGGATATCATGTTTGCCGCAAGAGTGAGGTTCCACTTGACATCAAGTGCTTCGCCGCCGAGGACCTCGGCGGAAATGACCTGTGCCACTGCATCCTGTTGAGCCTTAAGCTGTGCTCTGTAGCTCATTGCGGAAGCGTTGGAAGCTATCTGCGTGGTAGAATAACCCGCTGCGATGGTGCTCTGCTGAGCCAGAACGATGGAGACACGGACAATATCCGTATCCGCATATTCGGGTTCGTCGGAGTCATCATCAGCCTGATTCATGAGATTTGTCGCAACGGAATCGTTGTCGACCTTTTCCCACGTCAGCCCACTGCCCTCATTGCCGTTGTCAGCCAAAACGGGAAGCGTCAGGCTGCAAAGCAGCATGATAACAAGCAGCAGGGAAATAAGACGTTTGGAAGTTCGTGCTGTTTTCATGAGTCTCTCCTTTTCTCCGAAAATTCGGGGTTTTTATTAAAATCTTCGGATTGACCGAAGTATTTTACCGTGAAATTATATAATGATATTTTACTTTAGCACATTGCAGTGATGATTGCAAGCTTTTTTAGCGATATAAAGTGTAAAACTTTCTGTCGATACCGCAAATTTTTCTTTTTGCCGTCGACGGATATTGACTTGCTTCGTCAATAATGATATTCTTTATATATCACAAGGCGAATAAAAATGCAAGATATTTCGCAAAAATTGAATAATATTCAGAAAGGACGATAAAATGTATTGTATCAAATGCGGCAAGCAGCTTGACGACGGCACCAAGTTCTGCATTTTCTGCGGCACAAAGCAGGACGTCGGTTCCGGTACCGTTTCGCTTGACGAGCCCTTTGCCCCGAAAACGACGGTGCTCAATACCGATAACGAAAAAACCGTCAGAGACGACGGCGGTTACACCCCGTCTTGTTTTGGGCAGACAGACGACACAAAAGTTCTGTTCGATGATTTCAGCAAGTGTACCCATGAGTCACCCGATAGCAACCCCTTCACTTACGATCAGTCCGCCTATGAGCCTCCATATGATCCCGAATCCGATGCTCCCAAAAAATCAAAAGCGAAAAGCATTGTTTTGATCGTCGTCGCAAGCGTTCTCATTCTCGCGCTTTTGGCACTGAACGCATATCAGTATTTTGTCCTGTCCGGCGACACGAAGGACGAGCTCAGGAGCACCGAGAAGGAGCTCAAGTCCGTAAGTGCGGAGCTTGATGAGCTTGAGGCGGAATATGCGGCTCTTGAGGATGAGTATGACGAGCTCCTCGAAAGCGCGGGAGTCGATTCCGAGAATTTCCAGAAGCTTCTCGCTTATGCGGAGGGTAATGTTTTGGGCTACGGCTCATCGCACTTCTATGCCCACGATTCCGTCATCGTCATGACCGCCGACGATTACGATTACTTCACCATAACCTGCTCCTACAGCAGCGACGTCACCGTGTATATCGAGGACATTCGCGGCAGCGATATCGTCAGTGCGAAGTTTGACGGTGACTGGAACGGTGACGATACCGACATTCGCGTCGACTCCTTTGACGAGTCCGGCGTAGCCCTCATCACCTTTACAAACAGTCTGAACAGCGACTCCTTCTCCGTCCTCGTCATCGTCGTGGCGTAAAGAGCAAAATCAAAACCTCCGGTCTGACCGGAGGTTTTAGTTTACAGCATATTTAAAATTTGCGGGAAGTCCGAAAGTCTGCGTATTTCATAATCTGGGCGTATGTCGGGGTCCTTAGGAAGTCCGTTCGGATTAAACCAACAGGTGCGAACGCCTGCGTTTATTCCGCCGAGGATATCGGATGACAGTCTGTCACCGAGAATTATCGCCTCATTTTTATTAAAATCGGGGATACGTGCAAAGCACAGCTCGAAAAACTCCTTTGACGGCTTGTCCGCGCCGAGACGTTCGGAAATAAATATGTCTTCGAAATACTTCCCTATCCCCGCACTTTCAATGCGGCTGTCCTGCACCGTTGCCGTGCCATTCGATACTATGTACAGCTTGTATTTTCCGTACAGTGCAGACAAAAGCTCGGGTGCACCGTCTATAAACCAGTGCCCGATACCGAGCAGATACTCATACCTGTCCTGCGCCTTTTCCGGCGATGCGGTGACGCCGTATTCGTCAAACAGCAGCTTAAACCGCTGCACAAGTGCGGCATTGCGCTCTGTCTTCCCCTGCTCAAGCAGCTTCCACTGTGCATCGTTTATCTCACTGTAGCGGCGGATCATCTCATCCGTCGGCGCAAGACCGAGCTCCGTAAAGGTGCGGAACACGGCGGCGTACTCCGCCTTGCCGAAATCAAGCAGCGTATCGTCTATATCAAGCAGCACAAATTTTATCATGTCAATGTATCACCTCAAAGCTCCAGTGCTCCGACAGTCTGTCGGGCATTTTCTTTATCAGGGTATCTATACCCGCACTAAGGCTCAGCATATAATTATCGCTCACACTGACGATGTACCCGCCCTTGCCCGCCGATATCTGAACGTCGACCGCCGTCTTTGCAAAGGCAAAAAGCTCCGTCAGCTTCATGCACAGCTCCGATGCGGCGGCAAATGCGGCATTGAAGCGAAGGTACAGCATGAGCCTAACCTCCCGCTCCTCAAACCACGACCAAAAGGCGGCGTAGTCCAAGGCTTTGAGTATGTCGTTCCTGAGGCAAAAGCGCATGCTCTTACCGGAGAGCACCTCCGCAATATCGTAAGCCGCTTTTGCCTCAAGCTCCGGATCGAGCTTTTTAAGCTCCGAGAGCTTTTTCAGTGCAAGTGCCTTGCGCTCCGTCGCGGCATAGAGCATTGCATATATAATGTATAGCTGCTTACTCTCGAGTCCGTGCTCCTCCGCTTCACACAGTGCCCACTCGGCATCGTCGTAGTTGCCCATCATGAGACTGCAATCGGCTGCTCCCGCATAGAGCGCACCCGTCAGCTCCGCGAAGTTAACGGCGGGTATCTCGTCCTTTTGCTCACGATCCTGTATAAGCTGTATCGCAATAAGGTAATTTGCAAGAGCGGCATCGAAGCTTCTTTGCCTGTGCAGCAATCTGGCAAGCAGGGTATGCGTCATGTAAAATCCGGTGCCCGACGTGACCGCCGCGGCAAGGTGCTGCACCGCAACGCCGCCCATTCCCGCTCTTTCACAGCACAGTCCGAGAAAAAACTGCCTCGCGCCCTCATCCGCACGGCTTCGACAGCGTTTTTTGAGACGGGTCAGCTTTCTCAACGCCTTGTCGAACGCGCCTCGGCTTATGTAATTCACCGCGCCGACAAGCTCGATCTCGCCTGCCGGATCGTCCTCAAACGCAGACTCCATTATATCCCCGAAAGTACGCATATGTATGCGACGTGATTCTTCAAATGCATCACGGAATTTCGGATTTTTCAGTAATCTTTCCGCTACTGCGGCAGACGGATCAAAGCTCATATCAAAGATATTTGTCCAATTCCTTTTCAACGTAATCGTACTTTTTGACCTTCGGTGCGTTTATGTATCTGCCGCGCATAACGACCGCGGCGGGGTTTCTCAGCACTGTGATATCCGACAGCGGGTCGCCGTCGACTATGAGCAGGTCGGCGGATTTTCCGACCTCGACGCTGCCTGTTTCGTCTGCGATACCCGCGATCTCTGCATTGACAAGCGTCGCCGTGTGAAGCGCGAAGGCATTGTCGACACCGACGTACTTCACGAAATACGCAAGCTCTCGCCACATATCGTAGTGTGTGACAAAGGGACAGGCTGTGTCGGTTCCGAGTCCGACGGGGATGCCCTTTTCGAGTGCGGTTTTGGCGCAGCTTATGATGCCGTTTAAGACGATGTTGCCGTTATACTGCGACATTTCCGTCGTCCCGCTCACTTCTCTGTCAAACAGCGCACACGGTATCGCGGGCGATATGGTGCAGACATGGGCGGCACCGCTTGCCTTAAACCGCTCTGCGGTGGCACCGTCAAGCTCGGCACCGTGCTCCACGGTATCTACACCGCCGTAGAGTGCGGCTTTAACGCCTTCGGGACTTTCAACGTGTGCCGCGACCTTGTAGCCCAAACGGTGAGCCTCCTCACAGCAGGCTTTCACAAGCTCGGGACTCATTTTCAGCTCACCGGGTTCGCCCTTTTTCTTTGCATCCAGAACTCCGCCGGTTATCATGAGCTTTATGAGATCGGGCTTATCCTCCGATATCTTGTCGACAAACTTCCTGCAATCGTCCTCCGTAACTGCCTCATATGCCAAAACGCCTGCCATATGACCGTTCGGGACGGACACCGCCATGTTCGACACCAACATACGGGGTCCCAAGGTCTTTCCCGCGTTTATGTTGTCCCTTATGCGACTGTCGATATTCGTCAGCCCGCCGACAGTACGAATCGTAGTGACGCCTGCCATGAGCTCGGTCTTTGCAAAATCGCGGCACATCGAATACACGACATAGCGGCTGAGCGCAAAGGACATGAGCCGCTTAACCGAGGCTGCGTTCTGCTGCTTCGTGTGCTTCGGCATACCGGAGCCCGGCAGATGCACATGGAGGTTTATAAGACCGGGCATAAGATACTTGCCGCCGAGGTCTACGACCTTTATGCCGTTTATCTCGGCGGAATCGGGCAATATCTTCGCTATACGCCCGTTTTCTATGAGCAGCATCTCGCCCTTACGGGGCTGCATATTCTTTGTGCCGTCGAGTATCACGACGTTTTTAATAATGTAGCTTTCGTTCTTCATGTTTTTCCTCCTATGTTCAAAATAGAAAAACGGTGCAGCGAAAAAGCTGCACCGTCGAAGTGTTTCTCAATGAATGAGGTTCAGCACGAGAGTAAGCAGGACAAATGCAAGTGCGAACCATTTGGTTGCCTTTGCAAGCTTTGCATCCAAAGTCTTTGCCTTGCCCTTGCTCATGAAGGTCTCTGCGCCGCCTGCGATCGCACCGGAAAGACCTGCGCTCTTACCGCTCTGAAGAAGAACCACGACGGTTACCGCCAGTCCGGATATAAGCTGAAAAATAGTAAGTATAAGTTTAATTGTGTTCATTTATATCAATCCTTTCGAAATTACGGCATATTTTACAGATTAGCTTTATTACTATACCATAAGTATTCCGCAATAGCAAGCACTTTTTTGCCCCCTTTCGTCCAATTTTTCGGAACGGACTCGGCTCTTATCTTATGCACTATGCTTAAGCATTGGAGGACTATCGCCGCAATGGTGTTGCAGGGCAGCTGCTGTGTATGGCGGTCAAGGAGCTGCGGCAAACTCTGCGAGGCTTTTTTGATAGACTGAACAGCCCGTTGCCGGATGGCAACGGGCTGTGTTTTTGGTTTTGCTTAGTTTTTAATCTGCCAAAAGATTGTGCAGTCTGAGGATTACGGTTGCGACCATGCCGCGGTTTGCGGTGGTGTTCGGCTCGAAGGTCGTTGCCGTTGTGCCGTTCATGATAC
>CAZWID010000047.1:0-8419 GCA_964634065.1 uncultured Oscillospiraceae bacterium | reverse complement strand
TGCTACGCCGATGACCTTGCCGTCAAGGTTCATCTCGTCGATGACCTCTGCTACCAGGCGGTGGATTATGCCGTGGTTGCAGCCGGGGCAATAATGGAATGTTTTATCGCTAAGGAGCTTGGTCTTTTCAAATACTACGGACATTTATTTACCCTCCTTCATGCTGATGATCTTCGCTACGATCTCATCGGTGGTGGGCATCTGAGAACCGCAGTGACCGAAGAAATCGACCGGCTTTGCGCCGTTTACTGCAAGCTTTACGTCCTCAAGCATCTGTCCTTCGTTCAGCTCAACATCAAGAACAGCCTTAACGCCTTCTGCGTTTATGACCTTGGAAACAGCATCATACGGGAAGGGCCATACGGTGATGGGGCGAACCAGACCGACATTGATGCCCTGCTCCTTGAGCTCGTTGATAGCGGACTTTGCTATACGTGCTACGGTGCCGAATGCGGTGATTATGTACTCTGCGTTCTCGCAGTTGTACTCTTCCCACATCTGCTCGTTCTCGGTGACTTCCTTGTAGCAGGCCTGGAGAACGTCGTTGTGTGCGGCGAGCTCTTCGGTGCTGATGAAGATGGAGTTGATGACGCCGCGCTTCTCGGGATCATCGCCGGGCTTCCAGCCGGTGCAGGCCCAGGGCTTCTTCTCGGGGTCGATCTTGAAATCGACGAAGTCGGGCATCTCAACAGGCTCCATCATCTGAGCGATGATGCCGTCTGCGATGAAGAGAACGGGGATACGGTACTGCTCTGCCTTATCATAGGCGAACATCATGATGTCGATAGCTTCCTGTACGGAAGAGGGTGCGTAGGTCAGGAGGTGATAGTCACCGTTGCCGCCGCCCTTAACTGCCTGGAAGTAGTCGCCCTGAGAAGCCTGGATGTTGCCGAGGCCGGGGCCGCCGCGCATAACGTTAAGGATGACTGCGGGGAGACGTGCGCCTGCGCAGTAGGAGATACCTTCCTGCTTGAGGGAGATTCCGGGGCTGGAGGAAGAGGTGATAACACGAGCGCCGGTACCTGCGGCACCGTAGATCATGTTGATTGCTGCGACCTCGGATTCCGCCTGAAGGAAGCAGCCGCCGATCTCGGGCATACGGGCGGACATGTATTCGGGAATCTCGGTCTGCGGGGTGATAGGATAGCCGAAAAAGTAACGAGCACCGGCTCTGATGGCGGCCTCTGCGATAGCTTCGCTACCCTTCATTAGCTGTTTTGCCATTTTTTCTGTTCCTCCTTATTCTTTCTCAATGTGGATTACCACATCGGGGCAAGTGCGTGCGCAGGATGCGCAGCCTATGCATTCTTCGGGTCTTACGACCTCTGCCGGGTGATAACCTTTTGCGTTGATCTTAGTCTTGGAAAGTTCAATGATATGCTTGGGACAGGCTCTTGCACAGAGACCGCAGCCCTTGCACAGGTTTTCATTGATGGTTACCTTTACCATGTTGCTACCTCTTTTCTTTATTTTTGCTATTTTTTAAATAACATTTTATATATGAACCGCCTACGGCGGGACATATCACAGATTCTTCGTTCTGGGATCGACGGTGTTCAGCCCGTATTTAATGTACGAATCCCAGTCACGGTGCATGAACATATCTATCGCTATGGGCTTACCTATGTATTTCGGGTCATGACCCTCGGCAAGGAATTTGTCCAAAAGCTCCTTCTTACCGGTAGTATATGCAACGGGAATGCCAGTCCTTTCCGAAACTTCCTTAAGCATATAATATCCGTCTCGCAGCTCCTCCTCCGAGGTCTCGGTCGCAAGATTGGTATTGTTTATCATACCCGTGATCTTGAGTCTCGAATGGAGCTCCATGCCCTCCTGAAGCTTTATAAGCTTCTCGACCGTACCCGACAGGGGTCTGCGGACATTGACGACATTGAGCACCTCAAGGGAGCCTTCCTCAAGGTCGATGAAATCCTGATGATATCTGCCGAGTGCCGTTGCACCGACATCGTCGCCGCCGACGTCGAAAATGACCGTATCCCAGTCAAGCACGAAAGCGGACGCGACCTCAGCCGGCAGGGACAGCGTTTCGATGCCGGAACAGGCATAGTTCGGAGATACGAGTCTTATCTCCTTCTGCTCAACCATCTTGCCTCTTTCGGTAAGACGGAAATATGTATTTACCATATCAAGATCAAGCAGCTCGGTGCGCTTACCCATTGCCGCCGCCTGAGTCGCGAAATTCAGTGCGAGCTCACTTTTGCCGCTGCCGTAGTTGCCGATCAAAACCTTTACTTCTTTCATTCTCACTTGCTCCTTTGCCGCAGTATACGCATACTGCAACAAATGCATTTTAACATTATCACAAATTAACGTCAACATTTTGACCCGTTAATTTGTAGACAATCAGCATTAAAAACCACCAAAAATCGCCCTACTTTTTTGTTAATTTAGCCAGTCGCGGCATTTGCAAAGCAATTTTGCACCTGTTTTGATAACATTTTTCGGCTTCCGTTCGTTTTTTGCACTTTATGTTGATTTAGATGCACAATGTTAAAAATGCAAAAAATTTGTTTCGATTTCAGTGCAAATGCTTCGATGCTGCAATTTGCACTTTGCAGTATACGATATATATAAAGTCAAACAGCCGGTTTTGGGTAATATTGCTTCATTGTCAAAAGTGAGCACAATTTCCGAGGCAAGGCATACACTGTAGTGAAGTTTTTCTTCAAAAACGATTTGTGGAGGTATGCTTATGGCAGACAGGATCGTACCGGGTCCGGTAGACAGTGCCGCCTGCATAAAAGAGGCAGTCTGCATAAACACTCGAAAGATATTGGACTCCTGCCGTGACAAGGACTGCATCGAGGATCTTCGCGTTTATCCCACCGAGAGCTCTGTGTCCTACATAGACAACGCTATCAGTGTGAGACCTCGCTGTGCGGAGCTGCTTTATTGCGGTGTCAACGTTGAGGAAATCTGTCTGAATCGCGGCTACTACACCGTCGATGTCACCTATTTTTACCGTGTCACCGCCGAGACCTTCCCTTCGGCACAGACGGTTACGGGGCTTGCCATCTTCGATAAGCGCGTCATGCTTTTCGGCAGTGAGGGTCGGCTCAAGACCTTCGACTCCTGCGGCAACAATTGCGACGCAAGCAGCGATATGCCTTACGCCGTCGTTGACGCGGTCGACCCTATCGCACTGCACGTAAACATTGTCGATTCGACATCCGAGACCGCAACGGAGAGTCGTGAAATTCCCGCCTTTATCCGTGACCAGTTCGGTGAGGACATCATTCTCAACGGCACGGGACGGCAGCTTTATGTCACTCTCGGTCAGTTTTCCATCATCCGTCTCGAGCGCAGCACTCAGCTTCTGATTCCGGCGTATGACTACTGTATGCCCGAAAAAGAGTGTGTCGGCTCAACGGAGGATGATCCCTGCACCATGTTCTCGCGCATACGCTTCCCCGTCGAGGAATTTTTCCCGCCCGACAGCATCGAAGGCTGCGACTGTTACAGAGATTTGAAGTAAAGCCCCCTGCATAACAAAAGGTAGATAGGAAAACCTATCTACCTTTCGGCTTATATGGAATCTCTTAAAGAGAGGAACGCGCTGCTTACGAGTCAAACCGAAACGTCAATTCTCGTATGAGTCCCTGCATAACATTATCGGCAATCTCTCTGATATTCATACCGTTTATATATCCGATCACCGTCGCTATCTCGGCATCTGGTACTCTGTAGCTTCCGAGTGTAAGCTGCAAAAAACGCTCCAACTTCTTCTCAAGCGGAAAATGAATATCGCATTTCTTCGCCATGTATCCTCGCATAATACCGGAGGTACCGATATCCATTTGATAAAAGTCATTCTCCGTGTACTCAGGAAAGTTCGCCCCGAATATCTTATACAACTCTATCGCCGTATGCTCGTATATATACTCCGCGGTGTGCGGCAGCGTGTACGCTTCAAGATATATCTCTCGGAGATTTTCGTTCTGCTCGGTTATGGCAAGCTGAATGGCTGTTTCTACGGCATAAATATAAACGGGCGGGACCTTCATCGTCATACTCTCGGCTGCGGCAAACTGACCTCCGAACATTATGCGGACAAACTCCATCAAAACGCCGTCCTTGGTATGAAATATGTTCTGAAAGGTGCTGACCGATATCTGTGCTTCCTTGATTATCTGACTGATGGGCGTATTGTGATAGCCTTGCTCGATAAACAGTCTTGCGCATACCGACAGTATTCTTTTCTTAATTTCAAGGCTTCCCTTTCGCAAAGCCATTTGCATCGCTCCTTATTTTTTGTTTAGACCGACGGTCGCTTTGCGGTCGGCTTCCGTCGGTCTTATCCCCCCGGAGCACCGTAGTTGGTACGCATATCAACTATAACACATTTTCGGAATAATGCAACAGGTTTTTATTACCTGTTGCTCAAAGTTTAAAGCGGCTGCCGCAGCAACCGCTTTAAAGTCATTTTTTTATGACAATATTGTCTTCCGATTTGTATATTGCGTTTTCCGGCACCGTTCCGCGGACGCTCGAGGTCGGATACACCGTCGCGTGTCTTCCGATGACCGTTCCGGGGTTCAGGACACTGTTACAGCCTATCTCCGCACAGTCTCCGAGTACGGCTCCGAACTTTTTCCGTCCGGTTTCGACACTCTCACCGCCGCATTTCACGACAACAAGACTCTTGTCGCTCTTGACGTTCGAGGTTATGGAGCCCGCCCCCATATGTGCCTTATAGCCCAAAACGGAATCGCCCACATAGTTATAGTGCGGTGTCTGTACCCCGTCGAACAGCAGCGAATTTTTTACTTCGACGGAATTGCCGACAACTGCGTTTTTGCCGATTATCGCACTGCCTCTTATAAATGCGCAATGCCGTATCTCCGCTCCGTGATCCACGATGCAGGGTCCCGCTATGTATGCCGAGGGAAAAACGGTCGCGTCCTTCGCTATCCACACATTGTCACCCACACGGTCATATTCGGCTTCGGACAAGGTTGCGCCGAGCTTGGGAATATAGTTCTTGAGCTCGGAGAGTATCTCCCACGGATAGGTCTTGCCCTCGAATAACGGAGCGGCAATCGTCTTGGAAATATCCAAAAGCTCACTTATATCATGCATTTTACTTCACCTTTATGAGCCTTCCCGCACGACGCATTGCGTCGATTATCCTGTCAACACATTCTTCGCAGCGGTCGTGGCTGCCTGCCTCGACCATTATGCGCAGCAGAGGCTCCGTACCGCTCTTGCGGAGCAGCACCCTGCCCTCGGTGCCGAGCTCACGCTCTATGCTCTCGACCTCCGAGACTACCTCGGCGCAGCAAAGCGTCTCGTCCTTGTCGTCTACAACAACGTTTTTGAGAAGCTGAGGATACATGACCACCGGCGCAGCAAGAACGGAGAGCGGCTGCTTGCTTTCGCACATTGCCTCCATTATTTTTATCGCCGTAAGCAGTCCGTCACCGGAGCTGGCAAGTCTGCCGAAGATAATGTGTCCCGACTGTTCGCCGCCGAGGATATGACCGTTTACGCGCATATTTTCCGCGACGTACTTATCACCGACGGCGGTCTTTTCATAACCTATACCGATAGCGTCAAGTGCCTTATACAGTCCGAGATTGCTCATAACCGTCGTCACTATCTTCTTATCACCGAGCATCCCCGTATCCTTCATGTACTTGCCGCAGACATAGAGGATATGGTCGCCGGTTATTATATTGCCCTTTTCGTCGACCGCAAGGCAACGATCCGCATCGCCGTCAAAAGCAAAGCCGACATCGAGATTTTTCTCCATAACAAAGGCGCGAAGCTTTTCGATATGCGTTGAGCCGCAGTCGACGTTTATGTTTATACCGTCGGGACTGTCCGCGATAACATATGTGTCGGCACCGAGAGCGTCGAAAACGCTCTTTGCCATCATCCATGTACTGCCGTTGGCGCAGTCAAGTCCGACTTTTTTGCCCTTATATGACCTTGTGGCAAGGGATATAAGGTAGCCGATATAGCGGTTGCGCCCCGCGGAATAGTCCACCGTGCGACCGATCTTCTCACCCACCGCATAGGGCAGACTGTCCTTCTCACCGGACGGTGCGGAGTCGATATACTCCTCTATGCCCGCAAGCATCTCGTCGTCCATCTTCTCGCCTCTGCCGTTTATGAGCTTAATGCCGTTGTCATAGTACGGATTGTGCGATGCGGAGATCATGATGCCGCAATCGAAATCATCCGCTCTTGCGACGAAGGAAACGCTCGGCGTAGTCGTCACATGGAGCAGGTAAGCGTCCGCACCCGATGCGGTCAGTCCCGCACAGAGGGCGGATTCAAACATATAGCTCGACCGTCTCGTGTCCTTGCCGATGACTATTCTTGCCTTATGGTCTCTGCCGTAATACCATCCGAGGTAACGACCTATCTCAAAAGCGTGCATGACGGTCAGTCCTACGTTTGCTTCGCCTCTGAAACCGTCCGTTCCGAAATATTTGCCCATTTTTACACTCCTTACAGCTTTGCAGCCGCCTCACTGTCGAGGCAAAGTATCATATTTCTGTGCATTTGCAGCATAGCCGCAGGCACATATGTCGTCGTTTTTCCGTACACAAGCTTGTGCACTATATCGGCGTTTTCGCCGCCGAACGCCGCAACGACGGCGGTCTTGGCATCGCACAGCGTCTTGAGTCCCATCGTGACACCCGTTTCGGGCACGGCACCAAAGCTCTCGAACAAGCCTTCGTACATATGTCTCGTAGTATCCGTAAGCTTTGCTATGTGGGTATGCGTGTCATAGGGGGTTGCGGGCTCGTTAAAGCCCACCGTGCCTCTTTGCGTCATGCCGAGAAGGACAAAGTCAATGCCGCCGTGCTCCGATATATGTGCATCATAGTCCTCCGGCGCAAGAGCATCGGGCTCATGTACACTGCCGAACGCCAAACGCTTCAGCGTACCCTCAAGTGCCTTTTGCGTTACTCCGACCGTCTCACCGTTCGGTGAGCAAAAGTCACAGACATTGAAAAAAGCCGCATTGCCGAAATCGCAGCTTACAGCGTCGAGGATAGGCATAAGCTCCTTCTCCGCCGTAAATGCCACGGTGCTTTGCGGCTTTTCCTCTATCAGACTTTTCAATTCGTCGGCTATCAGCTTTGCGATATTCTCTCTGCTGTCAACGATTATTTTCAAATTTTCACCTTCTACTCATAATTTACCGCCTTGCGGAAAAAATAGCACGGGAGGCGGTCAAAATAGCCATCATATTCATCCGTACCGTAATACTGTATTTCTCCATTCTCGTCTCGATGCGTATCATGGGTAAGCGTCAGCTCGGTGAAATGGAGCTGAGCGAATTTATCGTCGCCGCACTTGTGGCGGATCTTGCCGCAACACCGCTTCAGGACATAGGCATCCCGCTTTTAAACGGGCTTATCCCCATAATCACGCTCTTTTGCCTCGAAATAATCATAGCTTGGCTCTCTCTTAAAAGCATACGCTTCCGCGCCTTCACCTTCGGCAGACCCGAAATACTCATACGCAACGGCAAGATCGACGTAATGCGTATGCGGAAAAACCGCTTCACCGCCGATGAGCTCATGCAGGAGCTCAGAGCGCAGGGAATCGAAAGCTTCGACGTTATAGCATATGCGATACTGGAGACAAACGGCAAGCTCAGCGTCATTTTAAAAGCCGATGAACAGCCTGTCACACCGAAGCAAATGAATCTAATCGCAAGCGACAGCGGATATCCGCACATAATAATCAGCGAAGGTCGGATACTCGACAAGAATCTGCGCCTTTTGGGGCGCGATAAGTCATGGCTCGAAAAGGAGCTGCACCGTCAGGGCATTAAGGATGCCATTGATGTATATCTTCTCACGCTGTCGGACACGGGTGAGGTTTTCTGTCAGCCGAAAAAGGAGGCACCATGAAAAAGGAAATAGCGGCAGCATTGCTGCTTTTGCTCCTGTTTGCGGGAACATTGGTAAACATCCGTGTAAACGACGGGCTCATCGCAGAGCTTGAGGACACGGTCGACCGTGCCTATATCGCAGCGCAAAACGGCGACTGGGACAGTGCGAAAAAGGGCGTTGAAGCAGCCTGCCGCCGTTGGGAATCGCTGGACGGCTACACCCACGTATTCATTCGCCATTCGGAAATAGGTACGACAACGGATGCATTGTACTCAATGCTGTCCTCCGTATGTGCCGAAGATATCGGTGACCTTCGCGGGAGCTACGGTCTTCTCCGCGCACAGCTGCGGTCACTGTCGGAAATGGAGCATATAAGTATAGGCAGTATTTTTTAATTCTTATCGCTCAAAAGCTTCGACAGCTCATCCATGAAGGTGTTGATATCCTTAAAGCTTCTGTATACCGATGCAAAACGGACATAGGCGACCTCGTCGATATCCTTCAGACGGCGCATGACCATCTCACCGATATCGACGGTGCTG
>CAZWID010000046.1:0-8473 GCA_964634065.1 uncultured Oscillospiraceae bacterium | reverse complement strand
TGCCGTCTCGGGGCGGAGATAGCAGGTGGAGCTTGAGTCCTCGGTAACGCCGATGGCGGTTTTGAACATGAGGTTAAACTTTCTGATCGGTGTGAAGTCGTGCTTACCGCAGATGGGGCAAACTACATCCTCATGAGAGGCAATAAACGCATCCATTTCGTCGAAGCTCATTGCGTCGACGTTGACCTCGTGGTGCACCTCACCGATGAGCTTATCAGCACGGTGACGGGATTTGCAGGACTTGCAATCGAGCAGAGGATCGGAGAAGCTCGAAACGTGTCCCGTCGTGATCCATGTCTGGGGGTTCATGATTATCGCAGCGTCAAGACCCACATTGTAGGGACTCTCCTGAACGAACTTCTTGAGCCATGCCTTTTTAACGTTGTTTTTAAATTCGACGCCGAGAGGACCGTAATCCCAAGAGTTCGCGAGACCGCCGTAGATCTCACTGCCGGGATACACAAAGCCTCTGTTCTTGCACAGGGCGACGATCTTTTCCATGGTTTTTTCAGATTGTTTCATACATTTACATCCTTTCCCGAGGCTGGCTTGCCCCGGAGATATTACGGCTTTGCCGCTAAAAAGTTATTATAACATTCAACTTCACATTTTACAACAAAAATACACGCCTTTTCGATTTTTCCCGATATCGGACATTTTCGCAAAAGTGAAGCGCGTTTTCGGATATACCTCGGTTTTCGTCGTCATTTCCGATACGGAAAAATTGTGACTTTTGTAGAAGATGGAAGGGAGCGGTTGATTTGAGTTTGCCGATTTTATATCATTGTTGCAGACAAAAACACGCAAAATTACGACCGTAAAGGAGTGACACCGTGAAAGATCTGAAGCATCTTGCCTACATCGAAGGACTGCTGCTTGAGACTGAAAACGCACTTGTCAAGAAGGCGAAAGCGGAGAGCAGAGTCATAATCGGCAACAACTGCGCCCAACTGCCGGAGGTACTGCTCAATCTCGGAGGCTGCACCTCCGTGAGAATGCGTGCGCCGAACACAAGCTCAATGGAGATCGGCACCTATTACATGACAAGCCTCACTTGCGAATATTGCCGTGCGATGCTCGAACGCTGTGTCGAAGGCGGCTACGATTTCCTCAACTGCATATTCGATGCCTATGCCTGCAGTCAGATGGCGGACGCCAACGACAACATCGAAAAGCTGAAGCTTTGTGCGAAAAACGATCCCAAATTCTTCGTTGCCCATGTCGACACGCCGATAAAAGGCGATGACAACGCGATACGCCATCTTGTGCGTATGACAAGGGTCAGAGTGCTTGACAGGCTGCATGACGCGTTCGGCATCGACGTTTCCGATGAAGCGTTAAGAGCCGCAGTGGATGAGCATAACGAGCTTTGCCGCGTGATAAACGAGATAGGAAGCTACAGGAAAGCAGATAATCCCGCGATAAGCGGCTACGAATTTGCGGTACTGTGCCTTGCGACATATTGCTGTCCGCATGATATGCTCATTCCTTTGCTCAAAGAAACCGCACAGGAGCTCAAAACCCGCAAGCCAGATGAGAAAAACGCTTACCGTATCAGAGTTGTCCTTGTCGGAAGCGAGATAGACGATCCCGACTTCGTGAAGCTCATCGAAGGTGCGGGAGCATATGTCTGTGCCGACCGCTATTGCTTCGGCTCCTTCCCCGGCAGAGAGGAAATTGTTCTGAATGACAGTGAGGACGTTCTGACGCAAATATGCCGCCACTATGTTATGACCTGCCAGTGCCCGAGATATATGGATGCGGAGCGCATCGCAAAGCGCAAGAAATATGTCTGCGAGCTTGCACGGGAATACAAAGCCGACGGCATCATAGTCCAACAGATGAACTTCTGCAACTTCTGGCCGTATGAGCGTGCCGCGATGTTCCACATAATCCCCAAGGAATACGGTATCCCCGTTTTGAGCCTCGACAGACCATACATAGTCGGCTCCTCCGGTCAGATAAGAACGAGAGTTCAAGCCTTTGCCGAAAGCCTCGAGATAAAAAAGCTTCAAGGAGGTAGAGGATGATGAAAAGCAAAGTCGGCACCGTTTCGGCGGGCAAAATGTATAACGGCGGCACCGCAAGGACTCACCGTGAATGGCGCGGTCTTGCGGATACTTGGTACGACTACAAATGCTGGGTGAAAAACTGGGCAAAGATGTTTAAGTTTCTTGCAAATCCGCAGTGCTTCAAGGGCTTTTTCAGATATCGTTGGATGCTTGATTACATGGCTGCCATTGACATGGTCGACCGCAGCACGGAGGGTACAAGAGGCACACAGCTTCGCATGGCACACACGGTCTATGACTTTATAGTCACTCAGCTCATTCGCACTTTGACGCTCATTTTCGAAGCGGATCAGCGCATAGGCGGCAGTAAGAAAAAAGATGCAAAGGTCGTCGTCATGGACGAAAACATGATGGAGGAGCTTATGTTCGGCTTCCCTACCCTTACTCCCCTTGCACCGCAAATGTGCTCGGTGTTTGCCCGCAGTGCCGTGTCGCAGCACTCTGCGATATATTACATCGACAAAGCGGAGGAATACGGCATAACCGGCGACGTTTGCACCATGCCCAAAGCGGAGCTCGGTGTTGCCATTGAGGACGATCACCCGATACTCGGCAAGTGTATGCTGCACTGCAACACCACCTGCGACACCTCACTCATGGGCAACGGCATCGAGGACAGACGGTACAAAAAGCCCGCCTTTGCAATTGCCGCACCGCACTATCTCGAGGACGAGATGATAGTCGACTATGCCGTCGACGAAATCAAAGCGGCGATAGCCTTTATCGAGGAGCAGACGGAAGAAAAGTGGGACTGGTCGGCATATTTTGAGAATATGCGGCTTTTCAACGAGAACACTCGCAGCTTCCTTGAAATAATGGAGATGCAAAAAACCGACTATCCTCAAGTGCCCGAGAACATATACGCACTGCATCGCGACGTTTACTATATGCGCATGATGAATGCCACAAGTGCAGAGTACCTTGAGGTGGACAACAAGGTGCGTGAGCTCATGTACAAAGGCTACAAGAACAAGGAGCTGCTATGCACCTCACCCCGTCACAGGGCACTCATGTGGGGCGTTCAGGCAGAGTTTTATACGACCTTCCCCAATTGGCTCATCACCTGTTGGGGCATACTCCCTCTTGCGCACTTTATGAATCTGACCTCAACGGAGATATACGCCGATACCGATACTCCCGAAAACCGTGAGCAGGCATACCGCGATCTTTCGGATCTCTACATAAAGACGATCATGCGTAACCGCTCCGAAGCGGGCTTCCGTTATGCGGTCGACGATATGTGGAGCTTCTGTGAGGAGTTTAACTGCGATATGATAATCATGTATGAGCAGATAGCGTGCAAGGCAATGACGGGCTACCACGGCATATACGAAGAAGAAGCGGCAAAGCGCGGTCTGCATCTTGTGTGGGTTACCCATTCGCTGCTTGATACGCGCAAGGCGTCGCGCCAGAATATGCGTGACGAGGTCAACCGCTATATGCACACCGTTTTGGGCGAGACGCCGCTTGATCCCGCTCTCGAGGTGATAGCGGACGAGAATGCATGGTGAGGTGTAATATGGGAAAATTCTTACTTAAACTTGCTGCCGTCGGCGGAGGACTGTTTGCGGCAAGCATAGTTGTGTATATGTTCAATTTGGACATGAAGCTCATGGCAAAGATGCAAGTCCTGCTTGAGCCGATATACGACCGCATCGAGCGTAGCCCGATGCCGTAAACAGTAATCAAAAGCACAGGTGCTTTTGGCGGTATGTGTAAAGCTGCCACTGCGGAGGAAGCCACAGTGGCAGCTTTTATCATAATCTGTTTAATTCTTCTTCGCTCATGCGGTATTCGGGCGCAACGCAATAAACGGCTTCGGCACGGCGGCGCACCAACTTTCGCAGATTAAATATGCCTTTGCGCTTACACCATTCATATGTCGTGTAGTATGCAATGTCGACACCGAGCGGTGCAAGTATTTCGGCGGGCTCGGTGCTTAAAATAACTCCCGCATTCTGTGCATTTTTCGTCATTTGCACAAACCAATCGTCAACATCGTGCACCGAATCGAGTATATTGATTTCATTCATGAGATCAAGTCTGAAGAGTGCCCCCGTGACCTCGGGACCGCTACTTTCGGCAACGGCAAGATAGCGGCAACACAGTATCCACATACGTTCAAAATCGTTTTTCGCCGCAATAAAGTCTCCGAAAAACTCATCACGGTTCAGTCGAACATCGGAGAGCATTTTGTCGATGATATCCTTTTTCCCCGAAAAGGTCAGATAAAAAGTGGAGCGGGCGATGCCCGACGCTTTGCATATATCGTTGACCGAAGTATTTTCGTAGCCGCGCTCGCGAAACAGCTTTACCGCCTGCTCCGTAATATGCTTTTTTAAATTCCCCGCCATATGCGCCCTCCCTCGGACAGTGTGTCCGATTTTTATATAAAACATATGCAATAATCTTCATCTTGTCAAACACTTTTTGATTTTTGCCGTCAAAATCGCAACATGAAATTTGTAAGTAATAATCCGTTATATGCAACACTCCCGAGGAATACGAGCTCATGCCGGTAAGGTGACAAAAGCCTCTGAAGGCGAAATGCTTTCAGAGGCTTATCGTTTATTGCCGTTTATTATACTCCCGCAGAGAGGACTCTCGATCGAATAAAGGCGGGAACATCGTCGGCGGAGATACCGAGAACATACGAAAACTCGTCGTTGAGCATACGCTCCGCCGTTTTGAGATACTGCGCATCGACATTGTGAAAATGCTTTTTATTGCACTTCAGCTCCTCACGACGCACATACAGCATCGAGATGAGGCGCAAAAGCTCACGGCGGTCTCCCGCTTTCACGACACTGTCGCAATAATTCTTGCGTCCGACATCGTCGCTTATCCATGAAAGAGCATCGGCGGCGGCTTCGTCGATCGCCGCACAAAGGTCGCCGCGGCTGAGCAACGGACGCATTTTTGAGCTCAGCTTCTCATTTCCGACCGGCACATACAGGACACTTTTCGGGTCGTTTACGGGAGACATAACGAAATATTCGCCTGCCGTGCCGCCGAATTTCAGATGCGAAATTTCCTTGATCTCACACACGCCGTTAGTCCCGTACACTATCGTGTCACCGACGGAAAACATACATATTACCTCCGAATAAACATATCATTTATGCTGAAATTATAGCATATTTTTTCGCTTTTTTCAAGAAACAAAAGCTCCCGTTTTCGCCGTAATATCGGCATTTTTACATGAAATATGTTGACTGCTATTTGTCGCTATGCTATACTGAGTTTTAACTTTATACCGATTGGAGCGTGTTGATCCTAAATGGACGGAGACGGTAGTCTATTATCAGTTATTATCATTCTTGCGGTTTTGCTTTTGCTTGCGGCATACTTTGCCGTTGCGGAGACATCGATGGCTTCGGTGTCCAAGGTGCGCATAAAGATGAAGGCGGACAGAGGTGACGGTAGGGCAAAAAAAGCACTTTGGGTGCTTGAGAATTTTGACCGTGCCATCACGACCATTCTCATCGGCACCAATATCGTTCATATTACCGCGGCGACCATCGTTACCGTAACGGTGACGAATCTCGTGACGGCGGCAAAGGGTGACGTCGGTGCAGCGGTCACGGTGAGTACATTTGTGACGACGCTTGTCGTGTTTTTCGCCGGTGAGATGCTTCCCAAGAGCCTTGCCAAAAAATACAGTGAAAGGCTGTCGCTTGCGGTAGCCGGTTCCCTGAGCCTCATAATGAAGATCCTGCGTCCCATCGCCGCGGTGCTTACCGCGATCGGAAATTTCGCGGCGCGCTTTGTAAAGAGCGATCCCGAGATTTCGGTCACCGAGGATGAGCTGTACGATATTATCGAGGACATGACGGAGGATAAGAAGCTTTCCTCCGAGCAGGGTGAGCTCATATCGTCGGCATTGCAGTTCGGCGGAACGACGGTCGAGAGCATACTGACCTCGAGAGTCGACCTTGCGGCTGTCGACGTGAGCATGAGCGGTGAGGACATTCTTGAGTATATCCGCAATGTTAAGCATTCCAGACTACCCGTTTATGAGGGCAGCATTGACAACATTATAGGTATCCTTCAGATAAGGACCTACATAAAGGCGTATCTCCACGGTGAGATATCCGATATACGTTCGCTTTTAGACGAAGCGTATTTTGTTCACGAGTCGATGATGATCGACGATTTGCTTCCGGTTATGAGCAAGAAGCGTCTCAACATGGCAGTGGTCACGGACAGCTACGGCGGTACTCTCGGCATAGTCACGGTCGAGGATATCCTTGAGGAGCTTGTCGGTGAGATATGGGACGAGGACGACGACGTGTCCGAGCCGTACCGTCAAACTACCGACGGTGCTTGGGATTGCGATGCGGAAATGGCACTTGACGATGTTTTCGAGCTCATGGAGTTCGACGAAGCCGACGATGAGGACGATATTTCAAATAAGCTGCTCGGCAAATGGGCGTATGAGCAGTTTGCCGCCATCCCCAAAACGGGTGACAGCTTTGAATATCACGGACTTAAGGTTACGGTATCCGAAATGGTGCACAATCGCATCATGCGACTGACCCTTTCCCGCATTGAGGAAGGAGGCGAGAACGTATGATAGCTTATTACATTGCCGCAATAATCGTCTGCGTGTTCTTCTCGAACTTCTTCTCATCCTCCGAAATGGCGTATTCCGCCTGCAACAGAGCGCGTCTTTTGAAAGCGACGGAGGACGGTTCAAGAAAAGCGGCGGTTGCCGTCAAAATAGTCGACCGCTTTGACGATACCCTTTCCGCAATACTCATAGGCAATAACCTTGTGAATATCGCGGCGTCGTCTTTGGGCTCTTTGGCTGTCATTGAGCTTTTGGGTGACGGATACGCATGGGTGTCCACATTGGTTATCACGGTATTGGTCATAATCTTCGGTGAGACCATGCCCAAGATAATCGCAAAGGGCAGCGCAAACCGCATTGCGATGAGCCATGCATACTTTGTGCGTTTTCTCGGCATCGTGCTGAAGCCCCTTGTATGGCTTGTCGTCGGTCTTGTTCGTCTGATCTGCCTGCCGTTTAAGGGCGAAAAGCAGGATGATGACGAAGATGCCGCCGCACAGGAGCTGTCGTCGATAATCGAGACGGCAGAGGATGAGGACGTTCTCGACGAGGACCGTTCCGAGCTTGTTCAGGCTGCGATAGATTTTTCGGACATAATGGCGTCCGAGGTCATGACCGCAAGAGTCGATATGCTTGCTCTCGATGTTGAGGACGATTGGGATGAGCTCATGAAGGTTATCGACGAATCGCCGTATTCGAGAATCCCCGTTTATGAGGACGGTATCGATAACATCATCGGTGTTTTGTATCTGAACCATTTCCTCAAGGCTCTTGCCGGAGAAGAAAAGCCCGATATTCGCAGTCTGCTCATGCCGGTGTGTTATGTGTATAAGACCATGAAGCTGCCTGCGGTGCTCACGGAGCTTCGCCATGCAAAGCAGCATCTTGCCGTTGTCGTCGACGAATACGGCGGCACTCTCGGCGTTCTTTCGATGGAGGACGTTCTGGAGCAGCTTGTCGGTGAGATATGGGACGAAACGGACGAGGTCGAGGAGGAAATCGTCGAACGTCCTGACGGTCGCTTTGAGCTCGACGGCGATATGGTCATATCCGACTTTGTGGAGCTCATGGAGCTAAATGAGGACGATTTCGACTTCGAGAGTGAGACGGTCGGCGGTTGGACGATAGAGATGTTCGGCAGCTTCCCCAAGGCGGGAGATTCGTTCGAGTACGAGAATTTCGATGTAACGGTTCTTGAAATGGACGGACTGAGAGTCGAAAAGGTTCTTGTCAAGGTACATACACCCGTCGAAGAAGAATAATCGAAAGCTTACCCCGTCGGTTTAACCCGGCGGGGTTTACATTTGCGCGACTTTGCGGTATAATGTATTGATTAAAGATTAAGGAATGGTTGCAAATGATTGAATTTGAAGAATATAAGACCAAGCTCAATGCCTTAAAGCCCACTTTGGACGACCTCCGTGCCGCACTGCGCCTTGAAGCTGCGGAAAAGGAAATAGAGGAGCTCGAGGGTCAGAGTGCACAGGACGGATTTTGGAACGACGTAAAGAACTCTCAGCGTGTTCAGAAGCGTCTCAAGCAGCTTAAATCCAAAACGGAGAATTACGCAAAGCTTTGCGCGAAGTGGGACGATATGTATACCCTGTGCGAAATGGCAATCGAGGAAAACGACGATTCAATGCTTGAGGAGCTGCAAAGCGATTATGCCGCGTTTACCGAGAAGCTCGAGGAAACCAGACTCGGCACCCTGCTTACCGGTGAGTACGACGCCAATAACGCGATACTGACCTTCCATGCCGGCGCGGGCGGCACCGAGGCGCAGGACTGGACGCAGATGCTCTACCGTATGTACAATATGTGGGCAGAG
>CAZWID010000045.1:0-8641 GCA_964634065.1 uncultured Oscillospiraceae bacterium | reverse complement strand
ACACCTCCGTCATGGTCGTTTGCGCAGGTGCAAAGAGCATTCTCGACCTCGGTCTGACCCTCGAGTATCTCGAGACCAAGGGCGTTCCCGTCATCGGCTACGGTACGGATGAGCTCCCCGCATTCTTCACTCGCAGCAGCGGCTTCGGCGTCGACTACCGTGTCGATTCTCCCGAGGAGCTTGCCGCAATGTTCAAGGCTCAGCTCTCCCTCGGTCTCAAGAGCGGTATGCTCGTCACAAATCCCATCCCCGAGCAGTACGCAATGGACAAGGCGGTCATCGACGCCGCAATCGAGACCGCAGTCGCGGAGGCAAAGGCAAACGGCATCCACGGCAAGGAGACCACTCCCTTCCTGCTTGCCAAGGTCGTTGAGCTCACAGGCGGCGACAGCCTCGAGAGCAACATTCAGCTCGTTCTGAATAACGCTACCTTAGCCGCAAAGACCGCCGTCGAGCTCTGCAAATAAGCAAAGCTTTCTTATATAAGCCTATACGTCGTAAAAACTATGCTACGCAGAAAAGACAACAGAGTAGCGGGGGGAGCTCGAGGGGGTCAAGACCCGCCTCGAATTGGATCGCCGCCGCAAAAAGTGTTGACTTATCAAAGCTTTTTACGAAGCGTCATTTTGAGTATTCAAAATGACCGGCGGCGGTTTCGGCTTGCAAAAAAGCCCGAAGGGACTTTTTTGACAAGCTGCGTAAAAACTCCCGTGCGAAAAAATCGCACGGGAGTTTTTACTCTGTTTAATATGTTGAACATTGTGTCGCAGTGCTTATTATGCGGCGGTGCTTACGGCGTATTCTATGGAGCTTACGCAGGAGTCGGGACCGAAGCCGACGATGAGCACCGTCGAGCCGCAGCTTGCCTTATAAACCGTGGCTCCGCTCATTTCGCCGCCGAGCTCATCGAAAATGCCTTGGCAATCGTCCATGCTCATGCCTATCTTCAGACCCTGCGGAGTCTGCACGGTGTCGTCGGTGAGTGTCACGCCGATGACGCGGTTTTTGCCGTCGAGCTCATGAGTCGTAAGCTCAAAGCCGTCGTAATAATACACCGTATCGGTGCCCTGATAGGCGCAGCTCTGATCCTCGAAGCTGCCGGAGGGAGAGCCGAGGGCGTCCATTACCTCGTCGGCATAGTCCATGATGCCGAATTTGAGGTCGCCGGAGGCAAAGCAGAGCTCACCGTAATCGGGGGAATAATCGCCGCCCTTGTCCTTATCGCCGCTGCCGCCGTCATCGCCGCCGCAGGCGCAAAGCACGAAGCACAAAGAGAGTGCAAGTAAGATCGAAATAAATTTTTTCATGTGTTGTCTCCTAATGTCCACGATTTAAGATATCCGTATTCCTCGAGCTCCTTGAGCTGAGCGTCCAACAGTGCGTAATACCTGTCGCACTTTTCCGCCCAATCGGCAGAAAGAGTCTCGTCGCTTCTGTGATCCTCAAGCCCGTAATCCTCCGCCAGTATCCTGCCGAAATAGCCCGACAGCTTTTGCGCACCGTAGACATTCAGATGCAGTCCCGCGTCATAGGTGTCCGTCTGCATATCGAGACCGATCTCGTCGGCAAGCGGAAGAAAGTTTATATACCGCAAGCCGTACTTCTCGGCATAAGCCGAAATCTGCTCATCCCATTCGTCGTACCAATAGGGCCACTGACTGGGGGATTTTATGAGTATGAGAGTCGCGCCGTTATTTTCGCAGAGTATTCGCATTTTGTCAAGGTATTCCCAACAGCGGTCGCCTATCGTCGGATCGGTAAGTGCGGAGGGTGTGGGAAGCTTTGTCATGGGCTTTACGTCGGCACGCATGAGATATCCCGCGACCGTCACCTCGTCACGGGTAAACATATACGCAAAGTCCTCCGCAGTAAGCTCGTTCCATCTCGAATGATAACGCAGCAGAGGAATGAAATAGCTTATCATTTCCTCGCCTTCGGTCATCGACGCTTTTATCGCATCGACCTTGATGCCGCTCATCTTCATGCCGTCAAGCGTCATGCGATTGTATGCCTCGCTTTGCGGCTCGGAATACTTCATCGACTGAACGTTGTACACGACGATTTTCGGGCTTTCGTATTCAAAGGTCTCCTCCAGAAGATAATACGACTGCCAGATGAGCTGCTGCGCGGAGCCTCGTATATAGCTCGTTATACCGTACTGCTCCCACATGGTGACCGGCGAAAAGTTTTCGTACACCTCACAGTCACCGACAAAGATGACATCGTGCGGATTTTCCTCATTGTAATACTCCGCCACCATCGCACCCTCAAGCACGCCGGACATATACTTCGGCTGCATGAGCTTGCCCAAAAGCCATACCGAAACGCCGACCGCGACAAGGCAGAGGATGAGCACGGCAATATGAAGTTTTGTATTTTTCTTTGTCTTAACAGCCATGTTTTGCCTCAGAACTGATTATAGATAAACTGCGACGAATCGTAGCCCACACCGTAGGCACCGAACACCAGAATTATTATTGCAAGCAGAGAGAATACTATGTATGACACGGATTTCCTTTGCCACAGCAGCTCTCTGACCTCACCGTGCTTTTCCTGAACGCAGCTCACCGCAAACATCAGTATAACGCCGACGCCGCATACCGCAAAATCGGCTGCCGTAAGTCCGAGTGACAGTATGCCGCCCGTGAAGGCATCGCCCCAATTGCCGTCCGTGAACACCGAGAAGAAGGCTTTGAAGGACACCGCAACGTCACGGTAGCAGTCGAGTATTCTGAAGGAGCACAAAAGCAGGAAGGTGCGCAGCGTTTCAAATATCCTGTAGCCGAAGCTTGCGACAAGCGTCGGATGCTTTTCGCGGAATTTGACGGATACGGGCTTAAACTCCTCGGCGGCAAGAATGAATACGGCATTCAAAAGTCCCCATACGACGAAGTTCCATGCCGCACCGTGCCACAGTCCCGTGAGGAACCAGGTGACTATCGTCGAAACATAGACGGAGAGCTTTCTGCCGAAGCCGTCTCCGATCTTGACCCTTGCCTTTTTACTCAGCTTCAAAAGCCACGGCGCAACGGACAGAGGGTAGAAGATATAGTCCTTGAACCAAGTGCCCATGGATATGTGCCAACGCCGCCAGTACTCGGCAATGTTTCTCGAAAAATACGGGCGCACGAAGTTTTCCTTCACCGATACGCTGAGCACCTGTGCGATGCCTATCGTGATATCTATGCCGCCCGTGAAATCGGCGTACAGCTCCGCCGCATAGAGCAGAGCTCCCACCAAAACGTAGGCACCCGAATAGGTCGACGGATCGCCGCATACGGCGGTCACGGCGATGAGCAATCTGTCGGCAATGACAAGCTTTTTGAAGTAGCCCCAGAGCATACGCTGCAAGCCGAAGGATATCTGCTTGTAGTCCGCCTTATGCTGCGCGAAAAGGCTGTCCTTAATATCGCCGAAGCGGGAAATGGGTCCCTGAATGAGCAGCGGGAAAAACGAGGTGAACAGTGCGACTCGGAGAATGTTTTTCTCCGCCTCGACCTTTTCCCAGTACACATCGATGACGTAGCTCACCGTCTGGAAGGTATAGAAGCTTATCCCCAGCGGAAGCACCCAGTCGACGGCGGCGATATCCGCACCCGTAATCGAGTTTACGTTTCCGATGAGGAAGTTCGTGTATTTCAGCGCGGCAAGTATACCGATATCGCACAAAAGAGCGAGAATGAAAATACGCTTTCTGTATTTCTGACGCTCCTTCTTATATGCCTTACGCTCATCCCTTTGCAGTGCCTTGCCCTCGGGAGAGGACAGGTATTCCTTTTGCCGGCGGAGCGACGCCGCCATAAAATTGGTCGACGCCCATGACACGAGCACCGTTGCCGCCATAAAGCAAAGTCCCTGCCAACCGGCACAGGCGTAAAACAGGACATCCGCCAACAGCAGCAAAAGCCATTGGAGCCGCTTGGGAATGAGGTAGTACAGTATGAACAGTACCGCCAAAAAGGCTATAAAGCCGTAGGAAGTAAACAGCACGGCTTATTCGTCCAGAAGTCTCTGCACCATGGCGTACATTGCCTCGGCGGAATTGAAGTTCTCCGGCACTATGTCCCTTGCGGGGATAGTAATGTCAAAAGCGTCGGACAGCTCGGCTATTATCGACACGATATCCAAACTTGCGAGTATGCCGTCGTCGACAAGAGTGTCGCAGCTTTCAAAATCGATATCGGGATTTATTTCCTCTAAGATTTCAAGAATTTCGTCCATAGTCACATCTCCGTAAGTTTATTTCTGTCTATTTTACCGTTGGGGAGCAACGGCAAGGTATCCGTTTTTCTGACCTTTGTCGGGAGCATATGCCTCGGCAGCTCGGCTCTGAGATACTTTTGGAGCGACCGCTCCTCGGCTGTTCCCATGTAGTACATATAAAGCTTGCCTGCTTCCTTGGAAAAAATACAGCAAGCCGATTCAACACCCTCACACATTACGGCGCAGCTCTCGATCTCACCCAATTCTATGCGGTGTCCCATGTTTTTTATCTGATTGTCCTTGCGGGACACAAACACCAGATCGCCGCTTTCCGTCTCGACCGCAAGGTCGCCGGTGCGGTATATGAGCTCGGGGTAATGCGTGTTCAGCGGATTTTGCGTAAATGCCGCCGCAGTGCGCTCGGGATCGTCGTAATAGCCGAGAGTAAGCGCGGTGCCTCTTATGCAGATCTCGCCGCGTTCGCCCTTTGCGGCTTCGGTATCGTCGTCACGCAAGAGGAGGTAGCCCGTATTGTCAAAGGGCTTGCCGATGGGCACCGCGGCAATTTCCTCGCTTTCGTCGAAAAAGCGATCCTCGACGCGATAGTAAAAGCTCATGCCCGTTGCCTCGGTGGGCCCGTAGAGATTTATAAACTCGGCATCGGGACAGGCTTTTTTCCACGCTCTGAGCTGCTTTATCGGGAATACCTCACTGCCGAAGCAGACCGTATGCAGGTGCTCCGGTACAGTCTCCTCGAAGCCGCCGAGACCGGATATCATCGTCAGTGCCGATGCCACCCAGCACAGCGTGTTGACCTTATACCTGTTGAGATACTCTATCGCCTTTACGGGGAACATGAAGATGCTCTGCGGCATGAGATATGCCGTGCTGCCGCAGCGTATGACCGAGAGCAGCTCCTTCATGCAGGCGTCGACATACAGCGGCACCTGCATACCGAATACGCTCTCCTCGGTCGCTCCGATAACGGGGCAAAGTGCCTCGGCGTAATCGATGAGTGCGCGGTGACAGCCGGTCACGCCCTTGGGCGTACCGGTGCTTCCCGAGGTGAAAACAATGTATATGGGGTCGGTGTCTATGCTCTTTCTGCGAATGTCGGAGAGCAAGGCTTTGTCGAATTTTGTCGAAAACAGTGTTTCCGTTTTGATAACAACGTCACCGTAGCCGAGAGAGGCGACAAGCTCATCGTTCCCGTCGTCGCAGATTATCGCTCTCGGAGAGAGCTTTGCGAGTATCATGCGTATGCGGTGCTTGGGCATACCCGCGTCCAAAGGCACATAGTAGCAGCCGGCGTATATCACGGCGAAAAAGGCGCAGACGGTGAGCGGCGTTTTCTTCATAAACACCGCCACGGGCTCGTTATAAAGACCTCTCTTTGCGAGAGCCGTACCGCCGCACATGGCGGCGTTTTGAAGCTCCGCAAAGCCGAGTGCGGTATTTTCATCGGCAAGAGCGGTCTTTTCGGGGAACCGCTCCGCCGTTTTTTCAAGATATTGCAGTATATTTTTCATGGTTAATCCGGTGCGACAAAGGGCGTCGTTTCTACGGGCGGATACAGGCTTTCGTCAAATCTCCAGTACTGTGCGCTCAGAGGACTGAGGTCGGAGGTCATCTTCATGAAGCAGCGGTAATGCTGCGGTCCGACGTTGCAGGGGTCGAAGTGATACCAACCCGTACCGAGGTTCACAAGGCACCAGAAGTGCTGCGTCTTGCCGTTTAAACGCTCGACGGAAAGCAGACCGCAGTCTATCTTCTCAAGCATACAGTAGGAGGTCGCATAGAAGGTGTAGCAGTCACCGACGCCTTGGGTTATGCCTCTGTAGGCTTCGCCGTAGAGGTCTGTCTTATCCGAGGTTCCCGTGTAGGTGATATGGTCGTAGCAGTAGTTGAATATCGCATACGCCTGCTCCGTCGGAGTCATGCTGTCGGTGAATATCTGGTCGAACACTTCCTCTATCGCCGCATCGAGCTTATCCTTGTCGATAGTGCGCTCAACGAAGGTGAAGTTGACCGTGACGCTGCTTGAGTTGCCGTTTTCGTCGGTCGCGGTATAGGTGACGGGGTAGGTGCCCGCGGTCTTGTAATCGACCTTGGACTTGTCGACCGTGAGCTCCGGCTCGGGATCGGCGTTGTCCTCCGCAAAGACCTCCTTGAAGTATGCGACGGCTTCGTCGACATAGCATATACGGTCTATCGCGGCGTAGATAACGGGAGCCGTCTTGTCGGGGCTTATCACGGCGACCGCGGCGACCGTGCTCTCGTTGCCGCTGCGGTCTGTGAGGATTATTTCGACATCCTGTCTGCCCTCGACATCCCAATCGGGCTCGGTAACAAAGCGTGCCGTTACACTGCTCATGTCTACTATATTCGTCACGAAGTTTATCGGGTCGCAGTAGTAACCCGTCGAGCATTCGCACTCGATGCCCTCCGCCGTCGGCGGCGTCGTATCGACGACAACGGCACCGACTATGAGCTTTTCGCCGTTTTTCGACAGGACAACCTCATGTGCGCCGAGACCCGTCAGCGAGAACGCGGCGGTCTCCATCGTGTAGCCGGAATAGGCACTGCCGAGTACCGAGAGTATCTGTGCCTGCGTGACGACGTCGTTTGCCGCCTCGAGCTCGACTGTTGCGTCGCATACGACCGCCGTGGTCTGAACCTCGGTCTCGTTGTCACCGAGGTCGGTGGCGACTATCGTGCAGGGCACCGTGCCCGTGGTCGCGGTATCGGGTGCGGAGGAAAATTCGTAGCTCACCGCCGTGGCATCGTCGCAACCGAGAACGAAATCGTCGGGCGATACGCTTTCGCCCTTGAGCACCGCGGCGGGGATAATGTCGGGCTCGGGCGCAATTGTGTCGACTATTCTGAGGGTGGAGGTATAGGTCGCACCGTCAAAGCCTATCTGTACCGTATAATCGCCGGGAACATCCCATTTGACCTCCGAGTCGAGATCGGTGATGAGCTCCGCGTTTTCGCGCTCGACTATCATAAAGTCCTCGAGAGCGGGCCGAGGGTCGCCCGCCTCATGGGTCAGAACGTCTATCGCGCCGAGTATCGTCACCGTGACGTCTATGACGCGTTCGTTGCCGTGCTCATCCGAAAGGCGCACGGCGGCATTGTATATTCCCGCGCTGCCGAAGTTGGGCTGAGCCTTCCACTCGGCTGTAAAATCGCTTGCATCCTTTGCGTCCTCAAGGGCATCCATGGGGGACAGGGTATCGTCGATGCTTATGACGGGCTCTGCGCTTTTTGCGGTGGGTGCCTCGGTATCGCGGACGACAAGCAGCACCTTGCGCTCCTTACCGTCGGCTTTAACGGTGAGGAAATAGTGTCCCTCCTCTGTGAGACTGACATCCGGCTCACCGCCTACGTAGCTTGCCTTGCCGCCGTCCTTAACAAAGTCGGAGGGGTCGGGTGCACCGTCACCGAGCTCCGCATACAGCCACATATAGAAGTTGCCGTACACGACGAACACGGTGATTGCGACCGCCGCGGCAATCACCGCGATAACGCCGAGCAGAATAAGCAGCCATTTCGGGAATTTCTTCTTTTTGCCCTTATCGGTTTTCTCGGGCTTTTCCTTCTTCGGCTTTTCGGGCTTTTCGGCTTTTGCCTTTTTAGGCTTTTTTCCCGCCTTTTTCTCGGGCTTTTCCTCGGACTCGGCGTCGCCGTCGGGTTCGGTGTCAAGCCCCATCACGACTCTTGCCTTTTTCGCGGCTGCATTTTCCGCCGCGGCTCTTTGAGCCTGCGCCTTCGCCTCCGCTTCCGCCTGTGCGGCCTCCTGCGCACGCTCCTCCGCTATAATATCGTCAATATTGAACGTATCACTCAATTTGATTGCCTCCCTTTGGGATCTCGGGTCGCCCGTCGGCTATGACCCTGACTATACACTATAGCATAAACGACCTTCACTAACAATGCTTTTTTGCTTTTTTTCGATCAAGTTTTTGTGAACAAAGGAAAAGAGTACGAAAAAAGTGCTTTACAAATCGGGCTTTCGGTGGTATCATATTTCAGCTTGACCCGTGAACTCGGTATTCGGGGTGCCTTTCAGCCCCATTACTTGGTCATTGGGTATAGAAATTTTTTGAAAGGGGTATCATTATGATCACCAAAGAGACTAAGACCAATGTCATCGCAGAGAACAGAACCCACGAGACCGACACCGGCTCTCCCGAGGTTCAGATCGCCATCCTCACTCAGCGTATCCGTGAGCTGACCGCTCACCTGAAGGTACATCCCAACGACGACCACAGCCGTCTCGGTATGTACAAGATGGTAGGTAAGCGTCGCAGACTGCTTGACTACCTCGCAAAGAAGGACATCGAGCGTTACCGTGCGATCATCGCAAAGCTGGGCATCCGTAAGTAAGCCCGCAATTTTCCGAAGGGTATGAAGGTTTTTAAGGCAGACAGTACAA
>CAZWID010000044.1:0-8947 GCA_964634065.1 uncultured Oscillospiraceae bacterium | reverse complement strand
CGGAGGGCTGTATGCCCGAGAGCATTATTTTCTTTTTGATTTCGTTTTCCATGACCGATACGCTCCAATGCTTATATTTCTAATCTGAAATCACATTTTATCATTTTAAGTCTCACTTGACAACAGGCAAATTCCAAATTACACTGTATACAGCTAAAAATGTTGAGAGGAGAGCACTATGGATACTTCTTGGTTCTACGAAGCGGAGGAGAAAATCCCCAAAGGCGAGGTGCGCACGCGTTTTGCACCCAGTCCCACCGGATATATGCACGTCGGCAATCTCCGTACCGCTCTTTACACTTGGCTTATAGCACGTCACAACGGAGGCAAATTCATCCTCCGCATTGAGGATACGGATCAGAGCCGCCTTGTTGAGGGCGCAGTCGATGTTATATATCGCACACTCTCGGAATGCGGTCTCGATCACGATGAGGGTCCCGATGTCGGCGGTCCCGTGGGTCCCTATATTCAGACCGAACGCAGAGGACTCTACGGTAAATATGCGGAGCTGCTCATCGAAAAAGGTCACGCATACCGCTGCTTCTGCGAAAAGTGCGAGGATGAAGCCGAAGGCTTTGAAAAATCGGTCGATCCCTGCCGCGGTCTTTCCGCCGAGGAGTCGAATAAAAGAGCCGCAGCCGGTGAGCCCTATGTCGTTCGCCAAAAGATACCCGAGGACGGTGTCACCGTTTTCCGTGACGAGATATTCGGTGAGATAAGCGTTGAGAATAAGACGCTTGACGATCAGGTGCTCATTAAGCGTGACGGGCTTCCGACCTATAACTTCGCAAATGTCATCGACGATCATCTCATGGGTATAACCCATGTCGTCAGAGGCTCCGAGTATCTTTCGTCCTCTCCGAAATACAATCTGCTGTATGAGGCTTTCGGTTGGGATGTTCCGTTGTATGTCCACTGCTCCCCCGTCATGAGAGATCAGCACAACAAGATGAGCAAGCGTCACGGCGACCCATCGTATGAGGATCTCATCGCACAGGGCTATATCACCCCTGCGGTCGTGAACTACGTCGCATTGCTCGGTTGGAGTCCCGGCGGTGAGCGTGAGATATACACGATGAATGAGCTCTCAAAGATATTCGAGCTCAAGGGACTGAGCAAGTCGCCGGCGATATTCGACATCGAGAAGCTTCGCTATTTTAACGCCGAGTACATCCGCGGCATGAGTGCGGAGGCTTTTGCCGCAGTCGCAGAGCCTTTTATCCGTTCGGCTGTCAAAAATCCCGAGCTCGACCCCGCCGCAATTGCCGCACTTTTGCAGCAGCGCACCGAGGTGCTGACCGACATACCCGAAAAGCTTGACTTTTTCGACGAGCTTCCGGAGTATGACACGGAGCTGTTTGTGCACAAAAAGAGCAAGAGCGACAGGGAAAGCTCCCTCCATGTGCTCGAAACGATCATTCCGACCTTAGATGAGCTTCCCGTTTGGGACGACGAGAGCATTCTTGCCGCCATGGTGTCCCTTGCGGAAGCCGAGGGAGTCAAGAACGCAAAGGTCATGTGGCCCGTGCGCATTGCCGCTGCCGGCAAAGCCGTAACTCCCGGCGGTGCTGTCGAGATATGCCGCATCTTGGGCAAAGCCGAAACTCTCCGCCGCCTCAATATCGCCCTCGAAAAACTGAAGTAATGAATTAAGCATAAACTCAGCTCCCCATACGGAGAGCTGAGTTTTATTTCAGTCTATCAGGCTATTTTATTGAATTGCAATTCGTCGCCGTCGTCATAGGCGTACAAATACGGCAGATCTATTGTCAGGTATTCGTATATGGCGGAATCCGGATCGTCCGCATTCTTTACAAGGACAAGCTGATTACCGTCAACATACCATGTCAAACGTGCCGTAAGTCCGAAAACGCTCATTTTGCAAGTGTTATCGGAGTACAGCTCGATAACCATAGTTGCTGTCGCGGAGCTGTCTATCCGATGGGTGCAACTCCATTTTCCCAAAAGCAGATCGCTCGGAACGGAAGCGTTACCCTTGTAAAGCTTATGAGTTTCACCGTTGCCGGTGAGCAGCATATAGTCATATCCGCTGTCACTGTCATAACCGAAGCTAACGGAGTAAACACCGTTTAGACCGACAATGCTGTCTGCATATATCTTTCCGTCGCCGCACGGATACCATATGCCCACTTCTGCCATCACATTACAGGTGACGCCATAATCCGTAAACGAACATTCTTCGTAGTCATCCGCATTTGTCCATGTACCGACTATTTTGTCGCAAAGCTCATCGGCATCTTCTGCCGAAGCACAGCGTGCCTTAAACATCGTTTCGAAATAATCGAAATCGCCTGTAACCAAGCAGTCTCCGTCGTTTGACATTATTGCCGCTGCAGCTCCCCAACAGCTTACAATCGAATAACAGTCGTCACCTTCACTGTTGCCGCCGTCATAAGTTGTCGTGCGTATATTTTTCGAGAAGCCCTCATCGTCTGTCAAGAACACAAGATCTGCAATTCCGTCATCGTCGACATCGCCCGCGGCACTTTCTTTTATTACGGGCAATTCCGACACCCGTTCAACGACTTCGTCAAAAATGTTGTTGGGAATACGTAAATAGTCATCAAAATCCGATTCACCGTCAGCGAGCGGCTCAAGACCGAGCCCTTCAATATATTTGTCGTATTTGCTTTTTTCGACAGTCTCACCTTTTATCTTGCAGATGTAATCGGGCTCCTCACCTTCAAATTCCGAGATACCGCAATAATCATTTGCTTTTCCGTCGTAAATGAAGTAGCTTTCATTGCCGGACGAGCCCGATGCGCAACGGTTGTACACATACAGGTCATCGCTTTCGGAGATATACATTTTTATGCTGCTTTCGGAATCGGTGTTAAAAAAGAGCTTGGGATTTTCATCGATACAGCCGCCCTCGAGCACCATCCAAAACGGAACTTCGGCACAGCTCGGAAAGTATATAACCCAGTCACTTATGCCGTCGTGGTTGTAATCGGGTCTGAATATTTCGATATCGCTCTCAAAGCCTGTAACCATTGTAGCGAGTATGTAAGTGTAAACGTTTTCCGTATACTCATCAACGGGGTCTCTTTCGGCAGTCTGCTCATCGTCGATGCCGCCGCAGGCGCAAAGCGAAAGGCACATTGCAAAAGCAAGCAGCAGCGCGATAAAACGCTTTTTCATGGCTCTACCTCCGTTTATTTGATGTTCTGTCAAAATCAAGAATATCACAAAATTTTCCCGATTGCAACAAAATAGCCGTTTCTTTGCGTGCGCCGTTTATCCACTTGCTTTCTACGGAAAACTTCGGCAAACGCAAGAATTTGAATGACAAATGCGATGGAATGTGGTATGATTTGCCGTAAGCAGAAGGCGAATGACATTTGCATAACCCGATAGGAGGGACAATATGACAGTACTTGTAACCGGCGGTATGGGTTACATCGGAAGCCATACCTGTATTGAGCTTTTAAACAGAGGCATGGATGTCGTAATCATCGACAATCTTGTCAATTCAAGTGCCGAGGCGGGCAAGCGCGTTGAGCGCATCACGGGCAAGGGTGTTACCTTCTTTGAGGCCGATGTTCGCGATCGCAAGATGCTCGACCTCATATTCGACACGCACAAAATCGATTGCGTGATACATTTCGCAGGTCTCAAGGCGGTGGGTGAATCGGTCGAGATGCCGCTTGAGTACTATGACAACAACATAGGCTCAACGATTACGCTGCTTGAGGCGATGAAGGATCACGGAGTAAGGGACATAATCTTTTCCTCCTCCGCAACGGTATATTCGGCGGATAACGAGATGCCGCTGTACGAGACTTCGAAGATCGGAAGCTGCACGAATCCCTACGGTTGGACGAAGTTCATGTGTGAGCAGATAATGCGTGACTATGTGAAAGCCGACCCCACATGGGCGGTCGTGCTGCTGCGCTACTTCAATCCCATCGGGGCGCACGAGAGCGGACTCATCGGTGAGGACCCGAAGGGCATCCCCAACAACCTGATGCCCTACATTTCGCAGACGGCAATCGGAAGATTCGAGTACCTCCGTGTGTTCGGTGACGATTACGACACACACGACGGCACCGGCGTCAGAGACTATATCCACGTTGTCGATCTTGCCAAAGGGCACGTTGCCGCAATAGACTACATGGCGGAGCACAGGGGAGAAAGCGTGTTCAATCTCGGCACCGGAACGGGCTACAGCGTGCTCGATATGGTACACGCATTCGAGAAAGCAAACGGCGTCAAAGTGCCGTATAGAATAGTCGGACGCAGAGCGGGCGACCTTGCGGTGTGCTACTGCTCACCGGACAAGAGTGCGCGGCTTTTGAACTGGCGCGCCGGCTTAAACCTTGAGGATATGTGCCGCGACAGTTGGCGTTGGCAAAGCATGAACCCCGACGGTTACGGAGAATGAGGCAGCGCAATGATTCGTGAAATCTGTAAGAATGAGACGTTTTTGGCTCAAAAAGCCGAGCCCGCAACGGCGGATGATCTCGCAACGGCACTTGATCTGCTCGATACGCTTATTGCGCACAGAGAGGGCTGCGTCGGTATGGCGGCAAACATGATAGGCGTGAATAAACGCATTATCGCTTTCGAAAACGGCGGCGAATACGAGCTCATGTTCAATCCCGTCATAGTCAAATGCTCCGAGCCGTATATGGCGGAGGAGGGCTGCCTGTCGCTTGAAGGCACACGGAAGGTGAAGCGATACAAGACGGTCAAGGTGCAGTGGCAGAACGAAAAATTTCAGACACGGTTCAAGACCTTCACCGGCTACACGGCAGAGATCATTCAGCACGAGATCGACCACTGTGAGGGAATAATCATATGAAAATGCGCAAAGTATTGTGTAATATTCAAAGGCGCAAGAGAGCGATAACTCAAATCCCGTCAAATTTTTTGACGGGATTGTCTTTTCACGGAATATGATATATAATGACACTATCAAAAATTTGTAGAGGTGATCGTGTGAAAGTATATGAGGGAAACATTCTGAGCTGCGACGTAAACGACGGCGTTTACCGTTATCTTGTCGAGGACGGCGGCAGGATCGTCTATGTCGGCAATGAGCTGCCGGAGAGCTATTCCGCCTGCGAGCGCGTTTCGCTCGGCAAAAAAGCACTTATCCCCGCCTTCGGTGACAGTCATATTCATTTCGCAAGCTTTGCGACCTTCAGAGTCGGACTCAATGTCGCAAACGCAAGAAGCAATACGGAAATTCTCGACATGATTCGCGATTTCGCGCCCAAGTGCAAGGATAAGCTGCTCATTGCCTTCGGTGCGTCGAACCATTCCGTCGCGGAGAAAAAGTTCGTAACGCGTGAGCAGCTTGACTCGGTGTGCCCCGATAAGCCGCTTTTCATGGTGAAGTACGACGGACATACCTGCGTCGTAAACACAAAGCTGCGTGAGCTTCTTCGGAGCAAGGCGGAGCATCTCAGAGGCTGGCATGAGGACAGCGGCGAGATGAATCAGGAGGCGTTCTTCGCCTTTTCGGATTACGTCAGCAGCACCGTCCCGCCCGCAAAGCTGCTGCGCAATTTGCAGCTTGCGGCGGATTACATGGCAACGAAGGGTATCGCGCTCATTCACTCCGTCAGCGGCGTCGGCTATACGCTTGACCTCGACGTCGACATGGAGCATTGGTTCGCAAAGGGCTTGGACAACGGTACGCAGCTTCGCGTGTATTTCCAAACGCTTGACGTGAACAAGGCAAAGCGTCGCAAGATGACCCGCATAGGCGGCTGCTTCGAGACCGCGCTTGACGGCTGCTTCGGCTCAGTCGATGCCGCGATGAACGAGCCGTACCTCGGCTCGGACAACAAGGGCATCCTGTATTACTCCGACGAAAGGGTTACGGAATTTTGCAAAAAGGCAAACCGTGAGGGTATGCAGATCGAGCTGCACGCGATAGGCGACGCCGCATTCGATCAGGCGGTCAATGCGATAAAGGCGGCGCTTGACGATTACCCCCGTGCCGACCACAGACATACGATCATCCACGCCTGCCTGCCCACGGAGAAGGGACTCGAGATCTGTGCAAAATACGGTATCGCCTTTGCGATACAGAGCGCGTTCATCGATTGGCCCAACGAACCGACGGAGTACCTCGAGCGTGTACTCGGTGACAGAGCCGCAAAGCTCAATCCCTTTAAGACCTATGCCGATAAGGGCATTGTGATGTCTCTCGGCTCCGACGGTCCGTGTACCGATCCCGACCCCATCATGTGGATGCACAAGGCGTGCAACAACGGTGCGCAGTCGTTGAGCATCCGTCAGGCACTTAAAATGTGCACCTACAACACGGCATGGACATCCTTCGACGAAAAAGAGCGAGGCAGTCTCGAGGTCGGAAAGACGGCGGATATGGTCATACTTTCCGACGATCCCTATGCGGTCGAGACCGAAAGGATAGGCGACATAAAGGTCGAAAAGCTCATCGTTCGCGGCGAGCCTTACCGTAATGTGTCGCAAAATCCCATAGCGCAGGTCGTAAAAGGCATCCTGCGTTAACGGCAAAAACAAAAATGCAGCCCGATTAACACGGGCTGCATTTTTGAGACTGTCAAAAAAACTATGCTTCGCAAGAAAGATGTTAGAGTAGCGGGGGAGCTCGAGGGGTAGCGAAGCGACGCTGCGGAAGTGAATAATGTGCCGGTGGCACATTAGAGCCGCAGCGTGACCGAGCCGCAGCGAGAAAAGACCCACCTCGAATTGGATCGCCGCCGAAAAAAAGCTTGAAAATCAAGGCTTTTGGGCGAAGCGTCATTTTGCACGCGCAAAATGACCGGCGGCTGTTTCAGCTTGCAAAAAAGCCCGAAGGGACTTTTTTTGACAAGCTGAAATGCAGCCCGATTAACACGGGCTGCATTTTGAACTTAATGATGGAAGTTTGTGAAGGTGATGGGTTCTTTTTCGGGAAGCCCGTACTTTTCCTTGCCGAGTGCGATGCTTTTCATGAGAAATGCCATATTCTTGCCGAGAGTGCGCATGGTCTGGAGTCCTTCCTTATCCTTGAGGACCTCCTCTGCCGAACCGCCGTACACCATGTTCCAATACCGGCTCGACGCTATGGGCATTCCGCTTATAGTGAAGTACTTGTTCAGCACGTCAAACGACGATGCGTTGCCGCCTCTGCGACAGGTGACGACCGCGGCACCGACCTTCATGCTCTTGTCGACGCTTCCGGTACTGTAAAACAGCCTGTCCATAAACGCTATCGCGCCGCCTGCGGGAGAAGCGTAATAGGTCGGAGCACCGATGACAAAGGCATCGGCTTCGTTAAGCTTCGGTGCGACCTCGTTGACGATGTCGTCGAACACGCATTTGCCGGTCTTAGCACAGATTCCGCAGGCGATGCAGCCGTGAATGTCAAGATGCCCGACATGGATGAGCTCGACCTCGACGCCCTCTGCCTCAAGTGAGCTCTTGAGCTCCGACAGTGCCGTGTAGGTGCAGCCCTTTGCTCTGGGACTGCCGTTGATTAACAATGCCTTCATGTATATCTCTCCTTCAAATTTAATACTGCAAAATCGGTGCGGAGCCGTCGTCCTCGCACTTTTCTATTTTCCGTATCTCGACCCTGTACGACACGCGTTCATTGACCTCGACCGTCACCGTATCCCCGACCTTTTTGCCGAACACAGCCTTGCCGAACGGCGACTCACGACTCATGAGCCCTTTCAGCGGGTCTGTGCGTATCGTCGTCACAATGCTTATGACCTGCTCCTCATCGTCGTCGGGAAGATACACCGTCACCTTGTCGAACAGTCCGACGGTGTCCTTGTCCTTTGAGCCGGAATCTATGACATGAGCGGAGCGGATCATGTTCTCGAGGTAGCGTATTCTGCTGCCGTTGCGGTTTTTCTGCCGTTTTGCTTCCTTGTATTCGAAGTTTTCGCTGAGGTCACCGAAGGCGCGTGTGCGCTTGACTTCTTCGATGAGCTCGGGCATCAGCGTGTCGCGGCGATAGCGCAGCTCCTCACGCATTTTTTCAAGGTCTTTTTTCGTTAATTCATCGTTCACTGAAGTCACCTCTTATGCCGCATATTCTACACCTTTTTTTGCGGTCTTTCAAGCGTCACGGAAAACCAAATCGGTTGACATCGGTGTGCTTTTATTGTAGAATCCGAGTGTAATACGGCGAAAGCCGAAATTAAGGAGAAAAATATGAAAAACATCAAGAAGATTTTGGCTCTGCTGCTTGCACTTGCCATGGTGTTCACTCTCTGCGCCTGCGGTTATGATGCCGATGACGACGATGATGATGACGACAAAGGCAGCAAGGTTCACGCCTCCGATAAGGACAAGAGCAAGGATAAGGACAAGAAAGTTTCCGCAGAGGAACTTATAGTCGGTGATTGGGAAACCGAGATCAATATGATCGACGCAATGGAAATGATGGGCTATGAAGGCTTTGACGAGCTCACAGAGTACTTCGATTTCGGTAAGATCGACTATGTCATGGTGTTCAGCTTTGATGAGGACGGCGAGTATGAGCTGCACATGACCGCCGATGCGGACGTTCTCAAAAAGGTTCTGCGTGACGGTATGGTGAAGCTCCTTGAGGAATCTCTCGAAGGCTACACCATAGCGGATGCTGCGGCAGAGGAAGGCATGACCGAGGATGAGCTTCTCGATGCACTTATCGAGCAATCCTTCGGAGACATTGACGATATGGTAAACTTCAATTCCTACAGCGGCACCTATGAGATCGACGGCGACAAGCTCATTTTGGACGGCGAGGAAGATTCCTACGACGTTTTTGAGGTCGACGAGGACGAGCTGACCTTCGTCAAGTCCTATGTTGACGGTGAGAAGGAAGACAATCCTCTCTACCCCCTGACCTTCGACAGAGTATAAGACACATAAGAAATCAAAAGCAGACAAGACCTTTTTTGAACTGCTCCAATTTGTGCGGACAGTACAAAAACAGACACTATGGCAGATAAAA
>CAZWID010000043.1:0-9001 GCA_964634065.1 uncultured Oscillospiraceae bacterium | reverse complement strand
GTGAGGTGCTTGATGTTATGAAGGAGCTTGCCCGTGAGGGTATGACCATGGCGGTCGTCACCCATGAGATGGCGTTTGCGAAAGAGGTCGGAAGCCGTGTCCTGTTCATGGCGGACGGAAAGCTCCTTGAGGAGGGCACCCCCGATGAGATATTCGCCGCTCCGAAAAGCGACAGACTCAAAGATTTTCTGGCAAAAGTTTTGTGATTAAGCTAAAGAGAAGACGCATTTTCAAAAAATGTGTCTTTTCTTTTTCGATCCTTTATGCTATAATGCGGTCGCTTGCGTTTAATTATCGGCTTACGGAGGTTGACTCATATGAAGCGATTTGCGGCACTTATTATGACACTTATGCTTTGCTTTGCCGTGTCTCCCGCGGCATTTGCGGCGATTGATATTATAGATGACGCACCGTGGGACGATGAGGAAAATCAGACTCCCGACAACGGCGTTTACTATACCCATGCAAATGACAAGGAATATGTGGTGCTTTGGGCAACTCCGGAGTGCAACATCGAGGACGGTTATCTCATAGTTCCCAACGGCACGGAGCTGACGGTGAGCTGCCGTGTTTCGTACATGGAGGGAACGCCGTGGGGCAAGACCTCCTTGCCGAACGGTGTCGATGAGGACGGACTTGAAATCATATTTGAGGGTTGGGTACTCATGTCCGAGCTCTGCGATTTGGAGGGCAATCCCGTTTTCGTTGAGGAAACGACCGAGCCCGAACCGTCGCAGGAGCCATCGGTGACGCCTACGCCCGCCCCCTCCGGTGAGCCGGATGCGCCTGTCGCGACCATTGTTCCCGAGCGTCCGAAGCAGGCGATAACCGTCATGAACACCTACGACGATGCAATCGTATATACCTGCATCGCGATAACCGTCGGTGCACTTGCGCTTGTTGCCTATGTTCTCATAAAGCACAAGGCACTTAACAAAAAAGGCGAATAAAATTACCGTACCCACACCATAATAGAAATTACGGCGTGGGTATTTTTTGCACACAATTTTAGCACTCAGGGCTAAAGAGTGCTAAAATTCATAATTTATTCATATAAAACACTATATTTGTTCATATTTATATAGTATTTTATATACAACAACAAACGAAAGTTATAAATCTTAAATCGAGAAATTAACTTTCCCCAATATTTTAGGAGGTACTAATTATGTATGAGATCATGCCCTACGGTCATCGCCGTGTTGTAAGTTATAATCCGTTCCGCGAGCTCGAGGAAATGAGCCGCAGCTTTTGGAACGACACAAGTATGAATGCCTTCCGCACCGATATCACCGAGAAGGACGGCGTTTATACTCTGACAGCCGAGCTTCCCGGCTTCAAGAAGGAGGACATAGGCATTGACATCGATAAGGATTGCCTGACCATTTCCGCCGAACGTACCGTTGAAAGCGACGAGGAGGGCAAGGAGCCCAACTTCGTTCGCAGAGAACGCTTTTACGGCTCCTATAGCCGCAGCTTCAATGTCAAGGGAATTGACACCGAAGCCATCACCGCAGCGTACAATGACGGTGTGCTGACCCTCGTTATGCCGAGTAAGGCACCCGTGACCCCGCCCTCAAGACGTCTTGAGATCGAGTAATATAAGTAACAGGTGTGTTTCAAATCTTCCTCTCTTCATACAATCCCCATTCAAAGAAAATTTCCTACCGTTTTTGCGGTAGGAAATTTTCTTTGCTTGTCGGAAAACCGCTTCGGGTTTTCCGACAGTCTTTGCAGACTGCAGCGCGCATAATTTGTAAGCATAGCTGCCAAATTCCACACTTGCAGCCTGAGAAGTATTTTCTGTCAGGTACACGCCCCGACAGAAAATAGATTTAATTCTATTTGCCGCCATGGGCGGCAAACTCTGCGAGGCTTTTTCGATTCTCTTTAGCTTATAGCGGAATAAGGCTTCTTATATCTTATAAAATCCCGCGGTATACGGCGGGAGCTTGTCCGAAGGAATACCGGACAGAAGCGGCTTTGCCGAAAATGGGAGAGAGAAAGGCTCATCACCGCGGTTTACGATGCAGACGATTCTTTCGCCGCCCAAGCTGCGGTACAGCATGATGACACCGTCACTCGGGCACTCGATGCTCATCTTGCCGTATTTCAATGCGTCGGAGCCTTCGCGCAGTTTGCCGAGCTCGGCATAATACCCGTAAAGCCCGCACTTTTTCGGTTCAAAGGGTGCGCGGTTAAATGGATCGCGAGCACCGTCGAGACCTTCCTCGTCGCCGTAATAGAGACAGGGAATACCCGGTACGGCATATTGTATCGCGGCACAAAGCTTTTGCAGCATCGTGCCCTTCGCACTTTGCTCCGCCGACGGTGAGAGCTTTGACTGCTCATCACGGGATAGTGCGGAGATACCCTTGCCGCAGGACAGCACCGTGTGCAGTCGCTCAACATCGTGCGAGCCGAGAAGATTCATAAGACATTCGTACATGGGCGCAGGGTAGTTATGCATCTGCGACAGCAGGAAATCGCGAAGCTCAAAGGAGCTGCAAAGCTCCAGTGCGAAATCCGTCACCGCGGTGCGGAAGGGATAGTTCATAACGCTGTCGAGCGAATAGCCGAGGGCGTAGTTGCGGCGATGCCCGTAGCTTTCCTTTGTGACCGCATCCTCCCAGACCTCACCGATGATGAAAGCATCGCTCTTTTCGGCTTTGACACTGCCGCGGATCAGCTCCAAAATATCGTCGGGCAATTCGTCGGCAACGTCAAGCCGAAAGCCCGAAGCACCGTGTCGCAGCCATTGCTTTACGACGGCATTGTCGCCGTTTATGATATATTCCTGCCATATGGGATCGTGTTCGTTCACCTCGGGAAGATCCGCAAAATTCCACCAGCATTTGTAGCTGTGGGGATAGTCACCGAAGTCGTACCATGAGCGATAGGTCGATTCATCTCCCTGCCATGCTCCGATTTCGGGATATGAGCCGTAGCGGTTGAAGTATACGCTGTCCGCACCCGTATGTGAAAACACGCCGTCGTTTATCACGGCGATGCCCAATGCCTTTGCCTTGTCGCAAAGCCTCTCATAATCCTCCACAGTGCCGAGAATGGGGTCGACCTTGGTGTAATCGCCGGTATCGTAGCGATGGTTCGAGCGCGCCTCGACAATCGGGTTTAAATATATGATACCGACTCCGAGAGAGCGCAGATACGGAAGCTTTTCGGTGATACCGCGAAGGGTACCGCCGTAAAAATCGTCGGGAGAATAATCGCTCTCAAAATCGCGAGCCTGCCAACGAACGGGCTCCGCTATGCTTGCGTGAAGCTCAGGAGACCGACCTAAGGCGCGGTGATATTCTATGCCGCTCTTGCAGTCACCGAAGCCGAAGCGGTCGGGAAATATCTGATACATGACTTTGCCCTTTGCCCAATCGGGGGTGGCAAAGCTTTTTTTATATACGGTGAGACGAAATGTTCCGCTTTCGGCGGCTTTGGACACAAAGCGGTACTCGTATGCACCGACGTCACTCAGGCTTATGCTGCAACTGCGCTTAAAGCCGTTGCCCGTCATCTTGTATTCGCACTCCGTACCGTCTCCGAAAACTCGCAGGCTGAGCTCGGAATCCGAAAAGACATAGGCGGTGAGCATAAGCTCCGTTTCGGTCTCGACGGCACCGAGAGGAAAACGGCAGTTCTCACTGTATGGCTCATGCCAAATGTGCTTTTTGAGCTCCGAGCGCAGGACGGCGGTCAATGCTGCGGTTCTCGGCTGCATATCGAAAAGGTAATCGTGATCTTCCTCGACGCACAAAAGCTTACCGAAGCAGCGCACGACTATTTGCATTGCGGCATCCATCGAAAGTCCCCCGTCATCCAAAAGCAGCCGCAGCAGCTCCTCCGGCAAAAGACCCTCGGGGGAGGGTAGATATTCCGCAATATCCTCGATACGGTGGCATTTTTCGGCGGTCTCGGCTATCGTTGCGGCAGATCGCAAATACTGTGCTGTGAAAGGGTGTACCGTATCGTCGGGAGTCCACACGCCGTCTTTCTTCGTCAGAGAATACTCCCGTGCCCTGTGGTAGCGAATGCTGAGCTTATAGTCATCCGACCACAGCTCATCGTAGCCCCCGTAAGTGAAAACGCTGCGCTTTACAGCATCCATATATAAAGCCTCGCATATTCGAGTGCACTGCAATCGAAGCTGAAATCGGTTTCCATTGCCTGACGGATAAGAGAGCGCATGACCGCCTTGTCCTTATAGCAGTCGAGAGCAAGCATGACCGCATCCTTCATTCTGTGAGCGTTGAACTCGGTAAAGCCAAAGCCCGTACCCTCGCCGCTGTAGCGGTTATAGGGCAATACGGAATCCTTGAGTCCGCCCGTTTCACGGACAATGGGCAGCGTACCGTATCGCATTGCTATCATCTGAGACAGTCCGCAGGGCTCAAAGCGTGACGGCATGAGATAGAAGTCACCGCCGGCATATACAAGATGGCTGAGCTCCTCACTGTAGCCGATATAGGCGCAAAGGCGTTTCGGATAGCGGATCTCGGCGGCTCTCATGAAATCCTCATACTTTTTATCCCCCGTGCCGAGAAGCATAAACTGCATATCGTTGTATTGCATAAGCTCATCGAGCATACGCTCAACAAGGTCAAAGCCCTTTTGCTCCGTCATCCTCGTGACCATGACAAAGAGCGGGACATCGGCTCTTTGCTCGAGACCGCACTTCTCCTGCAATTTTAGTTTACATAATTCTTTACTCTTGAGGTGACCCTTGTCGTATTTTGCGGGGATGAGAGCATCGGAATGAGGATTGAAAACGGCGGTGTCGATACCGTTTATGATGCCCGAAAGCTCATGTGAACGGGCACACAGTATGCCCTCCAGACCTTCACCGAAATAGGCGGTCTTTATCTCCTCGGCGTAATTGGGACTTACGGTGTTTATGCGATCTGCGAAAACGCAGCCGGCTTTGAGAAAGTTTGCGCAGCCGTCAAGCTCCATGTATTCCGGAGTGTAGTATTTTTCGTCGATTCCGAGGAGATCCCGAACATAGTCAAAGCCGAATTTGCCTTGAAATGCAATGTTGTGTATTGTCAGCAAAAAGCGCAGCGGCTTTATGACGGCGTGAGCCGTCGTCTTGTACAGCATCGGGAGCATGGCGGTGTGCCAATCGTTGCAGTGGAGTATATCGGGCTCAAAGCCGAGATGCGGCAGAGCATCCAAAACGGCACGGGAGAAGAAGGCATATTGCTCACCCTCCTCATAGCCGCCCTTGTATATTTTGTCTCCGAAATAAAATTCGTTGTCGATGAGATATATCTTGACGCCGCAGTGCTCGAGATACTCTATGCCGCAGTATTGCCTGCGCCATCCGAGGTTTACATAAAAATCGAAAAGGTGCTCGACCTTATCGGCGTATTTGTCCTTTATGCAACGGTGATAGGGCGTTATGACCCTTGCGTCGATACCGAGCTTTGCCAACGATTTGGGCAGGGTTCCGACGACATCGGCAAGTCCGCCGGTCTTGCTGAGCGGAGCACATTCCGCCGCCGCAAGAAGTACATTGGGGAGCGCGGCTTTACCCTTTTGAGTTAAAAGCTCTTTAAATTCCTTTTTCATCCGTAATGCTCCTTTCGGTGGGGATATATTCGTAGTACAGGCAGCTGAGCGGCGGCAGGGACAGCACGGCACTGTGCGGCATATTTTCAAACGGCGATGCCTTTGAGTATACAAGCGGCTTCGTATCATAGCCGCTGCCGCCGAAGCACGGCTCATCGCTTGACAGCAGAAGTCTCAGATATCCCGACGAGGGCAGACCTACGGTAAAATGCGGATTTGCGTTCGGGATAAAGTTGCAGGCACAGACAATGTGCCGCTTTTTCTCCTTGCCGCTTCGCATGAAGGCAATACAGCTAAGTGCCTTTTCACCGACATTCAGCCACGAAAAACCGTCCCATGACTTGTCCACCTCGTAAAGCTCGGGTGAGTCGGTATAGAAACGGTTCAGCGCGGCGTAGTATTCACGCAGACTGTCATGCGTCGGGTATTTAAGCAGCAGCCAGTCAAGCTCCTGCCTGTAATTCCATTCGATGAACTGACCGAACTCGGAGCCCATGAAGCACAGCTTTTTGCCCGGGTGGGCAAACTGATAGCCGTACAGTGCGCGCAAGGTCGCGAACTTTTGCCCGTATGTGCCGTACATTTTGTCAAGCATTGACCGTTTGCCGTGCACAACCTCGTCGTGCGAAAAGGCAAGGACAAAGTTTTCGGAAAAGGCGTACATCATCGAAAATGTCAGCTTGTCATGCAGACCCTTGCGATACAAAGGATCGGCGGAAAAGTAATCGAGGGTGTCATGCATATAGCCCATGTCCCACTTGAAGGAAAAGCCCAGACCGCCGACATCGGGGGGCATAGTCACCATGGGGTAGGCGGTGGATTCCTCCGCCACGGTGACGGCACCGGGATAATTGCGGAGCACGGCTGTGTTGAGCTTACGAAGAAAAGCGACGGCGTCGAGGTTGATGTCGCCGCCGAATTTGTTGGGAGTGTATTCCCCGTTCTTGCGGCAGTAGTTGAGGTACAGCATTGAGCTCACCGCATCGACACGGATACCGTCTATGTGATATTCCTCAAAGAACAGGCAGGCGGAGGATATCAGGAAGCTTTGCACTTCGGGGAGAGCGTAGTCGAAAATGAGCGTGCCCCATTCGGGATGATTTGCCATGCGCTCCTCCTTGCACTCGTAAAGCGGTGTGCCGTCAAACAGCGCGAGCCCGTGCTCATCCCTCGGAAAATGAGCGGGCACCCAGTCCATTATGACGCCTATACCGTGACCGTGGAGAATATCCACAAAGGCTGCAAAGGCATCGGGATCGCCGTAGCGCGAGGTCGGGGCGAAATACCCCGTCACCTGATAGCCCCATGATGCGGGGAAGGGATATTCCGTCATCGGCAGCAGCTCGACATGGGTAAAGCCCATTTTGCCGCAGTAGCTTGAAAGCTCCCTTGCCGCCGTCACGTAATCGGGTGCGGTGCTGCCTTCATGTATACGCCATGAGCCGAGATGAACCTCGTATATGCTCATCGGTGAAGTGAAAGGATCACACTCAACGCGCTGTTTCAGCCAATCGGAATCCGTCCAATTATGCGAGCTCTCCCAGACGACGGAGGCGGTATTTATGCCCGACTGCGAATATCGCGCAAAGGGGTCGGATTTGAAAACCTTTTTGCCGCCCTTTTGCGTGACGCAGTATTTGTAAAGGTCGCCGTTTTTAAGTCCTTCGACAAAGCAGCACCATATGCCGCCGAAACGCTGCATGGGCGTTTTACCGCTGTCCCATGCGTTGAAATCTCCGACAAGAGAGACCGCTTCGGCGTTGGGTGCCCAAAGGACAAAGCGGTGCATTTTTATTTCGGGAATATAGCGGCAACCGAAAAGCAGCCATGCTTTTTCGGCGTTGCCGGTGTTGAACAGGTAGACATCGTCTTTTGGGATATATTTTTCCGCAAGCTTTGAATACATGATATCTCTCCGTATATAATGATATATTCATTATATACGCAGGCGACTTTAATTCCAACATCTTTTTTGACAAGAGCGGGAAATAATTATATAATCGGAGAGAGGTGATATCATGTTCAAATTCAACCATTTCAACTTCAACGTGCTCGATATCGAAAAAAGCCTTGAGTTTTACAAAAAGGCTCTGGGGCTTAACCCCGTTCGTGAAAAGATCGCCGCCGACGGTTCATTCAAATTGGTGTACCTCGGTGACGGTGCGAGTGATTTTTCTCTTGAGCTCACATATCTTCGTGACAGAAACGAGCCCTATGACCTCGGTGACGAGGAATTTCATCTGGCATTCACGGTAGACGATTTCGATGCCGCACATAAGCTGCACTCGGAAATGGGCTGCATCTGCTTTGAAAACCCGTCAATGGGCATATACTTCATCCAAGACCCCGACGGATATTGGATTGAGATAGTACCTCAGCGACGGTAAATGTCGGTGACGGAGACCTCAAAGGCGGTTTTTTCGACAGGCTCATCGTCGATGAGCTTTATGTAGCTGCGGCTTTGAAGCCTTCCCTCAAGCTCCGTAACGGTGCCGACGTCCCAAAGTGCCGCTTCCCGCGCCTTAGCTCCCCATGTGATGCAGGGCAGATAGTCGCTTCTGCCGTATTTGCGATTGACCGCAAGCATGAGATCACATATGTCGCGACCCATGGGAGTCGTGCGGAGATTCGGCTTTTTGCACAGGGTACCGATAAGGTGTATGCGATTCTCATCGTCGTCATTGCAAAATAGCAGCTCCTTTGCGTATACGCTTATGACAAGGCGCGCACCCTCTCCGCTTTTGTTGTTGAAGGATCTGACCTCACCGGTAACGCGAAGCCTTTCACCGTCCGTTATCTCCAAGTCTTCCGCAAGTTCATTGCGCACTATGACGTTTATCCTGTCGTATGCGCCCGAGAGTCGCATTATCTCAAGCGGAAAGGTGTAAAAACTCTCATCGCGGCTGCGATGAGAAAATATCGGTTTTGCCGAGACCGTACCGCACAGTACGGCAAGATTGCTTGTTATGTTCTCGTCCATATGTACTCCTCCTGTGATTGGGCTGCTTGTGTTTCAGTATATTAAGGCGGAGTGCTTGAATATGACGGGATTTTGAGTTATAATGTGTTCAAATACTTTGAAAGGAAAATATTATGGATATTAAAGAAATTCTCGCAATATGCGATCACACCCTTCTGCGCACCGACTGCACCTCTGCGGAGATAATGGCTCTGTGCGATCAGGCTGTCAAATACGGCTGCGCCTCCGTTTGCATACCGCCCTGCCATGTTGCGGGAGCAAAGCGTTACGCCGGCGACAGAATGAAGATTTGCACCGTCATCGGCTTCCCCAACGGCTATATGACAAGCGCGGCAAAGGCGTTCGAGGCTGCCGATGCGGTCAAAAACGGTGCCGACGAGATAGATATGGTCATAAACCTCTCCATGGTAAAGGACGGCTGCTGGGACAAGGTCGCAG
>CAZWID010000042.1:0-9064 GCA_964634065.1 uncultured Oscillospiraceae bacterium | reverse complement strand
TTTGCTGTAATCTTCTTTCCTGCTTTTGCAGGTCGGCACGGCGTGCCTTTTCTTCTCGCTCGTACTCCGAGCGGTTTTTGTGTATTTCTTCCTTAGCTTCGACGAGAGCCTCACGCTTTTTGCTCTCGGCACTTTTAATGGCTTCGTTTATGATACGCTTTGCTTCTTCTTCGGCACTCACTATCTCACGCTCCGCAACCTTTTTGCGGTAGGTAACGCCGAGTGCGAATGCGGCGATAAAAGCAACGGCGATAAGAACAATCGCTAACCATATCGGCATCATAGAAAGTAAACACACCTCCATTCTTTCAGAATTTTGCGGTGGTTTTCAGTTTAAAAAATCTAAGGCAAGACAGTCCATCAAGCGAAACTGTCAGAAAAATAAACCTAAGCTGACGAGCGTCGAACACTATCGGTTTCGGTATGCTGATTTTCACCCATGCTGCGTTAAATCCCTTGGCAATACGACAGTATTCCCTGCGGGCTTTGCCTTGCCTGTGCAAAAACCGGCTATACCGAAACTGCTTTGCACCTGTTCAGCAGGCAATTTTCGAGGGATTTTCGGTTTTTGAGACGAAGATGGGCTGACGCCCATCAAGGTGAAAAGGGCGAAAAGCACCGAAAAGGGTCGCTGACAGGCGATAGGGTTCGACACTCGTCAGCTTAACAGCGCAGACCTCCCCACGGTCCGTGCTTGTTATCCGATTTATTTTATCCCCTGCGACGGATTATGTCAAGTGCAAGAGTGCCAAACACTTAAAAATTTTGCTGCATTTGTAGACACGGGCTGCGATAACGGGTATAATCCCATTGAGGAGGTGCATAGCTTGACTTCGTTTACATGGATATTTCCCCTTACCGCGCTGCTGCTTATCGCGCTGTTCTTCGTCGGTATGCCGAGGCTTTCCCGCTGCTCACTCGAGCTTTCGACCGAGACACGCAGCGGCGTTTACGATGTCGCGGCGTTGGGGCTCATTGTAATTGTATACGCCTTCTTTGCCTTTTATAATCTCGGCAACACAAAATCGGCGGAGAGCTTTTATAGATTTTCCGACGGCGAGAGCGTCACCGTTTCTCTGAGCGGCGATGACGAGATAGCATCCGTTATGTATTTTTCCGGTCTGAACACGGGAAGCTACACTCTGCAATATTCCGATGACGGCGAAGCATTTTACGATGCCGCAACGCTGTCGCAGGACTACGTTTCGATATTCAAATGGAAAACCGCGGAGCTTTACAACGACACTCCGCAGAGTCCCCGTTATGTGCGCATCATTGCTCACGGTGATGTTTGGCTCGGTGAGCTTGCACTCAAAGACGCAGACGGAGGACTGATAGCGGTAAGCGGCGGTGCGGAGCTTTTCGATGAGCAGGAGAATGTCCCCGCCTATTCGGACTATTTAAACAGCAGCTATTTCGACGAGATATATCACGCCCGTACCGCCTATGAGCACATCGAGGGCGTGTACCCGTACGAGATTTCGCATCCGCCTTTGGGCAAGCTGCTGATTGCCGTCGGCATCGACATCTTCGGCTTGACCCCATTCGGTTGGAGATTTTCCGGCACACTCATAGGTGTGCTTATGCTGCCGATAATGTATATGCTCATAAAGAAAATGTTCGGCGGCATTGCCGTGCCGTTTTGCGGTACTGCGATATTCGCCTTCGACTTCATGCACTTTACGCAGACGAGGATCGCAACGATAGACAGCTATGCGGTGTTCTTCATCCTGCTTATGTACCTGTTCATGTACCTGTATATAAGCGGCGGCAGACTGCGCTATCTTGCGCTGTGCGGTGTCGCCTTCGGACTGGGCATTGCAAGCAAGTGGACTTGCTTTTACGCCGGAGCGGGACTTGCGGTCATCTGGCTGATATACAGGCTGCGGCACTTCGAGTGGAAACCGTTTATCAAAAACTGCCTGTTCTGCATTGTGTTTTTCGTCGTCATACCCGCGATTATATACTACCTCAGCTATTTCGCCTACGGGAAAGCACTGGGGCTTGACGGAGTGGGGATGTTCTTCAAAAAAGAATATTTCGACACCGTGGTGCAGAATCAGGAGTTCATGTTCACCTATCACAACGGCGTCACAAGTGAGCATCCGTATTCGTCGCGGTGGTATCAGTGGATGCTCGACATTCGCCCGATACTGTATTACCTGCAATACTACAGCGACGGCAGTCGTTCGTCGTTCGGAGCGTTTCTGAATCCGCTGCTGTGTTGGGCGGGACTCGCCTCGATGGGCATCATGGCGTATCTTGCGGCTTTTCGGCGCGACAAAAAGGCGGGCTTCATACTCATAGGCTACCTTGCGCAACTCGTTCCGTGGATGTTCATCGGCCGTATCACATTCGAGTATCACTATTTCCCGTCGTCGGTGTTTCTGGTGTTGGCACTGTGTCGTATATTCTCGCTCATGCGTGAGAATAAGGAGCATTGGCGCGCTTCCGTCGGCGGCTTCACGGCACTTTGCGTTTTGATGTTTTTCGTGTTTTATCCCGTGCTGTCCGGCAAGCTTACGGACAGCGGCACTGCAAGTGCCCTGCTGAAATGGCTCCCCACATGGCCCTTCTGAATGTCAGTCCGCCGCCTCCGGCGGATTGACATTATTTGCTGTGAGGTTTATAATAATTTATATCATTTACATTGTTGTTAAGCATTGAAGGTGCACACGATGGACATAGGATATTACAAAAAATTCGAGCCGATATTCGGAGAATGGCACATCGTCAGAGAGATCGGAGAAGGCAGCTACGGCAAAGTCTTCGAGATCGAACGCACCGATTTCGGTTACAGCTACAGAGCTGCACTCAAAGTAATCAGTATCCCGCAGAGCGAATCCGAGTTGGACTCCGCTTTGGGCACGGGCATGGACATTGACAGCACCGCGACATATTTCGGCGGCATTGTCAATGAGCTGAACGAAGAATTTCGACTCATGTCAAAGCTCAAAGGCAACAGCAATGTAGTCAGCTATGAAGATCACAAGGTGTTCAGGCGTTCGGGCGGCATAGGTTGGGATATCCTCATACGAATGGAGCTTTTGACTCCGCTCATGAAATACTCGAGGCAGCATCCCTTCGGTGAGTACGACGTTATCCGCTTGGGAATTGACATTTGCAAAGCCTTGGAGCTTTGCCTAAAGCACAATATCGTTCACCGCGACATAAAGCCCGAAAACATTTTCGTTTCCGATGACGGGCAGTTTAAGCTCGGTGATTTCGGCATAGCGAAGTCGATGGAGCAGACCACCGGAATTATAGGCAAAAAGGGCACCTACAATTATATGGCTCCCGAGGTGTATAAGGGCGAGGCGTACGGAGCGTGTGTCGACATATATTCTCTCGGCATTATGCTTTACCGCTATATGAATAACGGGAGATTGCCGTTTCAGCCGCTATCGAATGTGCAGCTTAGCCCGTCGGATAACGAAAGGGCGATATTTCGCCGCATAAACGGCGAGAAGATACCCGCACCGATAAACGCGGGAGAGCACCTGCGCAGAATAATTCTTAAGGCTTGCGCCTACAGACCGGAGGACAGGTATTTAAGTCCGACCGAAATGCGTGCGGATCTCGAGGCGATCCTCCAAGGTGCGATGCCGATTTATGCAGAAATGCCCGCAAGCGGCATGGTGGGCGGAGAAACGTTCCGAAGCACGAATCCGAAGCCGTCGCAAACCGGCGGAAGGGCAGCACGGACCGACGGTAATGCGCACAACGGGCGTATGACCGTCAGTCTGTGGGGCAATGAATACGGCGGAGCCAATGTGAATGCTCCCGCGAATAGCAATCCAAAGCCGTCTGAAAGAGTGCCCGAACGGCAGGCAAGAACCGTTGCGGACGGCAAAAACACTTTCGAGAAACGGGCACCGAAAGTCGCTGCGGCTCCGAAAAAGAAAAAGAAGGACACGAAAAGAAAGGCGGCTGTTATAGCTGCGTCGTTGCTGCTCATTGCGATGATCGGCATTTTCGTTTTCGGAGATTTCGGCATTATCGGATACACGGATGACTGGAGCGAGTGGAGCACCGAGCTGCCAAAGGGCGTGACCGAGGACGATTATGAGATCGAAACCGTGGTGAAATACCGCTCACGAGACCGCGAAACCACAAGCTCCTCAACGGAAACCGAGCTGCCCGGTTGGGAAAAGGACGATACGGCGGCAGGCAAAGCGGGACAGTGGAGCGAATGGAGCGAAACGCCCATTACGCCCGACGACACCCGAGAGGTCGAGGAGGAGACGCACTACAGATATCGCGAGCTTAAAACGACCACCGACAGCAACAAGGAAAAAAGCGGTTGGACGCTGTACGATACGACCTACGAAAGCAGCGGTTACGGGCAGTGGAGCGATTGGAGCACCTCCGCTCCCAACTCCGCCGACGGTCGGGATATAGAGACCAAAACGCAGTACAGCTACAGAACGAAAAGCTACAGTCAGCAATATACGGATTGGTCAAGTTGGTCAAGCTGGAGCTTCAATTCCGTGTCATCGTCAAGCACGCGTGACGTTCAGACAAGAACGGTATATATGTACTGCTATTTCCAGTGTAGCTATTGCGGAAATCACTGGCACGGCTACGGATTCCCCTGCTACACATGGGGCGGCGGCTGCGGAAACGGAACCATACAGGAAAGCTCCTATCATGAGGTGTGGGGTACGACTCCGCAAAGTCAAATGGGATTTCAGGACTGGCACGGCACGGGTCACACCTACGCATACTATAACGGCGAAAGAGTATTTCGCAATATAAATTATCCGAACGAAAGCGCAACACAATACCGCTACAGAACCCGTTCCACGCAAACGGTGGTCAGCTATTCCTCGTGGTCGAGCTACTCCGACAGCTATGTGTCCGGGAGCTCATCGAAAGAGGTTCGCACCCGCACACTTTACCGCTATCGCGATGCGCAGAAGGTGGCCGTGTACCACTTTAAGCAGTGGGGCGAATGGTCGGATTGGGACGCAAAGGAAGTAAGCCCGTCGGATACCATCGAGGTCGAAAGCGGGGTATTTTACAGATACAGAGACATCGCCGACGAGAATACAAACTACTTTTACCGTTGGAGCGAATGGAGTGACTGGTCGGAAACGCCGATTGATGAGAATAAAAACACGGACGTCGAAGCGGTGACATTTTACAGATACCGACCGAAATAGAATCAGCCTTGCGCAAATGCGGCGGCAATGTTATAATGAAAAGTGTACAGAGAAAGGACACAGGAGGACAAAACCATGGCGATAAAGAACGAGCCTAAAATCAAAAATAAGATCATAGTTGCGATAAGAGAGCAGCTTGAGCACAGAGCACTTTGGATGTACCTACTTTGCGACGAAGCGAAGAAAAAGGGTCTGCCTCCCGAGGAATATGCTCCCGCCGCAATCAAACGCTGCGGACTGTATCAGGGCTCTCTGCTCCGCGAAAAGGCAGGTGGAGGCGATTCGCTGAAGGGTCTCAAGAAGACCCTGTTCGGCAAGTTTGCACAGTGGGTGTTCGAAATGGATATCAAGCGTTGCGACGATGATCATCTCGACATTGACTTCCACTACTGCCCCCTTGTCAAGGCATGGCAGAAGCAGGGCTGCTCCGATGAGGAGATTCGTCTCATGTGCGATCACGCAATGTGCGGCGACAGAGGTATCGGTCAGTGCTTCGGCTGTGAGCTCGACCTTCCCGCAACCATTGCCAACGGCGACGGCGTTTGCAAGCTCCGCTACATAAGACGCGAGAAAAACTCGGAAGAATAATCCAAATAAACTGAGCCCCCGACGGTCATTTGGCCGTCGGGGGCTTCGTTTAGCTTTGTGTACTGTGCATTATCGGTTGTCGACAGTGAAGGAGTCGGGCGGACTGCTTCTCATGCCGTTTGCATACAGGATAGCTTCGGCAATGCGGCGGCAAGCCTGACCGTCGCCGTAGGGATTGACCGCCTTTGCCATGCGATCGTATGCTTGAGCATCGCAAAGCAGCTCTCTTGCGTCGCGAACTATGTCCGCCGTCTCGATACCGGACAGCCTTACGGTTCCCGCCTTGACCGCCTCGGGACGCTCCGTCTCACGGCGCAGCACCAAAACGGGCTTTCCGAGCGACGGTGCCTCCTCCTGTATGCCGCCGGAGTCGGTCATGACCATGTAGCTGCGGCTCATAAGTCTGTGCATATCCATTGCGTCAAGCGGCTCTATGAGGTGCACATTGCTTAGTCCCGTAAGCTTTTCGGCGGCAGCCGTGCGCACGATGGGCGAAAGGTGCACGGGATAGACTATCTCGACCTCGGGGAACTCCTCCGCCACGGTGCGCACCGCGGTGAATATGTTTTTCATCGGCTCACCGTAGTTCTCTCTGCGGTGGCAGGTCATCGCGATAACGCGCTTTGAAAAATCGACCGAGCGCAGCTCGCTTGATCTGAAGGTGCCGTCACCGACGGTGTATTTCATCGCGTCGATAACGGTGTTTCCGGTGATGAAAACATTGTCCGATATTCCTTCGGCGCGAAGGTTCTCCGCGTTTTTCTCCGTCGGCGCAAAATGCAGCGTGGCAAGTCTGCCGACGAGAGTGCGGTTCATTTCCTCGGGGAAGGGACTGTATCTGTCATAGGTGCGCAGACCCGCTTCAACATGACCGACGGGAATCTTGGCATAGAACGCCGCAAGTGCGGCGGAAAAGGTCGTGCTCGTATCGCCGTGAACAAGGACAAGATCGGGTCTGTCCTGCGCAAAGCATTCCTCAAGACCGCGAATGACACGGACGGTAACATCGGTAAGCGTCTGATTCTTGCCCATTATGTCGAGGTCCAAATCCGGAGTCAGTCCGAAGCAAGCCATCACGGAGTCAAGCATTTCGCGGTGCTGCGCCGTGACGCAGATCACGCTCTCGAGCTCGTCGTATTTACCGAGCTCCAGGGCAAGCGGAGCCATTTTTATCGCTTCGGGTCTTGTCCCGAATACCGACATGACTTTAAGCTTCTTCATCCTTCGCCGCCTCCTTTTCTTCGGGCTCTTTAGCATCCTCGTGATGCGGCATATGCAGATGACTGTTGTGCCTGAATACAAAGAACCAGATGCACACGGCAATGACAAAGGCGATGACCGCGACGATGATCCTTGTGATACCCGTCGAGGTCAGCAGCACGGCGGAGAGACCGAGTATTGCGGAGATTGCATACAGCACCGCAACCGCCTGCTTCTGCGTCAGTCCCATGTCGAGCAGCTTATGATGAAAATGCCCTCTGTCGGCATGGAAGGGACTCTGCCCTTTAAGCAGTCTGCGAGTGAAGGAGGTTATCGTGTCGAGCAGCGGAACGGCAAGCGCAAGCACCGGCAGAACGAAGGTTATGACGGCGTAGAACTTGAACATTCCTATGACCGACACGGTGGAGAGCACATAGCCCAAAAGCAGTGCTCCGGTGTCCCCCATGAATATCTTCGCGGGATTGAGATTATACGGAATGAAGCCGAGACAGGCACCGCAAAGGCAGGCAAGGATTATCGCGACATTGCTGTTTGCGTCGTCGACAAGCATCGCGACGAAAAGCATCGTCAGCGAGGCGATGGTCGAAACGCCGCAGGCAAGACCGTCGAGACCGTCGATGAGATTGACGGAGTTTGTGACGCCGACTATCCATATTATCGTGACGGGAACGGAAAGAACGCCTATTGCGGCGACCTGTTCACCGGTCATGAGCAGCGGATTCGACACGACGTTTATGATAACGCCGGACAGCACGGCGATAACCGCCGCAATGATCTGAATGGCGAATTTCAGCCATGCGTTGAGATTCAAAACGTCGTCTATCGCACCGACAACGACGATAAGGATGGAGCCGAGAAGTATGCCTCTTATCTGAGTCGTGATGTTGGCAAAGCAGAGAACGGACAGCAAAAAGCCTATGAATATCGCAAGACCGCCCATACGCGGTATGGGGTGCTTGTGAATGTGCCGTTTTGCGTCCGGAACATCGATCGCACCGACGGCGGTGGCAAAGCTTTTGACAACGGGAGTCGCGATAAAGGATATGATGAACGCGACACCGAGTGCCATGACTATTTTGACGATGACGTCAATACTGAAGCTCATAATTTATCTCCAATGTTTTTAACTTAAAACGGTTTTTCCACAAGACCGACCTTTTTATATACCTTGCGGAGGGTTTTTCTTGCAATAAAGCTTGCTTTCTGAGCACCGTCGGTATACACCTGTTGCAAGTATGCCTTGTCACCGAGAAGCCTCTGTGCTTCCTCTCTGATGGGACGCAGAGTCTCGATGACGGCTTCACCGACGGCGGGCTTGAAAACGCCGTAGCCGCAGCCGGCAAATTCGTGCTCTATCTCATCGTAGCTCTTACCGGTGACGGCGGAGTATATGCTCATGAGATTGGACACACCGGGCTTCTCCTTCATGTCGAAGCGGACGCAGTTTTCCGTGTCGGAATCTGTGACGGCACGCTTGAACTTCCTTGCGATATCTTCGGGCTTTTCCATGAGAAATACGCAGCCCGAAGGATCGGACTTGCTCATCTTCGACGAAGGATTCGACAGACCCATGACTCTTGCTCCGGCTTTGGGAACATATGCCTCGGGAACCTTGAAAACGTCGCCGTAAATGTTGTTGAAACGAATGGCGACATCCCTTGTCAGCTCACAGTGCTGACGCTGATCCTCACCTACGGGAACAAGATCCGTCTGATACAGCAGGATATCCGCCGCCATGAGAGCGGGATATGTGAAAAGACCGCCGTTTATGTTGTCCGCATTCTTAGAGCTCTTGTCCTTAAACTGCGTCATGCGGGAGAGCTCACCGAACATGGTGTAGCAATTGAGTATCCAACCGAGCTCGGCGTGCTCATGCACATGGCTCTGAACAAAGATGGTGTTCTTCTCGGGATCGATGCCGCAGGCAATATACTGAGCAAGCTGCTCAAGAGTGCGGCGGCGAAGCTCGGCGGGGTTTTGACGCACGGTGAGCGTGTGCAGGTCTGCCATAAAGTAATAGCAGTCGAATTCTTCCGCTCTTGCGCCCCAATTCTTGACGGCTCCGAGATAGTTGCCGAGATGCAGATCGC
>CAZWID010000041.1:0-9293 GCA_964634065.1 uncultured Oscillospiraceae bacterium | reverse complement strand
CCCACGAGAGGATTCGAACCTCCGACCCCTCGCTTAGGAGGCGAGTGCTCTATCCTGCTGAGCTACGTAGGCTTATGTGCTTTGTTATTTTACAGCATAAGTCTCCGATTGTCAAGAAGCGCGAGAATGTGGATAATCGGTAAACAATGTGTTCGGTCGCTTGACTTTGTGCCGCGAAAAGACGATAATACTTTCATTATTTTATATCTATTCTTATATTCAAAGGGGCTGAATGCCTATGCTCAAACTCAAAGGCATAACCAAAAACTATTCCATCGGTGAGGAGACCGTCCGCGCCTTAAAGGGTATCGATCTCGAGTTTCGCGAAAGCGAATTTGTCGCAATTCTCGGTCATTCCGGCTGCGGCAAGACGACGCTTCTGAACATCATCGGCGGTCTCGATCAATACACCGACGGCGACCTTATCATCAACGGAAAGTCCACGAAGGACTTTTCCGACCGTGATTGGGACAGCTATCGCAATCATTCCGTCGGCTTCGTATTCCAGTCGTACAATCTGATACCGCATCAGACCGTGCTCTCAAATGTTGAGCTTGCGCTCACGCTCTCCGGCGTAAGCAAAGCGGAGCGTCGGCAGCGTGCGATCGATGCGCTGAACAAGGTCGGTCTCGGAGATCAGCTTTACAAGAAGCCGAATCAAATGTCAGGCGGTCAGATGCAGCGTGTTGCGATAGCCCGTGCACTTGTGAACGATCCCGACATTCTGCTTGCCGATGAGCCCACCGGTGCTCTCGACTCCGAAACCAGTGTTCAGATAATGGACATTTTGCGTGAGATAGGCAAGTCGAAGCTCATCATCATGGTAACGCACAATCCCGACCTTGCCGAGGAGTATGCCACAAGGGTCATTCGCCTTAAAGACGGTCTTATAACCGACGACTCCATGCCCTACTCCGCCGGTGACGAAGCGGCAAAGGGTCCATCCTTCAAAAAGACTGCCATGAGCTATCTGACCGCACTGTCGCTGTCGCTCAACAACCTTATGACCAAAAAGGGTCGTACCCTGCTGACTGCATTTGCCGGAAGCATCGGTATAATCGGTATTGCGCTGATTCTATCCATTTCCACCGGTGTCAACAATTACATTGACCGTATTCAGGAGAACACCCTCTCCGCATACCCTATCACCGTCGAGAGCGAAAGCGTCGACATGAGCTCGCTGCTCACAACACTCATGGGCATAAACGCAAGCAACGGCGAAAACGCTCACGAGAAAGACGCAGTCTATTCCAACAATGTCATGCTTGAGCTCATGGATGCCATGACCAATGCCGAGGTCACGACCAACAATCTCCGTGACTTCAAGGAATTTCTCGACCGTGAGCAGAGCGACAATGCCGAGACCGATCTCAAAGATCATATCACTGCGATACAGTACAGCTACAATCTGCCCATGAATATGTACGCCGAGGATCCCGATGGCAAGATAGTGCGCAGTGACGCGATGGATATAATGCGGTCGATGAGCTCCGGCATCATCGGTGATGAGGCGCAAAGCTCCGCTGACGACGTTTACAGCGGAATGATGAGTGCCATGCCGTCGTCCTCATCGTCGGAGAGCAGCATAACCGTTTGGCAGGAAATGCTGACGGGCAGCGACGGTGAACTCATAAGCGATCTCGTCACAAGCCAATATGACGTTCTGTACGGCAGATGGCCCGAAAAATACGATGAGGTCATACTCATCGTCAACGAAAACAACGAGGTTTCCGACATCGTTCTCTACGCCTTGGGTCTCAAGTCCTCCGATGAGATGGTCAGGATAATGACCGCATACATGAGCGGTCAGGAGGTCGAGGAATCAAAGATTGAAAGTTGGAGCTATGCCGATATCTGTGAGCGTTCCTTCAGGCTCATTCTGCCTGCCGACTGCTATCAGCTCGATCCCATAACCGGAGTCTATAAGGATATCACCTCGGATGAGCTCGGTCTCAAGACCCTGTACTCAAACGGTATCGAGATCAAAATCGTCGGTGTCGTCAGGCTTTCCGACGATGCGGTCAGCGGCATGATGAACGGCGCGATCGGCTATACGAACGAGCTCACGAAATTTGTTGTGGAGCAAACCTCGCAGAGCGATCTCGTCAAGGCTCAGCTTGCCGATCCCGACACCGATATTTTCACCGGTCTCCCCTTCAAGGGCAACGATGAGGTGCTCACCGACGATGAAATAGTCGCCGCCGTAACCGCTTATTTTGAAACGCTCGACACCGCAAAAAAGGCGGAGCTCTATGTCAATTACAGTGCCATCGCACCGGATGCCTATATCGATTCGATTCTCGATGAGCAGCTTGCGGACATTACCCGTGAGGATATCGAGGAGCTTGTGACGGAAAACTATCCCGAGTATATGGAGCTCATCGACGCAATGGATGACGAAACGCTTTTCGCCTATATGCGTGAGATGCTGTCTACTCAGATCTCCGAGGCATACGACAAGCAGATCAGAGAGACCTTGTCGCAGCTTTCCGAGGCTCAGCTTGCGGCGGCTTTCGACGATTGCTATTTCACCGCCGATGGCATGAAGCTCATCTATGATCGCTTTATGCCGGAAACCTTCTCCGAGTCAACCTACGAGGACAATTTGCAGCTTTTGGGCTATGTCGATCTCGAATCGCCCGACATTATAAACATCTACGTTTCGTCTTTTGCCGATAAAGACGCCGTTGCCGATATCATAAGCGAATACAACGACGGCGTTGCGGAGGAAGATCAGATCACCTACACCGACTATGTCGCACTCATTATGAGCTCCGTTACGACGATAATCGACGTCATATCCTACGTTCTCATCGCCTTCGTTGCGATATCGCTCATCGTTTCAAGCATCATGATCGGCATCATAACCTACATCAGCGTTCTCGAACGCACAAAGGAGATCGGTATTCTCCGTGCCATCGGTGCCTCGAAGAAGGACATTTCGAGGGTGTTCAACGCGGAAACGGTCATCGTGGGCTTTGCCGCCGGACTCATCGGCATACTGGCAACCATACTGCTGTGCATCCCGATAAACGCCATTGTCCACTCACTGACCGGTATCGAGACGATAAACGCAGTCCTTCCTGCGGAAGCAGCCGTCATACTTGTGCTCATAAGCATGGTGCTTACCGTTATCGCAGGTCTTATCCCCTCCAAGGTCGCGGCAAACAAAGACCCCGTTGTCGCCTTGCGAACCGAGTAAGCTCAATAAAATTCAAAGTGCAATGCTCATTCGGCATTGCACTTTTTTCTTTCACTTATTTCGTTTTCAACGAATCGGATTATTCCTTCGTCTCTGTCCTCAACGAATTTCCTTGCAAAGCAAAGTCCTTCCGTATCTATTGCCTTAAGCAGTTCCTCTTTATCGGCTTCCGTGAAGGTTTTCGGGGAATTGCCTTCTCTGTTGACCCAGTCTATGAGTCTCGCATTTGAGTATTCCTCGCTCACTCTGTCGCGGAAATCGGAGTTCATAATATAGTTCTGTATGAATACTTCGTCAGCCGCCAAGCTGTGTCTGTATCGTTTTTCTATCCATTCTCTGTCATCAACAAGAGTTTTTGCAAACTGCCGTGTTACGGAAAACAGCGCGGAACCGTGATACTGCTGCTTGCTTTTATCAATAAACGGAAGTTGGAGACGTGCTATACCGTGGTTCACGAGCTTGAGCAACCTATTTGTCCTATAGCTCGGCATATCGGTGAAAAAATGCTTGCACTGCACTTTATACTTCGCAAACTCGAAATTGTGCGGTTGGAAGTCGACGAACTCGCTATCATGCGCGGAGAAAAATTCGTCTATCTCCTGTGGAGTTTTCAGTGGAAGGTCTGCGCCTTGCAAAAAATGTAAAAAGTCAGGGGGGGGTGGTCGATGCGTGTTTCAGTGCGGTCTCCATCAGGTTCAACTCTGCGGTTATCTGTGACACTCCCGCCCAATTCACCTTAATTCTCGGAAGACAGACGATTTCCGAATACTCGGTCTCGACCTTGAAATCATCGTATTCCAGAGGGGACTTTTCGTCGAGCAGAATATAAAACGTAAACCGTTTGTCATCAAGCAGCTTTATCAAGGTTTTGCATACTGTTTCGTTATTGTGCACTGTCATCAAAACGGCGTGCTGCATAGTATCCTCACCTCTCGGTTTTTGTATCGATACCTAAATAATAGAACCATATGCAATTTTTTGCAACAACATTTTTAAGTCAAAGATTAAGATACGAACTCGACTTATGCTCCGGAAGAAGAATCACCTGTCAGCACCTAAAGCAATTGACGATGCATTGTAGGGAAGGGTCATGACCCTTCCCTACAATGCAATGAGACTTACGCAAGTGCTCAATCAGAACGGCAGAGTGTAGACTAAGCGGCTTGGCTCTCCCAAAGGAGGGAGTCAAGAAAAGGTATCTTGCGCTTCCCCGTCTTTTCGCCACCGTATCCAATCGCAGTGCAACCTTTGCGGCGGGGTCATGACACCCGCCCTACGACGGTGCAGACAGTTTTTGTTGGTGCGGTGCGACGATTGAGATCGGAAAAGCTCGTGCCTTATTACTCTACTTATTATCCAATTTTTCGTTTATCTCTTTCAGCAGGCGGTTTATTGCGGAGAGCTCCTCGGCAACGGGGTCGGATACGCTGACCTGATCGACCTCGGAGGCAAAGTCCACCTTCTCCCCCGCTATTCTTACCACTCTTGCCGGTACGCCGACCGCCGTACTGTCCGGCGGTATCTCGGACAGTACAACCGAGTTTGCCGCAATACGGCTGTTGTCACCGACGGTGAAGGGTCCCAAAACCTTTGCTCCCGTGCCTATGAGCACATTGTTGCCTATCGTCGGGTGACGCTTACCGCTGTCCTTACCCGTACCGCCGAGTGTGACGCCGTGATAGATGAGGCAGTCGTCGCCTATCTCGGCTGTCTCGCCTATGACGATGCCCATGCCGTGGTCTATGACCAAACGTTTGCCTATCTTTGCTCCCGGGTGTATTTCGATTCCCGTGCGACGGCGGGAGAGCTGCGATATGAGCCTTGCCGTGAAGGTCATGCCGTGCTCGTAAAACCAATGCGCCGTTCTGTGATTCTGCACCGCCTTGACACCCGGGTACAGCAGCAGCACCTCCGCTGCGGTTTTTGCTGCAGGGTCGCGCGCAAGGTATGCATTCACCGTTTCTTTTAATTCCTCAAACATCATATCACTCCGCAAATGCCGGACTTGACAAATATCTTTCTCCCGTATCCGGCAACAGGGCAACTATGGTTTTTCCCGCATTTTCGGGCAATTTCGCAAGCTGCGTTGCCGCGCACAAAGCTGCTCCGGAGCTTATTCCGACAAGCACCCCCTCGCATTTTCCGAGAGTCCTTACCATAGCATATGCGTCCTCGTCGGATACGGTCATTATCCTGTCGACAACGCTCATATCCAAAACATCGGGAACGAAGTTTGCGCCTATCCCCTGCAAGCCGTGCGCTCCTGCTATGCCTTTGCTCAAAAGCGGTGAGCTTTCGGGCTCGACGGCAACGACGGTCACGTTCGGCTTCATGCTCTTTAAATACTGCCCCACGCCGCTAACGGTTCCGCCCGTACCGACTCCGGCAACGAAAATGTCAACCTTGCCGTCGGTGTCCTCCCAGATCTCGGGACCCGTGGAAACTCTGTGTGCCGCGGGATTTGCGGGATTTGTAAACTGCCCCGCTATTATGCTGTCGGGGATGGTCGCGTGGAGTTCTTCGGCTTTTTCGACCGCGCCCTTCATCCCGAGCTTACCGTCGGTGAGATAAAGCTCCGCGCCGTATGCTCTCATCAGCTTTCTGCGCTCTATGCTCATGCTGTCGGGCATAACTATTATCACACGGTAGCCTCTTGCCGCTCCGACCGCGGCAAGACCGATGCCCGTATTGCCCGAGGTAGGCTCGATGATCACCGAGCCCTTACCTATCAGTCCCTTCGCCTCGGCATCGTCAAGCATTGCCTTGGCAGCTCTGTCCTTGGCGGAGCCGGTCGGATTAAAAAGCTCAAGCTTTGCAAGCAAAAGTGCACCCAAACGCTCCTGTTTCTCAATGTTTCTCAATCTCAAAAGCGGTGTATGTCCTATAAGTTCCTCAACGGAATTGTATATATTAGGCATGATAATTCTCCTTTATAATGAAAAATGACAGCATTGCAATACAATGCTGCCGTCATAAGTCAAGCTTCTTTAAAACGACTCACAGCGACAACATCGGCAGGTACAGGTACAGACACAACAACAAACAAGCTTCATGATATTATCGCTCCCTTTGCATTTAAATTCCTATCTTTCGGATGGGTTATTATTATAATACTCCCCGCTCACCGCCTTGTCAAGCAATTCCTATATTTTTGCTGTGAATTTATTTTTATATGAAAAGTTGCACGGAAACCGTGCAACTTTTCAATGTCTGTTCATATACAATACGGCGGCTTCGGTAGTGAGGACGAAATCGCAGTTGCCGTTTGCCATTGAGGTGAACAGCTCCGCTATCGTACCGTGTACACGCGTTATCTGACCGAGCTTGTCCTTGCTGCGTTCGTTTGCATCAAGAACGTCCATGAGGACATCGCCGGAGGTCATATACAAAACGCCGCCCGAGAGGGTGCTTTTCCCGTTTGACAGACCCGCTATAACGACCTCGGTAGTCATATAAGTGCACAGCACGGTATAATCCGTCGACGTCAGGTCTGCGGAAACACCGCCCCATGCACAGTCGATATTACCGGAGTTTAATTCAACAAAGGCATCCTTCGACGCTATCGGCTGCACCTTGAGCGTCCAACCTAATTTGTCGCATACGCAGCGCGCCAGTTCAACGTCAAAGCCCGTATATGCTCCGTTTTCCCGAAGGCACATGGGAAACGATGCCTCGTCCGCACCGACGGTGAAGGTTCGCGGCTCAACATAACCGAAATCCTCCACTCTTTCGCTGCCCGACGGAAAGTCGACAGCACCGGAGTCCCCGAACCATTCATTGGCAAGGGAGTCTATCTTTCCTTCGGCTTCAAGCTCACAAAGAGCGGCATATATGTAATGATATGTCGAATCACCGTTTCGCAAAACGACGGAGTAACTGATATCGTCAAGCTCTTTTACGGCATAGTATTTCCCGTCACCTCTGCAGGCACACAGCGGCAATATCATAAGCAGCACAAGCACGAGTGCCGTCAGTCTCTTTTTCATTTGCGGTATTCCACCTTTCATGTATAGAATAACCGAAAATCCGACATAAATCAAGTGCTTACTGTCGTATGGGAGAGCTTCTAACCATCACCAGTCGTCGACATTGCATTGACCGTACTCATTATCTCCCGTAGCAACGACGGTTCCATCGGAACGCAGACCAACAGTATGATCACCGTAAGTGCTTACCGAGATTGCTATTATGTCTGTCCAATCATCGACATCACATTGACCGTACTCATTATCTCCCGTCGCAACGACTGTGCCGTCGGAACGCAGACCGATTGTGTAATCGCATCCTGTTGCAATCGCAACTATGTCCGTCCAGTCGTCGACATCGCATTGACCATCGTCATTGTCTCCCCCAGCAACGACAGTTCCGTCTGAACGTAGTCCAATGGCAAATCTGTTCCCTACAGAAATCGCAACTATATCAGTCCAATCCCGAATACCGTACAACCCCCATCCTGTAGCAACGACAGTTCCGTCGGAGCGCAAGCCGACTATGTTGCTACCTGCCGAGATCGCAACTATATCAGTCCACCCCAAAGCATTGCCTATATTATTGCGATTGTGCTCTCCAATTGCAATAACCGTTCCGTTTGATCGCAGCAAAATTGTTAAATCTTTTTCCGTAGAGATTGCGACTACATCTGACCAATCATCAATATCACACTGATGATAATAATTATTTCCTGTCGCAACGACGGTTCCGTCGGAGCGTAATCCAACCGTATGTTCACCACTTGTCGAGATTGCAACAATATTTCGCCATTTGCCAACATTGCATTGACCGTACTCATTATTTCCCGTAGCAACGACTGTACCGTCGGAGCGCAGACCAACAGTATGATTGTCCTCGGCAGAAATTGCAACTATATCTGTCCAATCATCGACATCGTATCCCGTTGCGACAACTGTTCCGTCGGAATACAGACCGACGGTGTGACCATATCCTGTCGCAATCGCTATTATATCGCCGTGGTCGATATCTGCGGCGTAATCTTCGTTGTTTTCGTTGTTATTTTTGCCCGATGCTATTGCAATTATTATAACCAAAGCAACGGCGGCAATGATGGCGATGAGCTGTATTATGCTCCCCGTCTTATTATCGGAGGTTTGAGGGGGCTTTGAGGCATTATTACTCTCGTCGTGCACAGCTTTGTTATTCAAATACGCAAATTCTCTTTGTACCGCGTTTTGCCCATATGAATATGTAAAGTCTCTCCACTCTGTATCATATTCGCGCAAGCGGTGTCCCTGCGAAACACGAACGCCGCAGCTTGTGCAAAAGTCCGCGTCATCCGGAATCTTGCTTCCGCATTTAGAACAAAACATACTGTTTCTCCTTATCTGTCACAATTTGTCGGCATAGCACAAGCTGCCGCCTTTACCTTTTATTTCATCTTTCTGCATATTGTAGTTGCACCGCAGCAATTAAAACCGTCGGCACCGTCGTAGGGGAGGGTCTTGACCCTCCCGCCCGCAACGCACTTAGTTTTGCAAAAGTGTTGAAAAGAAAGAACGCAGTGCAGATTTGTCTTTTCCGCACTTCATATCGTCGCAATTCCGACTATGCGGGAGGGTCAAGACCCTCCCCTACGACGGATTGTCAGTGGTTTTAGGTGCTGACGGTTGATTTAAACATCACCGTTTATCATGCATTTGAGCTTCAGCTTGTTTTCGTCTATATATTTGCATACCCGAACATATTCATCATCATTGCGGACAATATGATCATAAAACGATCTTTGCCAAACTTTGAGCTCCGGTAATATTTTATGGGCTTCTCTTGCTACGCCTGATTTGTACTGCCCTACAATATCGTGCAACTGTATGTCACCGTTTTTTATTGTGATCACAGCATGAACATGATTTGGCATGATAACATATCTGTCAATCTCCACAGCGGAATAATGTTCGGGTATTTCAAGCAATCGTCTTTCGGCAATTCGCCCTATTGCATTTATCCCGTTTGCTCTACCGAATATGTTTTTCTTTTCATGTGTACATATGGTTAAGCATTGGAGAAGTATCCGAACTCCGCCTTTGCAATGATATTTTGCCCTTATTCTTCGTTATCGTCCTTGAAATACGTCAGTATT
>CAZWID010000040.1:0-9799 GCA_964634065.1 uncultured Oscillospiraceae bacterium | reverse complement strand
GAAGCGTAAAGGCGGGTATGGAGGAGGGAAATATCCTGCCGTCCATCACCGCTTCCGTCACCCGCTTTGACGGCATGGACTACCGCTCCATATATTCCGCAGCTTCCGAGGACGATAAGAGCCTGCGTTATGTCGGTGAGGGCGCAATGATCCCTCAAACCGAGATCCGTGCCGCCGACCATCTCGTCTCTCTGAAAAAGAGGGGCAGAATGCTTGTCGCATCCTATGAGGCGATACGATTCCAGCACCTTGATCTGTTCTCCGTAATGCTCCGTCAGATCGGTAATCAGATCATGCGTATGCATCTTGAGGATGCCATTGACGTTATCACAAACGGTGACGGCAACAAGAATCAGGCAGAGGTGCTTTCCGTAGGCAGTGAGCTCGGCGGCACCGCAGGTCAGCTTTCCTACTCCGAACTCATCGCGTTCTGGAACAGCTTCGATCCCTACACCATGAACACCCTCGTTGCGGCACCCGACGTCATGATGAAGATACTCAAGTGCACCGAGTTCCAGAACCCTCTCACCGGACTGAACTTCCAGGGCACCGGTGAGCCCGGTAATCCTCTGGGCGCAAAGCTCATTCGCTGCTCCGCACTGCCTGCCGGTAAGGCTATAGGTCTCGATAAGGGCTATGCCCTCGAAATGGTATCCGCAGGCGATGTGAGTGTTGAGTATGACAGACTCATCGACCGTCAGCTTGAACGTGCGGCGATCACCAGTATATCGGGCTTTGCAAAGCTCTACACCGAGGCATCCAAGGTGCTGAGCGTCTGACCGTCCGACAAAAAACGGTAAAGGAAGTCCTTCGGGACTTCCTTTACCGAAGGAGGTAAATATGTCATATACGAACAATGATATTATCGCAAAGGCGATAGAGCTTGCGCCGAGTGTGAGCTCACAGGGAGAAGCCATGCTTTCCGCACTGTGTATGGCTGCCGAGGCGGAGCTTAAAGGCAGACTGAAAAGCGGTGCGCTTTGCGACGAAATCGAGGAGCTTTTTGTCACCGCAGCGGGATTGCTTGCCGTTGCGATGCTGACCGAGATCTCACAGGAGGAAAGAATATCCGCATTCACCGCGGGAAGTGTATCGGTCGAGCTCGGCGGCGAATCGGTATCGGCTGCGTCCCTGCGCCGTCGGGCGGAGAATATGCTGCGAGGCTACATAGAATCGGACGATTTCGCCTTTATGGGGGTGCTCGGATGACGGTGCTCAAGGCGATAGACCGCTTCGGTGACAGTATTGAGATCGGGGAAAATGCTGCAAAGGGCTTTGTGCTGCCCATGCACCGAAAGGACGGAGATATTCACAGACAGCCATGTCCGATAGGTGTCGAAAACGGCGAACGCTATTTGCTCATATGCTGCAGCACCGTAAATGAAGGCAATACGGTGCGGCACGGTGGGGACTGCTTTGAAGTCTGCCGCAGCACTGCCGTATATTTTGCCGATGCCATCTCGCACTATGAGGCGGTGCTGCGCCCGAAGGGGAGGTCGGAGAATGTATAATCACATACTCGATACAATCACGGAGACACTTAAGAATGCAGGGATAGCAGCAATGCGAAGCTATCCCGCGAAAAAGCTCGACAGGTATGCGGAAGCGGTATGCGTCGGTATGAGAGAGGCAGAGCTGCTTTCAGCCGCAATGGGCGGCTTTCTCGGAACAGAGACCGTCTCGGGAGAGGTGCGGGAGATATACGGCTTTAAGCTGCGCCCGTCTCTCTGCTTTGACATATACGTTCCCGCAGGCGAATATGCCTCCGCACGCTGCTTGGAGCTTGCTGAGAATATTCGCTCGGCAATTTATGCGGCTGATATTCTTTTTAACATCGGCGGCTTTACCTGCGGCGACGTTTCGTTTTCCTCGGAGCTCGGTATGTTCAAGTGCCGCTGTGAGCTTTGCGGTGTAGCATATCCGACGGCAAGCCTAAACTCCGATACCCTTTCACTTACGGACTTTGCTTTGAAAGGAGAGCTTTAATGAATTATGCGATTTTTCCGTCAAGCCGTGACATATATCTTGAGCTTGACGGCAAGAAGCTTGCCGCCGTGCAAAGCTACAGCGTCAAAGCCGTGCGGCAGACAAAGCTCATCTCCGCCTTCGGTGAGTCGCAGCCTGTGGGTGTGGCGGTCGGTGCGGCGAGCTATCATATAAGCATTACGCGACTTTACGCTCTTTCCGAGACAATATGCGACGGTATCGACCTTGCGGCGGTCGACGGTTTTTCGCTTGTCGTCGTAAAGCCGGATCGCAGGATCGTTTACTCCGGCTGCCGTTGGTGCGAGACGGAGGAAAGCTGCAAGCTCGGAGAAAATGCTTTGGAGAATGTCGATATTATTGCACTTTCGAGAACGGAGACGGAAATATGAATGCGGATAAGCTTATGTCGGCTGCAAAGCAGCCGACCGAAAGACTGCGGTGGAAAGTGCTGAGAGCCTTGGGAATATCGCCGTTTTCCGCAGAAGCAAGGACCGTTGGCGACGATGATATACTGAAAGCGGCGGCGCAGCTTGTTCTCGACGCAAGAGAGCAAAAGGCGGAGGAGATATCGGCGGCATTTTTTCCGCAATACTTTGAGGAGGTAATGTCGGATGAATGAGAGTACGGCAGCAATCTTGCTCTCGATGCTGTCCGCAGGAGCAAGACGGGAAACTGTAAGCACTTCCGCGAAACAAAGCACCGCAGATGCGTTGCCGCAAAAACAGCTCCCCGGTGCGGAGGAGCTGTCGGAAATATTGGAGAGAGGCTCACGCCGATACGATAAGCGGCTTGAGCTGTATTAGGAGGTCTGTATGTTAGGATCGATGAGGTTTAAAGATTATATATGGCAGCACAATCCCTACAGCTTCGAGATATCCTACGAAAGACGTGTGAGCTGCATGAAGCTGCCGTTTTCCGGCTTCATCGCACAGGACCTCGGCAACTGCGCAAGAGTCTTTTCGGGCGAAGGAGAATTTTTCGGTGAGAACGCATATGCCGAGTTTCGTAAGCTGGCGATGCTGTTTTCCCAGGGAGGTCATGGGGTGCTTGTGCATCCTCTGTGGCCGAGCGTGTTCGCGGTATTTGAAAAGCTCAGCGTGATCGAGGAACCGCTCGAAAACTATGTGCGCTACTCCTTCCGTTTTGTCGAATACAGCGACGGCAGCGGATACGCGCCGATACAGGAGAGCGACGACGGATCGACGGAGAGGGAAACCTACACCGTCAAAAGCGATGAGAGCATCGGAGAGCTCGCAAGCGATATGGGCATAAGTGCGGAAAAGCTTTTGAAGCTGAATCCCCAAATAAAGAACCCGAATGTCCTGAATGTGGGACAGGTGATAAGAACGGAGTGAGAAAATGACGGGCTACATATATGATAAAGACGGTGAAATGACAAAGCTCCCTCCGCTCATATCATGGGACATCGAAACGGGCAGAGGTGAGCCCTGCGACGCTTTTGCGGTCTGCTTTGCATTTACGCCGACACTGCTTAAAAAGCTTGCGGCGGCAAACCGATTCTCGGCAGAGCACGACGGCACTACGGTGTTTTACGGTCGCATTGACGAATATGAGGTCGAGATAAACGGCAACGGCAGCACCGTTTCGCTCTGCGGCAGATCAATGGCGGCACTGCTGCTTGACAACGAAGCTGCCGCTGCCGAGTATACGGCAATAAGCACCGCACTGCTCATAGAGCGGCACATTGCACCCTACGGCATTGATGTAGATGTCGCAGGAACCTTGCCGACCCTGTCTGATTTCACGGTGTCGCAAGGAGAGAGCGAATGGAGCGTCGTAAAACGCTTTTGCAGCCTTTCGGGAATTGCGGAGCCGAGGTTTACCGGAGACGGCACACTGCTGCTCGGCACTCATGACGGCGAAACGCACAATATAAGCGATGACAGCCACCTCATTGAGCTGCGACACAGAGACAGACGCTACGGCATGATATCGACGCTGCTTGTAAAAAACCGCAGCACAGGTGCCAAGTACGGCGTTAAGAATCAGCCGTTTATCGACAGAGGCGGAAGCTGCCACAGAATAATCACCGTGCCGAAGGCAACGGGTGCCGAGGCGATGCGCTACACCGCAATATATCAGATAAAGGAGTCGGCAAGAGAAAAATTCACCGTGACAATGAGATTTGCCAAGCAGTTTCCGATGGAGGTCGGAGACACAGTGAAGTTGGAAAGCTCGGTTCTCGGACTGAAGGGCAGCTTTAAAGTCATAAGAGTGAGGTCTTTTACCGCGGCGGACTTTGCAGGCTCAGAGGTAACAGCGGAGGTGCAAACATGATTTTAAACGGCATATTCGACAGCAGGAGAGAGGAGAGCTGCGCCGAGCTTGCAAGGGTGAGCATGGGCGGCACCGAGCCCGCACTTGTCGGAGACTGTGAGCATCGCGGGGTCACGCTGATCGCCGCCTCCGGAGTGCTCAGAATACCGAAGGCGGGAGAGGAGCAGCTTGTGCTCAAAACAAAGGACGGCGTATTTGCCGCTCTCGGTGTGTGCGCCGATGACGTACCCGACGGACTTTCGGAGGGCGATATCCTCATCAAAAACGGCGCGGCATCGATAACGCTGCACTCCGATGGCAGAGTCGAGCTGTGCGGGAAATTGATTATAAACGGGAGTGAGCCTTATGGAACTCAAACTTAAAAACGGACGCTATGTCGCCGTCGGCGCAAGTCTTGATACCGTGAGCGGTGCGGAGGAGCTTTCGCAGAGAGTCATGATGAAGCTCGCCGCAAAGCGCGGAAGCTTTTGGCCAAAACCCGAATACGGCAGCAGGCTGCACAGTCTGCTGTGCGATGAAGAACAGGAAAACAAAGAGCTCAGCGTGCGGCAGTATGTATCCGAGGCATTGGCGGATGAGGACGGCGTTGAGTTGGAAAGTGTCGCAATAAGCTATCCGCAGGAGGACACAATAAAGCTTTTGCTGAAATTCTCGTGGAGCGGCGGCAGCTTTTCAACAGAACAGGTGATAAGGAGCTGAAACAATGAAAACAACGGATGAGATATATGCCGAGCTGAAGTCGGATTTTGAGGAAGCGTCGGGACTTACACTTTGCGACGGCGGCGATATGTCGCTGCGCTTTCTCGCTTTGGCAGCGCAGCTTTACACGCTCTACTGCGAAGCGGAATATGTCATGACGCAGACCGCACCGCAGACGGCAACGGGAGAGAATCTTGACTCCTTTGCCGAGCTCAGAGGGCTGACACGCACCCCTGCGACAAAAGCTACAGGCACATTGAGATTTACCGCGGCATCGGGCGTGAGTGCAAGCGTCCCGAAAGGCACACGATGCAAGGGCGACAACGGAACGGAATATGTGACCCTCGAAGCGGGAAGCATAAGCTCCGAGACCGGCTATTGCGAGCTTGCAGCCGAAGCGACCGTAGGAGGCGTTGCGGGCAATGCCGCGGCAAACGGTATACGACTCATGATGTTGGCACCGGAGGGCGTCGTATCGTGTACGAATCCGACTGCATTTACCGGCGGAAAGGATGCGGAGGACGACGCTTCTCTGCGCCGCAGAGTCTTGGAAAGCTACAAAAGTATGATAAACGGCGGCAGCGCGGCATACTACAGGACTCTTGCGATGACTGTTCCGAGCGTCGTCGCGGCAAACGTGATACCGAAGAACAGAGGTGTCGGGACTGTGGATGTTGTTATTGCGACAGATGAGAACTCACCGTCGGAGTCGACGGTGAGTGCGGTGCAATCGCTGCTTGACGAAAACAGAGAGGTCTGCGTCGACGTCAAGGTGAAAGCTCCGATAAGAGTGCCCATAGCGGTGGAAGCGTCGGTCAAGGCGAAAACGGGATATGTCGCATCAACCGTTGCGGATAAAGTCAAAACCGCGGTGCAAAACTACTTTTGCGCCGAGCTTTTGGGCTGCGACATAACGAGGGCAGAGCTGTCGAAGGTGATATACTCCGTCGACGGTGTGCAGAACTATACGCTGACGCAGCCGGCGGAGGATATCGAGACGGCGGCAAACGAATTGCCGATTATCGGAACAATCGGCGTCACGGGGGTGTGAGTATGGCGTATGCCGATTTTTTAAAGCGAACGCTGAAGCCTTTGGGACTGTACGAGCTCGACGACGGCTTCGGAGCGGACGAGATAGCCTGTGAGGGCAGGGCACTCGACTATGCCTATGATATACTGGAGATGCTTGACCTGCGCCGCAATGCCGATACCGCAACGGAGGAGCAGCTCGGTGAATACGAAAAGCTGCTGGGTATAGGGATTCCGTCGCAAAGCGAAGCAGAGCGACGGCGCACCGTCAAAGCGGTGCTTGGCATGAAAAACCGCTGCATGACCTTGTCGGAGCTGAACAGAGTTTTGCCTGCCTGCGGAGCCGATGCCGAGGCTTTCGAGAGCGATACCGCGCTGACGCTGAGGGTGAAGATAAAAAGCACTGTCGGTGATGCCGATAAGCTTGCCGAGGTAAAGCGGCGCATCGAAGCGATAGTGCCCTGTCACCTCGATATAGTCTATGAGCTGTCATAAACCGCGTATAATTTGCCGCCGGATATAGACTTTTCATATCGGAGTGCTATAATAATTCCGGAGGTTTTATATCATGTGGATTGTATTTGCGTTCGGCTCCGCGTTTTTCGCGGGAGTGACTTCAATTTTGGCGAAATGTGGAATACGAAAAACGGATTCGACGGTGGCGACCGCCATTCGCACCGTCGTTGTGCTCCTTTTCTCGTGGCTCATGGTGTTCATTGTCGGGTCGCAGGACAAAATCGGGAGCATCGACGGAAAAACCCTGCTGTTTTTGGTTCTCTCGGGACTTGCGACGGGGGCATCGTGGCTCTGCTATTTTAAGGCGTTGCAGCTCGGTGATATCAACAAGGTCGTTCCAATTGACAAATCGAGTACGGTTCTGACCATATTGCTTGCGTTTGTTTTCCTGAGGGAGGGCGTCAGCCTGCCGAAGCTTATCGGAGTCGTTCTTATCGCCGTCGGCACGTTTATGATGATAGAAAAGAAGGATGCACAGCCCGAACGGGGTAAGGGCAGAGGTTGGCTGCTGTATGCCGTCGGCTCCGCGGTCTTTGCAAGCTTAACCGCCATTCTCGGAAAAGTGGGCATTTCCGGTGTGGAATCGAATCTCGGTACCGCAATTCGCACTCTTGTCGTGCTTTTAATGTCGTGGATGATGGTGTTCGCAACGGGCAAGCAGCACGACGTTCACGCTGTTTCGAAGAAAGAGCTCGGCTTTATATGCCTGTCGGGACTCGCGACGGGAGCGTCTTGGCTCTGCTATTACAAAGCCTTGCAGGACGGACTTGCCAGCGTTGTCGTCCCCATTGACAAGCTCAGCATTCTCGTGACCGTTGCGTTTTCCTATATCGTGTTCCGCGAAAAGCTGTCGAAAAAATCCGGTATCGGTCTTGTCGCGATCGTTGCCGGAACACTGGTCATGCTTATCCCGTAAACTGTCATTTTAAGACTTGACAAATACCGCGATTTCGTATATTATTGCATCATTTGCGGGATATATGTCAAGATTTGAGAGGAAAAAGCATGAAAACTATAGGCACGATAAACTTCGGAATACAGAGAAAAATCGTCGCGAATATGACGACGGAGAGTTGGGAGACGATTCCCCATGCGGTATATAATTACGAACCGGATGTCACGGAGTTTATGAAGGAGTACAGGAAATTGAATCTTAACCGCGGCGGCGCGGAAAAGATTACGATAAATACGCTTATGCTCAAGGTCATTACGGAGGGGCTCAAGGCGGCTCCCATAATGAACTCTCATATCGATTACAGTCGCAGACTTGTTCGCGGAAGGATAAAAATCTTCGAGGATATAAACATATCAATGCCCATGCTTATGCCCACTGGCGAAATGATGACGGTAAATCTCCACAACTTCGAGAGCAAAAATCTCGATGAAATGACGGAGTACATAAGCGACGTTACAAAGCGTCTCCAAAGGACGAATGTCAACGAAGTGATGTTCGAGGTGTCTATGGACAATACGATCAAGGCACTTAAAAAGGGAAGGATATTACAGACCGTATTCAGACTTGTCGGCTCGAAAACGGGTAAGTACAGAGTGAAAACCCTGACGGGTAAGGATAAAAGAGAGTACAGAAGCATTCCCGAAACGCATCGGCTCACGAAAAAGGACATTGAGCAAGGCACCGTTACGGTTTCCAATATCGGCTCGATTTACAGAGGGCAGGGCAGTGTCGGACTTCTTGAGATAATTCCGCCTCAGCTATGTGCCTTCGGCATAGGTGCGGTGTATGACAAGCCTGTGGTTATCACCGATGAAAACGGCGAAAAACGTATCGAGATACGTCAGGTACTTCCGATATGCATAGCCTTCGATCACAGGGCACTTGACTTCGGAGAGGCACTGCCGTTTATAAAGCGACTTGACGATATCTTTGAAAATCCGCATCAGATTCATTCGTGGAACGCCGCAAAAGTCGCAATGTAATAGGTAATAGTAGGTAATAGATGAAAAAGAGAGAAGCGCAGGCTTCTCTCTTTTTCAATCTCTGTATTCAAATTCAAGGTCGTAGATGCTTACGGTGTCACCGTCGCGGATGCCCATGTCCTCCATGCGCTTATACACTCCGCTGTCGCGAAGAACACGGTCGAAGTACATCATGCTCTCGGTGTCGTCAAAATTGACCGATGCCATGAGCTTTTGCAGCCACGGTCCTTCGATGACCCAAACATCGTCGAAGCGTGTGATCTCAAGAGACTCGCTTGTGTCGATAACGGGCTCTGGAGGAACGTAATCCGCCTCGAAGCGAATAACCGGCGGAAGCTCCGAAAGCCTGTCCGAGGCAGCCTTTGTGAGCTCACGGATGCCGCCGTGAGTTGCGGCGGAAAGCTCGAAAAACTCATAACCGAGTGCCGTGACGTGCTCTCTGAGCCTTTGAATATTCTCGGTATCCTCGCAGCAGAGGTCGCACTTGTTTGCGGCGACTATCTGAGGACGCTCGAAAAGCTCGGGACTGTATTCCTTGAGCTCGGCATTTATCGTGTCGAAATCCTCGACGGGATCTCTGCCCTCACTGCCGGAGACATCCACAAGATGAATAAGCAGACGGCAACGGTCAATGTGACGCAAAAAGTCGTGCCCGAGACCCGCACCCTCGGAAGCACCCTCAATGATGCCGGGAATATCCGCCATGACAAAGCTTCTGCCTTCATCGACGTAAACGACGCCGAGATTTGGGAACAGGGTGGTGAAGTGGTAGTTTGCTATCTTGGGATGAGCCTTGCTGACGACACTGAGGAGCGTTGACTTACCGACGTTCGGAAAGCCGACGAGACCGACGTCCGCAAGGAGCTTGAGCTCCAGGGTTATATCGTGCGCCTCACCGGGAAGACCGGGCTTTGCAAAGCGGGGTACCTGCCTTGTCGGTGTGGCAAAATGCTTGTTGCCCCAACCGCCTCTGCCGCCCTTTGCGGCGATATAATTCTCGCCGTCGGACATATCGTGCATTATGCCGCCTGTCTCGGTGTCACGCACGAGAGTGCCTCTGGGCACCTTGATATACAGACTCTCGCCGTCCTTACCGGAGCAGCGTTTGCCCGAACCGTCAACACCGTTTGCGGCGACGTATTTGCGCTTGTAGCGGAAATCCATAAGGGTGGACATATTGTCGTCGACGACGAAAACAATGTCGCCGCCTCTGCCGCCGTCGCCGCCGTCGGGACCGCCTGCGGCAACGTATTTTTCGCGGTGGAAGGATACTGCGCCGTTGCCGCCGTTGCCCGCCTTAACGGTGATCCTTGCCTTGTCCACAAATGACTGT
>CAZWID010000039.1:0-9858 GCA_964634065.1 uncultured Oscillospiraceae bacterium | reverse complement strand
GTCTTGCGGAAGGACTCGGCATAGGTGAGGACAGCAAAGAGGGCAAGCTCATGCTTGCTATGATAGACGTTCTCGATTCGCTTGCGACGGACGTTGAGGATCTCGAGGCAAATTCCGCCGATATGGCAGATGAGATGGACGATCTCTGTGAGGACATGGCTTATCTCGAGGATCTCGTTATGGACGAGCTCTACGGTGACGACGATGAGTGCTTCGATTGCGATTGCGACGGTGACTGCGACGATTGCGATGAGGATTGCTGCGGCTGCTGCGGTGATGAGCCCGAGTACGAGGTCACCTGTCCCAAATGCGGCGAAGTCGTCACGGTTTATGAGGAGGATCTTGCCTTCGGCAGCATCCTTTGCCCCATATGCGGCTCCGACCTCGAGTTTGATTTCGACGAGGACGACTCCGAGGACGAGGAATAATAACTATCATATTAAACTGAAAAATCCGATGCTTCACGGCATCGGATTTTTTCGTTTGATTTCTTATTTCCACAGCGGTGTGGGATAGGTGGCGTTTTGATGCAGAGCTTGCAGAGCGGCTTCGACACCGGGCTTGTCCTCCTTATATGTCAGACCGAACCACTTATCCCGAGAGCTCAAAACGCTGACCTTCATACTGCCGCTCTTTATGAGCTCACCGACCATTATCGGCAGCAGGCACTCGGACTTGTTGTCGTCCTCGGCTGTCCCGTCGACGAAATCGGCAAAGTACCGCTCCATGACATCGAGAACCTTTTCCGAGAAGCCCCACATATTCATGGACACCAAGCTGTCGGGTGACAGGACGGGTCCGTCCTCACGCTCCGAGGTATCTCTTATCGTACCGTCGGCGAAAAGCTTTATCTTATAGGTCTCGGTGACGGAGCTTAAATATCCGTCGGTCTCGGCACATACGCCTCTTGTCACCGTCCCGAACTCGCTGACCGTATTTTTCAGCCTGTAGGCAACCATCGTCGCATCGCCTGCGTTTTGCAGCTTTTCAAGCTCCGGCGCGATAACGCCGAGGGCATCCTTGCCGTAGTAATCGTCGGCGTTTATGACGGCGAAGGGACCTTTTATAAGCTCCTTTGCGCATATGACCGCATGAACGGTGCCGAGCGGCTTCGTTCTTTCGGCAAGCATCGGTTTTTTCCCCGTGTATCTGTCGGGAGTCTGGAAGGCATAATCTATTTTAATTCCCGTGCTTTTTTCTATCTTGTCGCCGCAGCGTTCCCTGATATCATTCAGCATGGCGGGCTTTATTATCATGACTATCCTGTCAAAGCCGGCACGCAAGGCATCGAATATCGCGTACTCCATAAGTATCTCGCCGTCGGGACCCACTCCGTCCATCTGTTTTACGCCGCCGTAGCGCGAACCGAGTCCCGCTGCCATTATCACAAGTGTTTTATTCATTCCGTCTCTCCGTTTCTTTGTTTATTTCACCGAATCGCGGTGATAGCTGTCCGTTCTGTAGAGAGTTCTCTCGTCACCCGAAAGGAGCCATGCAAGATAGGTCTCGGGCCAATGCTGCATCAGCACCGGTGAGCTTTCGCCCATATGATAGGCATCAACCAAAAGGCGTATTAGCTGTTCGTAGTAATAATCCTGTCCGCCCTTTGTGACCTTATCCGCCGTGAGCCTTGCGGCATAGCGCGCAAGTATGCCCAGTGCAAGTCCGACTATTTCAAGTGCCGGAGCCTTGTCTCCGGAAATGTGTTTTTTAAGCGTGGAGGCAAGCTTCACGTTGAGGCTTCCTATGCGCTGCGCCTTCTGTATCGCACCGCTTTTGTCCCACTGCTCAAGCATCAGGCAAAATTCGTCCGCAAATTCACGGTTGCCGTCAAGCAAAAAGCGAATGAAATTGCGAAGATCGACCTTGCTGCCGTACACCTTGCAGCTCAGATAATCCATGATGAAGCTCTGATACCCGTCCTCCTCATAGGAAACGGGGTCGCGAATGAGATCATCGACGTAATCCATCAAAAGGTCGAGCGTTTTCTCCTGATCCTCATACGGAGCATATACGCTGTCCGGCGTTCCGGTCGCCTGCATTATCCCGTCGAACCTCTGCCGCATGAGCGTGAGTCTCTCGGTATACACCGCCTCGCCTCTGCGACTTTTGCAGGGTAGCCACAGATCCGTACCGAAGCGGCGGAAGCCCCACGATTGCGGCGGCACTCTCGGCACCGCATCCATTTCGGACAGTATGTTGAATATGTTATCGTAAAACACCCAATTATCGTCGCTGACCGTGTTCGGCGTCGCAAAGGTGTACACAAACACGTTGTCCTTTTTGAGCCCGAGACCGGAATTTATAAGGTGCCCCAAATCGTTCGATATCGCCGCACCTCTGGAAAATCCCGTGACCCATATCTTGAGCTTCGACTTATCGAGCTTATGCTCCGCTATGTATTTTTTCAGTGCGTTATAGACCTTGTCGGCAGCCGCTTTAAAGCCTGCGGCATAGCCCTCCTGCTTTTCGCTTGCGACATGGGCGTTACTCACCCACTCACCGCCGTATCGGTGACTGCGTATCGTGACTGCAAGAAGCTTTTCATCCGTACCCGAAATGCGCTTTGTCGCAAAGGCATATGCACAAGTATCGCTAATAGGCTTGACCTTTTCAAACTTTCGGCTTAGAATGGTATCCTCTTTGAAGCCCATGTTTAAAAGCGATTTCCTGATACGGGCATCTCCGTCACCCTTAAACGCAAAGGTGCTCATCGTCAATCCGAGGCTTAAAATGCACAGTCGGTGATCGTATGCACAGGCGGAGCCCTTGAAATAATCGTCCGAGTACCGAAACGGCAGCACCGCGGCACTGTCGCCGTTTGCGGAGCGTATCAAATCGAACTCGACGGAAACAAGCTTCGGTTTATCTTTATTTATAATGGCAAATACATTTTTCATGCTTACAGTATATAACACTTGCGTCACGCTGACAAGTGTCATATTTACCGGATGCGGAACAAACGACACTTCGTATCCGTCTGTATATCAATTTCCGTGAAAAGGAGCGATTAGAATGGAAAAAATCATAAACGGCAAGGAGTTGCTTCACGTACTCTGTGTATTCATGTGCATTATTGTTATTGCGGTATTTGTCATGAACATAGTCCTGCTTGCAAAGCTCTGCGACACCGATGCCGCTCTGCAAAGCCTCACCGCGGCAAACGGCGGCGAAACCAAGGAGGACGATGTCGTCATTGCCGATGAGTACACGATAAAGTCGACGGCAGCAATATCCGATGCGTATAAGTCCGGCGACAGAGACGACCTTTCCGACAAGGAAAAGGAAACCCTCGATATGGCATCCAAAGTGCTCGATGAGATAATCGACAAGGGCATGAGCGACTACGAAAAGGAGCTTGCCGTCTACGACTGGATGACCTCGACGCTTGCAAGTGACACCGGCTCTTTCCTCGTTGTTCCCGACACTCAGCAGGATTGTGACAATCCCTACGGTGTGCTCAAGTTCCACAATGCGGTCTGCGTCGGCTATGCGACGACCTTCCGTCTCTTTATGCAGATGCTCGACATCGATTGCATGGTCGTGCACAACACCGAGCTTTACCACTCATGGGATCTCGTAAAGCTTGACGGCGAATGGTATCATACCGATGTGTACTCCGATGTCGGTGTCGGCGGATATTCGCATTTTAACCGCAATGACAGCATGATGTCGCAGGATCAAAGCTGGGACACCGAATACTTCCCCGCCGCAACCGGCACAAAGTACAACTATGCCTATATGAACAAGGTCGTCTGTGACGATATCTATGACCTTCCCGCGGCGGTCAGAGAGGTCATAGAAAACGAGCAGAGTGCGTCCGCCTTTGCCTTCAAGGTCGAGATAGGCGATGCCGAAGCTGTGCTTGTGAACGAAATGATGAGCAGCATAGAGAGTCTTCTGAACAATTCCGTGGATTACATGGATCTTTACCTTTCATGGTACTGGTGTGAAGTCGACGGACAGTATATCCTGTTTCTTAACATAGACGGCTTTATGAATAATTACATTGAGCCCTCCGAACCTATTGACATACCCGAGGATGCGTATGATAGAATAGAGAGTGCGGTCTCCGATTCCTTCGACGATCTCGAGCAGCTTCCCGACGATTATTGGGATGACTATTGGGACGACAGTTACGGAGACGATGAGTATTGGACGGGAGACAAGACTCCGGAGGCGGGCTGATATGAAAAGACTTGTATCCGGTCTTCTTCTGCTGATCCTCTGCCTTTCGCTTTGCTCCTGCGGCGGCGATAAGGAAACCGTGAGTATGTACGATCTCCGTGTCGCAATGGAGAAAGCGGCAGAGGATCTTCCCGAGATGCTCTCCGTCTCGAGCTCCGACGAAAAAGGCGAAGTAAGCTTCGGCTACATTTCCGATATCGATTACGATAAGGTCGACGCATACTTTGTCAGCTACGCAAACGGTCCCGAATCGTACGAGATAGCGGTCATCGCCGTAAAGGACGCCGGTGACGTATCGGAGGCAGAGGCTTCACTTAAACTACATAGGCAGAATCGTGTGAGCTTTTATGAATCATATGCAACCTCCGAGGTTCAAAGAGCCGAAAACGCACTTGTATTTTCAAGCGGCAGATACGCCGTTTTGATAATGACGGACAACAACTCCGCGGTCAAAGCCGCATTTGAAGATTTTATAAAATAATTTTTACAGAGGAAACGGTATGGTATTCAGCGATACGGTATTTATATGTATATTTCTGCCCCTTGTTTTAGCGGGCTACTATATCTGCCCAAAGCGGATGCGAAACTGCTTCCTGCTTTTGGTCTCTCTCGTATTCTATGCATGGGGCGAGCCGAAGTACGTCTTTCTCATGATGTTCTCCATCGCCGCAAACTACGGCTTCGGTCTGCTCCTTGACAAGTACAGGGGAAACAGACGACTTTCAAAGCTTTTGCTTACGCTGTCCGTCATCGTGGACATCGGGCTGCTTTGCGTTTTTAAATACACCGACTTTGTCATTACGAATCTTAACCGTGCGCTCAGTGCCGACATCGGGCTTTTGTATCTTGCCCTGCCCATCGGCATAAGCTTCTATACCTTCCAGGCGATGAGCTATACTATAGACGTTTACAGGGACGATGTTAAGGTTCAGCGGAATATTCTGAACTTCGGTATGTATATCACGATGTTCCCTCAGCTTATCGCGGGTCCCATCGTCAGATACGCCGACGTCGAGGCGCAGCTTGACGACAGGAGCGTCACCGCAAAGGACTTTGCGGAGGGTATTTGCCGCTTTGTAGTCGGTCTCGGGAAAAAGGTTCTGCTTGCCAATCAGATCGGTGCTCTGTGGGACGAGATATACGCTCTCGGCGGCAGCACCTCCGTTTTGATGGCATGGCTCGGTGCACTGGCATACACCTTCCAGATTTATTTCGACTTCTCGGGCTACTCCGATATGGCGATAGGTCTCGGTCGTATGTTCGGCTTTGCCTTCCCCGAAAACTTCCGCTATCCCTATCAGTCAAAGAGCATAACCGAGTTCTGGCGCAGATGGCACATAACGCTCAGCACTTGGTTCAGAGAGTATCTCTACATTCCCCTCGGCGGCAACCGCAAGGGCAAGGCAAGGCAGATACTCAACCTGTTCATAGTCTGGACACTCACCGGACTGTGGCACGGTGCGGGTTGGAATTTTCTCATGTGGGGACTGTATTACTTTGTATTCCTCGTGCTCGAAAAGCTGTTTTTGCTCAAGGTGCTGGACAAAGTCCCGTCCGTACTGCGGCACGTTTATTCGCTGTTTGTGATAATCATCGGTTGGGTCATCTTTGCCTGCGATGATATCACCGTGCTGCTGCCCTACCTCGGCTCCATGTTCGGCGCAAACGGGCTTACGGGAGGACTCGATCTCTACCTTCTCGGCACAAGAGCGGGACTGCTTGTGATACTCTGCATCGCATCGACACAGCTTCCCAAATACCTTGCTCAAACCGTCGGCAAAAAGCTGCACATGGGTGAGGCTTCGGCATTTTGCGCAAAGGCTCTCGGTGCACTGCTGATACTGTGCCTGTGCATGGTGTTCCTTGTGGTGGACAGCTACAATCCCTTCCTCTACTTCAGATTCTAAGGAGGTGCTCGGCATGAAAAAACTCTACATCGGCTTCATATGCCTCTTTCTTGCGATAATCGTTTTGCCGACCGCCTTCATATTCCTCAGTCCCGACAACGATTTTTCCGACAACGAAAACCGTATGCTTCAAACCGCTCCGACCCTGAATCTCGACACGGTGCTTGACGGAAGCTTTCAGAGCAGCCTTTCCAAGTATCTGAGCGATCAGTTTCCCGCAAGGGATCTTTGGACGGAGGTCGGCACAAAGGCAAAGCTCCTTGTCGGTTTTCGCGATATCGGCGGTGCTTATATCTGCGACGACGGATATTACATGGAGAAGATAACGGCAAACGACGTAAATTCCGAACGCTATGCGGAAAACCTCGACATTATAAAGGATTTCATCGACTACTGCGGTGTCGACGCGACCGTCGCATTGGTTCCCTCGGCAGGTACCGTGCTTTCCGATAAGCTTCCGGCAAACGCCGAAATGTACGATGCCGCCGCACTGTATGAGACGGCAAAGGATTTCCTCGGCTCCTCGGCATATCTGCCCGACATCCATGCCGCTCTGAGTGAGCATTCGGACGAATATATCTTCTATCGCACCGACCATCACTGGACGACTCGGGGCGCACTGATAGCCTACGGCAGCATAATGAACGGACAGGGTGCCTATGTCGGTGAGCTTGAGCGCGTGAGTGACTCTTTCCTCGGCACCACCTACTCCAAAACGCTCGACTCCTCCACCGTTCCCGATGAGGTTTATATTGCTCCCGTTTCCGATACCGTGAGCGTCTTTGCCGACGGTAAGGATATCGATGTATACGATATGTCGGCTCTCGAGAAGAAGGATAAATACACCGTGTTCTTCGGCGGCAACAAGGCGCAGATGATTATAAGCGGCGGTGTGCAAAACGGCAAAACCCTGCTTGTCATAAAGGACTCCTTTGCAAACTCCCTTGCGCCGTTTTTGACCGCCGATTACGAAAACATAATAATGCTCGATCTGCGCTACTATAACGGCTCGGTGAGAGCTCTCGTCGAATCCGCAAACGTGACGGATGTCCTCTTTGTCTCCGAGATGAGCAACCTCGCAAACGACGAAAACCTGTTCAAGCTTATGTTTTGATAATTGATAATTAAGTAATAAAAAAGACGCCCGACGGCGTCTTTTTTTGCTCATAATTCAATTCAGTATCTTGCCATTGCTTCGCGGCAGTAGTGATTGAAGCGGCGTTCACGCTCCAGAGAGGACGGGTCCATGTGTCCGGGATATACCTCATAGTCACCGGGCAAGGCGCATATGCGTTTTAATGAGCGCATTTCCGCATCCATGTCTCCGCCGGGGAGGTCGGTTCTGCCGCAGGAGCCGCGAAACAGCGTATCTCCCGTGAACAGTGCGTCGCCGCAGATGAGGCACACGCTTCCGGGACTGTGTCCCGGGGTAGTCATGACCGCAAACTCGAGGGAGCCGACCTTCACAACGTCACCGTCGACATAGGTTTTGCCGCCCTCGGGGAGCTTAAACATCATGCCGCTCATACCGACCCTGTAGCCCTCGTCGTCGGGGTTTATATACACCGTCGCTCCGGTTTCGTCGGCAACGGTGCCCACCGCACCGACATGGTCAAAGTGCCCGTGAGTGAGCAGTATCGCACGGCAGATGAGCTTATTGTCCTCAATATAATCGAGTATGGCATTGCTCTCGTCACCCGGATCAATAACGGCGCACTCGAGAGTGTTTTCGTCGGTAACTATATAGCAATTCGCCTCAAGCTGACCTACGGGTATAATCTTAATAAGCATATCTTACAGCTCCTTTGTATCTAAAATTATCGTAACGGGACCGTCGTTTACCGATTCAACCTTCATTTCGGCACCGAACTCGCCCGTTCCGACTTTGAAGCCGCGTTCCCTGCAAAGCGCGATCACGCGTTCATACAGCGGTATCGCCTTGTCGGGTCTTGCCGCATGGGAAAAGCCCGGTCGCCGTGACTTGCAGTCGGCAAACAGAGTGAACTGGCTGATTATAAGCAGCTCCGCATTTGCGTCGGAGGGATTGACATTCATCTTTCCCGCTTCGTCCTCAAATATCCTGAGACCGCAGATCTTGTCCGCTATCTTATCCGCCTGTGCCTCGGTATCATCCTCATGGACACCGAGCAGCACTAAAAAGCCCTTGCCTATCGCAGCCTTTGTTTCGCCGCCTATTGCGACCGATGCTCTGTCAACTCTTGTCAGTACCGCTCTCATTTCTGCTCCTTCCGTTTCTGCTGACCTCGCTGACTCCCTTGACGGAGGACAGCTTGTTTATGACGACTCTCAGATTGTCAAGCGTTTTGACCTCAAGCGTGATGTTCACTATCGAGCGGCTGCCGTCAACGTCTCTTGCGTTCATGCTCCTCACCTTTGCATTCAGTGAATTGAGCACCGTCGCAATGTCCATAATAAGTCCGCTCCGCTCATGCGACACCACCGTTACGGAGGTCGTGTAGATTTCGTTAATATCTTCCGCCCATTCGACGTCTATCCAACGTCCCTCGGAGTCCGGTTTATCCTTTCTGCGGCGGTAATTGTCGCAGTCGCGGCGATGGATGGACACGCCCTGTCCTCTTGTTATGAAGCCGGCTATTTCGTCTCCGGGTACGGGAGTACAGCAGCGTGAAAATTTTATAAGGCAGTTGTCCAACCCTTCGACCAGTACGCCGTGGATGGGCTTTGTTTTTTTCTGTGCCTGAGTTTCCCTGCGCTCCGCCGCCTCCGTGACCTTGTCGAGCACGGTCTTTTTCTCGGTGGCATGGTGCAGACGCGCAAGCTCGTCCTTCATGCGGTTGACGCTTCTTGTTGCGGTCATACCGCCGTAGCCTATCGAAGCGTAAAGCTCCTCAAGATTTGAGCAGGCAACCTTTTTGAGCATCAGCGGCAGGACTTCATCGTCCGTTATGTCCTCAAGCCTGAGTCCTCTGTTCTTGAGCTCGGCTTCAAACATTTCCCTGCCGCGGACGATATTTTCCTCGCGGCGTTCCTTCTTGAACCACTGCTTTATCTTCGTTCTTGCCGAACCGCTCTTTGCGATGTTCAGCCAGTCACGACTCGGACCGGGTGCGTTTTTCGCAGTGCGTACCTCGACGATGTCGCCGTTTTGCAGAACATGGTCGAAGGTAACTATCCTGCCGTTAACCGACGCTCCCACCATGCTGTTGCCGACCGCCGAATGTATGCTGTAGGCAAAGTCTATCGGAGTTGCACCGGCAGGCAGATTTATAACGTCGCCTTTCGGTGAGAACACGAACACCTCGTCGGCAAACATATCTATTTTGAGATTGTGGAAAAAGTCCGTCGCATCGGACTCCTGCTGACTTTCAAGCAGTCTGCGTACCCATGCGAATTTTTCCTCGTCACCTGTTTTAACGCCGCTGTCGCCCATCTTGTACTTCCAGTGGGCGGCGATACCGTATTCCGCAGTGCGGTGCATATCCCATGTGCGTATCTGCACCTCGAAGGGTATGCCCTCACCGCCTATGACCGTCGTATGCACGCTCTGGTACATATTCGGCTTCGGCGTCGAGATATAGTCCTTGAATCTGCCCGGTACGGGCTTGAACATATCGTGTATGATGCCGAGAACGTTGTAGCAATCGGGTATCGTGTCGACTATGACTCTGAACGCACAGAGGTCGAAGATGACGTTTATGTCAAGCTTCTGTGCGTACATTTTGCGGTATATGCTGTATATATGCTTTATGCGGCTGTATATCGTGACCTCGAGACCTTCCTC
>CAZWID010000038.1:0-9886 GCA_964634065.1 uncultured Oscillospiraceae bacterium | reverse complement strand
TAAAAGTCGTCGGTATCGGCGGCGCAGGCAACAATGTTGTCAACAGAATGGTTAAGAGCGGAACTCAGGGTGTTGAGTTCATTGCAGTCAATACCGATAAGCAGGCTTTGGCAGTCTCCAATGCGGATCAGAAGATCCAGATAGGAGAAAAGCTGACTCACGGTCAGGGCGCAGGCTCCGATCCCGAGATCGGTAAAAAGAGTGCGGAAGAAAGCCGCAACAATATCGCCAAGGCAATGGAAGACGCCGATATGGTTTTCATAACCGCAGGTATGGGCGGCGGCACAGGTACCGGCGCGGCACCCACCGTTGCCGATATTGCCCGTGAAGCCGGAATACTCACAGTCGGCGTAGTGACCAAGCCTTTCAAGTTTGAAGGCAAACGCCGTATGGATCAGGCAAACTCCGGTATCAAGGAGATGCTCGGCAGAGTCGACTCTCTGCTGATAATCCCCAATGACCGCCTCAAATACGCAACCGATCAGAAGGTCACTCTTGCAAACGCCTTTGAGATTGCGGACGATGTTCTCCGTCAGGCAGTTACCAGTATATCCGACCTTATCAAGAATACCGGATTTATAAACCTCGACTTTGCCGACGTCACCTGCATAATGAAGAATGCGGGCTTTGCACATATGGGCGTCGGTCGTGCCGCAGGCAAGGGCAAGGCGGAGGACGCTGCCCGTATGGCGGTTGCAAGCCCGCTTATGGAGACCTCCATCAACGGCGCACACGGTGTTCTTATCAACATTACCGGCTCCGAGGACATGGGACTCGAGGATGTCGAAGCAGCGGCAAATCTCGTTCAGGAAGCGGCGCACCCCGATGCAAACATCATCTTCGGTGCTACCTTCGACGAGAATATGCAGGACGAGATCAGAGTTACGGTTATTGCAACCGGCTTCGAGGAAGCTCCCGCAACTCCCGTTGCACCCGCAAAGGCTGCAGAGCCCGTGCGTGAAAGACCGCAGGGACTATATACCGCAGCGGCGGAGAAGGCAGAGAGAAAGGAAGCTCCCGCACCCGCACAGAGTGGTGAGGAAGACCCCTTCGACAGCATCTTTAAGATCTTCAACGCAAAATAATAATTTGCTATATAAAAAACGTTTCAGCCGACAAGCTGAAACGTTTTTTTGTGTACTTTTTAGTTTATATACTTGTCAATCGCCGCATTGAGCTCATCAATACGTTCGGGCTCACCGGATTCGACGGCGTCGGTAATGCAGTGTTCAAGGTGATCCTTGAGGATGACCTTTGCCGTGCTGTTAAGTGCGGAACGCACCGCGGCAAGCTGGATCAGAACGTCTGTACAATCGCGACCGTTTTCGACCATACGCTTGACGGACTCGAGATGCCCGATAGCTCTTGCAAGACGATTTACGACAGCTTTGGTATTTTCGTGATAGTGCGGGTGTCCGTGATGCGGATGCTCATGCTCCTCATGCTCATGAATATCTTCGTCTGGCTTGTGCTCATGACAGTGCAATATTCCGTCGCCGTGGTCGTGAAAATACAGATCGTCAGGTGTGTGCATAGCGAAGAATCCCCCCAATACTTTTGAAGATATTTTATCTCCGACGGCGCATTATTGCAAGCACAAGTTTTGGAATCGGACATACAATGGCGCAATATGCTGAATTGGGGGTGATAACAGTGTTGGAATCCGCACTTTTGCTGCTTATCGGCGGTACCTTGCTCATGCTTCGCATTTCACCGAACGGATCATTTCCGGCACCGCTGTCGGCAGAGGAGGAAAGAGAGTGCCTCCGGAGATGGCAAAACGGCGACATCGACGCAAGAAATACGCTTGTGGAGCACAATATGAGGCTTGTCAGCCACATTATAAAAAAATACTACACTCAAGGTGAGGATATGGACGACCTTATATCCATCGGCACAATAGGGCTTATCAAGGGAATAAACACCTACCGTCCGGAAAAGGGTGTCCGCCTTGCCACCTATGCAAGCCGTTGCTGCGAAAACGAAATACTGATGCACTTCAGAAGCAGGAAAAAGACCGCGTGTGACGTGAGCCTATCCGATGCATTGGAGAACGACGGAGAAGGAAACAGTTTGTCGCTTATGGATGTTATTGCTCAGGATGATGAGCTGTGCGATATAGTCGGCAACTTCGAGATATGCAAAAAGCTTCGAGAGCTTGTGGATGCCGTGCTGACGGACAGGGAAGCACGCATTATAAAACTGCGCTACGGCTTGGAAAACTCAAAGCCGCTGACACAGCGTGAGACGGCGGAGCATTGTGGCATAAGTCGCTCCTATGTGTCGAGAATAGAGAAGAAGGCACTGCAAAAGCTGAAGGAGAGCTTGGGTGAGGATGCAAGGCCGTATTGACGTATTTGAAAGAAAACAGAAAAAAACGGAGTAAAACGTCTAATATCTATTGCCTGTACGCTGCGATTTTGGTATAATATATCATTATATAACAATGCCGCAAGGGAGAGATGTATATGCAGCGTTGTCCGGTGTGCGGTGCCGAGTATTTGAACGGAGTTTGCTCGTACTGTACATATATTCAGACAAGAGATTTTATAAATTACAGGACACCGGCGAAGTTAAGCACCGATGACCGTGAGTATTTTGAGTACGGCTATCGACTTGTTCTCAAAATAAACGATCTGAAAAATTCGCGGGAAATGCAAAAAACCGAAAAAACGGTGCCGGTAAATGAAAACAAGCAGAAAAAGGCGACTTCCGACAACGGCGGCAGTGTCAAGGCAAAAAGTCTCTCCTGCGGTGCAAAGTGCGCTGCGGCTCTGCGCAGCGACGGTACGGTCAGATGCGTATTTGTCGATAAGTACGGGCTGCGCCGTGCAAATGAGTGGAAGAACATAGCTGCTATATCTGCCGGAAAGTATCACTGCGTAGGCTTGCGCAGTGACGGAACCGTCGTTGCTGCGGGATATAGGAAATTCGGACAGTGCGAGGTCTCACAATGGACCGGTGTTGTCGCCGTTTCCGCAGGCAGATATCATACTCTCGGTCTCACACGTTACGGAACGGTTATTGCGACCGGCAATAACGAAAACGGGCAGTGCAGTGTCGGCACGTGGAGAGACATAGTCGCGATATCCGCAAGCGACGAATACAGTATGGGACTTTCCAATGCCGGCAGAGTGTATATTGCGGCGACACAGGCTAAGAATAATGCCATTTGGGGAGCGGAGAACTGGCGAAAGATTGTCGCGATATCGACCGGACGCAATCACGCCGTCGGACTGCGAAAGGACGGCACGGTTGCCGCAGTGGGCGACAACAGCTTCGGACAGTGCAATGTCCATATGTGGAGAGATATAATCGCAATTGCCGCCGGAGAGGACTACACATTGGGACTCGTCTCGGACGGTACCGTTCTTGCGACGGGCGACAATTCGCACGGTCAGTGCAATGTTAGCGGTTGGAAGGACATATACAGCATTTCCGCATCATACTATTGCTCGCTCGGTATGTGCCGCAACGGGCGCAGCTATATAACCGATTGCCGCGGCGGTCGCAGTCTGAACATTAAGAATGCGTACTATATTTCGCTCGGTGTCGATTATTACGCAGCCCTTTCCGAAAGCGGAGAGGTGAAGATTGGCTTTTCCGATGTTTTCGGGCTCAACGAGGCCAACAAGTGGGGCGGCGTTGAGAAGCTCTCCGTCGGATTGTATACGGCAATATCCGTCGACGGCAACGGACGTGCGCTTGCCGTCGGCAGCAATTTCCATAAACAGTGCGATCTCGGCAGTTGGAATGAGCTACTTGAGGTCGCGGCAGGCGGCAATCACTCCGTCGGACTGCTTAAAAACGGCAAGGTTGTTGCCGCAGGCTATAACGAAATGGGTCAGTGCAATGTCGACGCTTGGAACAACGTAGCTTCCGTTGCCGCAGGCTCGAATCACACCGTTTGCGCAAGGAAGGACGGTTCCGCAGCCGCTGTCGGTTGGAACAATCTCGGTCAGTGCAAGGTCGGAAGTTGGAGCAATATCGTAAAGGTTGCGGCAAACGCATATCATTCGGTCGGTTTGCGCACGGACGGAACGGTCGTTGCCGTAGGGCTCAACGCCGACGGCAGATGCAATGTCGACAAGTGGGCGAACATAGTTGACATTGCGGCGGGCTTTAACCACACTGTCGGCTTGACAGAAATCGGTACGGTTTGTGCCGTCGGTGATAACAGCAACGGACAGTGTAACGTTGAAGGTTGGCGCAATATTGTTTCGGTATGCGCAATGGAAGAATGTACGCTTGGCTTGCAGGAGGACGGAAAGATACTTGCAACAGGCGGCTTCGGAAGTGCGCAGCATGATGCGGATTTACTTTCCGAATAAGACGGTGATGAAATGAACTGTACCATATGCGGCGGAGAGCTGCTTTATAACGTGTGTCAAAACTGCGGCTACGACTCAAGCTGCGACTTTGCCGTACGTAAAACCGTTTCCGCAGTACCGCAGTGTGATGCGGCACTGCGACGGGTCTTGTGTCTTCATTATAGCGATGCAAGCGACAAGATAAGCGCAAGCGTGCCTTCAAACGGTGATAAAAAAATCGTCGCAATCTCTGCGGGAGGCAGCAAGACCGCAATTGTGCGTTCCGACGGTACGGTTGCCGCTATCGGAAATGACTTCGATGCACGGAAAAAAGTTAGCTCATGGTCAGATATTAGCAAAATATCTGTCGGTAGTAATTACATTGTAGGACTACGTTCGGACGGCACTGTCTTTGCAGTCGGAGAAGGCTCGAATATTAAACTTGATGAATGGTTCGATATAGTAGCGGTTTCAGCGGGAGATTTTCACGTTGTCGGTTTGCGCTCCGACGGTACAGTTGTAGCAACGGGAACAACCGCTCATAGAGAAGGTGACGTTGAATATTGGACGGATATAGTTGCAATTTCAGCAGGAGTCTCATATACGGTGGGATTACGCTCGGACGGCACTGTCATTGCGACAGGCGAACGTGCAGGCGGAGTGTGCGAGGTTGACCGTTGGAAAAACATTGCGGCAGTTTCCGCATCGTATATCCATACCGTCGGTTTGCGTTCGGACGGTACTGTTATTGCAACAGGTAGAAATGGCTTCGGGGGATGTAACGTCGGCAACTGGACAGATATTGTGGCGATTTCAACGGGTGAATCTCATACGGTCGGTTTGCGCTCCGATGGTACCGTTCTTGCAACGGGAGATAATTCTTCGGGTCAGTGCAACGTCAAAGACTGGACGGACATAGTTGCCATATCCGCCGGCAATTATCATACTGTCGGCTTGCGTTCCGACGGAACACTTGTTGCGACCGGAAGCAACGGCTTCGGTCAGTGCAATGTGGAGCATTTTTAAATAGCGAAAAACCAATAAGAACGATAATCAGGAATCGAGGTGAGACGATGCGGATAAAAAAGACCGTCTGGATTTTTACGATGATAATGCTTTTCGCGATATTGCTGCTCATTGTCAATTCGAGAATCCAGCTTACAAGCGAGGTCATATTCGGCGGCAACGATGAGGTCTTTATAAAGACGGACAATCTCAAGGAACCTCTTGACGACTATCGGGAGGCGGAGGATGAGGACAAAATCGTTGCACCCACGGGGCTTGACTATCCGAAGATCGACATCACAAAGGGACAGTATATGCTCGTCGGTGATAATAACTCCATCGGCTCATATGCACCCGAGACTATAGAGATAAGCAGCGGCGTCAGATTCGACGAAAATGCCGCCTCGTCGCTGAAAAACCTGCTTCAGGCGGCAAAGGATGCCGGATTTACGACATACATAGGCAGTGCATACGTTTCGTATTCACAGCAGCAGAAGGCGTTCAACGACAAGGCAACGGAGCTTGCCGAAAACGGGAATTACAGCTATGACGAAGCGGTGGAGCTTGCACGGCAGATTATCGCGTATCCCGGCTGCGGAGAGCACCAGACGGGTTTGGCTGTTGATATTTTCGATATTGAATATGATGTCTACGACTACTCGAAGATGAATGCCGAGTTTTATGAATGGCTCGATGCGAATTGCGCAAGCTACGGCTTCATAAAACGTTATCCCACCGAAAAGGCGGAGCTTACGGGCATCGACGAACCGTGGCACTACCGTTATGTCGGTAAGGAAGCCGCAAAGTTTATAATGGAAAACGGGCTTTGCTTTGAGGAATTTTGCGCGTACTATCGCTGAATGAGGTGATACAGGGATGAAATGCTCCGTATGCGAGAACGAAAACGGAGGAACTGCGGTTTGCCCCCGTTGCGGCTTTGATTCGAGAACCGATTTTATAAGACTCAGAACCGTGTGCCCGATACCCGTACAGGATAAAAGGGACAGGCTTGCCGCTGTGCAGAGCTATACCCGACGTGAATATGAGCGTCGTATGTATGAGGAGCAGCAGAGTCGCGATCAGGCGCAGTATGCGGGACACAGCAGATATGCGACGGCTTACGCCGCCGAGCAAAGCGATGACGTGTATACGGAGAATAGGGCTTATCGCAATGTCGAAGCTCCGAAATCCGAAGCCGCGTCTCGGCAAGAAGCCCAAAACGATAATGATGAACGCCCCTACGCAAATGGCAGAGCCTACGATTCCGAGCGCGCTCAAAGAGAACGTGAGAGTCTTCAAAGAGCCCAAGCTGAAAGGCAGCGTTTGGTGGCGCAGGAGGCGGAGAAAAAGCGTCAGGAGGAGCAGAATGCCGCAACTGACGTGCAGAATGAACAAAATAGTACGCAAAAGAAGACAAGTAAGTTTTCGGTTTGGACGTTTTTTACAATAGTGTTTTTAGTCAATTATGTTTTGACGTCTATTGACGGCGTCGAAAATTCGGAACTGTTCATAGTCCCAATTATTATATGCGCTGTATGCGCTCATTTAAGGAATAAGAGACTTGAAAAAGCATCACAAAAGCAGAATGATGATCGAAAATAGCGTGAATATATTTAATCGTAAGAACTTTTATCCCCGAAAGATTGCTTTTGGGGATAAAAAACGCTTGCAATATCCTCGGCTTAGTGTTATTATATCAATGTAAGTTAGTCAGTTCAGTGTCAGAGTGGGTCGAAGCCCACTCTTTTTGTTGGCCTGTACTCAAATCGAACGGAGTTTTTTTATGAGTAAAGTTACTGATACGGTCGAGGCTCTTGCGAGACCGATAGTCGAAGACGAAGGCTGCTCTTTGTGGTCGGTGGAATATGTCCGCGAAGCGGGAAGATGGTTCCTCAGAGTTTTTATAGATAAAGAGGGCGGTGTCGATGTTGCCGACTGTGAGCGCATAAGCCGCAGACTCGACCCGATACTTGACGAAAAAGACCCAATACCCGACAGTTATGTCTTTGAAGTAGGTTCGGCGGGTATTGAGCGTGAGCTGAAGCGTCCTTCGGACTTTGACGCTTTCATGGGCTCCGAGGTCGAGGTCAAGCTATATCAACCGATTAACGGCAAAAAATCCGTTGTCGGTATTCTCAAAGCATACGAAAACGGCGATGTCACAGTCGGTGAGACGACGTTTAAGAAGCAGCAGATCGCACAAGTCAGACTGCATCCGAAATTCTGATTATAATCAAAAACTATAGAGGGGTAAGAAAATGAACGCAGAATTCTTTTCCGCAATTGAGGATCTCCAGAAAGAAAAGGGTATTCCCAAGGAGTATATGTATGACAAGATCCGTCAGGCAATGCTGGCGGCATTTCGTAAGGATAATCCCGAATGTGCCGATAATGTTGAGATTTTGCTTGACGAGGACAGAAAACGCATAGAAATGTATGTGAACAAGACCGCGGTCGAACAGGTCGAGGACCCTGCACTTGAGATCGATCTCGAGGCGGCAAAGAAGGTCACCAAGAGGGCAAAGCTCGGAGATACGATCAAGGTTCCCGTCGAGACCAAAAAATTCGGACGTATTGCGGCGCAGGCGGCAAAGCAGGTCATTATTCAGGGCATCCGTGAGGCTGAAAGAGGTATCGTGTATCAGGAGTTTACCTCCAAGGAGCACGAGATACTCACGGGCGTTGTCTCCCGTATTGAGCCGAGAAACGGCAGTGTGTCCATAAGAATAAGCTCAAACAGCGAATATACCGAGGCAATGCTCTCTCCCAATGAGAGAATAAGAACCGAGGTTCTCACCGAGGGTGACCGTATTAAGGTTTACGTCGTCGAGGTCAGAAATTCCACCAAGGGACCTCAAGTGCTCATAAGCCGTACTCATCCGGGACTTGTCAAGAGACTCTTTGAGCTTGAAGTGCCCGAAATCTTCGACGGTACCGTTGAGATAAAGTCCATTGCCCGTGAAGCCGGAAGCCGCACCAAGATGGCTGTTTGGTCGAACGATCCCGATGTCGACCCCATAGGCTCCTGCGTGGGACCCAAGGGCGGTCGTGTCGCGGGTATTGTAAACGAGCTCGGCGGCGAAAAGATCGATATTATCAAGTACAGTGAGACTCCCGAGGAATACATTGCAGCAGCACTTGCGCCCTCCGAGGTAGTGAGCGTCACCATGTTTGAGGACGGAAAGAGCTGCCGTGTCATCGTTCCCGACAGTCAGCTTTCCCTTGCCATCGGCAAAGAGGGTCAGAATGCAAGACTTGCCGCAAAGCTCACCGGTTATAAAATAGATATTAAGCCCGAATCCGAGGCTTGAGTTAAGCATTGGAGGCGACCGAGATGCAAAAGAAAATACCGATGAGGCAGTGTCTCGGCTGCCGAGAAATGAAGCCGAAGAAGGAGCTCATCCGCATAGTCAGGTCTCCCGAGAACGGAATTGACCTTGACTTTAAAGGTAAAGCATCGGGCAGAGGCGCATATATATGCCCGAATGTCGACTGCCTTAAAAGGGCTGAAAAGGCAAAGGCGATTGAAAAAGCTTTTGAAATGCCCGTGCCCAAGGAGATTTACGAACGCCTCAAAGCGCAGATGGAGGTGGGCGGCGATGGATAAAGCACTGAGCCTTTTGGGACTGATGCGCAAGGCCAACGCAATAGCGATTGGCGAAACCGCAACGGGAAACGCGGCAAGAAGCGGAGAAGCAAAGCTTATCGTAATCGCATCGGATGCGTCGGAAAATGCGCGAAAGCGTGCGGAAGGCTTTGCACACGGAAGAAAGCTTAACACGGTAACGCTGCCGTATACCAAGGATGAGATATCGGCTGCAACGGGACGTCCCGGCTGCTCGATGGCGGCAATATGCGACAAAGGCTTTGCCGATGCGCTATTGAAGCTGACGGAGCCCGATAAACGGGAACATGAGGAAGGTAAGAGGAGGAATAACGTATGAGTATGATGAAATACAGAGTTCACGAGGTCGCAAAGGACTTTAATTCCACATCAAAGGAGATCAGTCAGATCTTGACCGATTACGCAAGCACACCGAAAAATCATATGCAGGTGCTTGAGAATCCGGAGCTTGATGTTATATTTGAATATCTTACGCAGCATAATCAGGTGGCAAGTCTGGCTGATATCTTCAATGTTGCTCCCGCAGCACCCAAGGAAAAGCCTGCAAAGCCCATCGAAAAGCAGCAGAGCAAGGCAAAGCCCAATGCGCCCGCAACCACGGCACCCGCTGTTACTCCGACACCTTCAAAGAAGGAGAATAAGCCTCACGTTCCCAAGCCCGTTGCCGAAAAGCGCGTTATCGATACAAGAGGCAGTGCAGCCGTCAATATCGATAAGTACAACGAAAAGTTCGACAATATGGCGAATGAGCGCGGTCGTGAGCGCGACCGCAAGGGCGGCAAGGAAAAGATTGTCAACAAGGCGAAGCAGCGTCAGCAGCAGCAGGCGGCATCGGCAAAGCGTCGTCAGGAGGAGCGCGACAAGATGCAGAAGCTCCAGCTTGAGATTGCCAAGAAGCAGCAGCTCAAGGTTTCGATTCCGGACGAAATAAATGTCGGTGAGCTTG
>CAZWID010000037.1:0-10348 GCA_964634065.1 uncultured Oscillospiraceae bacterium | reverse complement strand
TCGAAATTCTATTTTGTCTACATCCGCGCTTAGCTTTTTGGTCTTTCCGACAAAATTCTCGTAGCCTCTTTCGATATAATGAATATCCTCGATCTCGGTGGTACCGGCAGCACAAAGTCCCGCGATGACCATCGCAGCTCCCGCACGGAGATCACACGCCATAACGGGTGCTCCCGTAAGCTTCGTTCCGCCTTCGATTATGGCTATTCTGCCGTCCACCTGAATGTCCGCACCCATTTTTCTGAGCTCGTTAACGTATTTAAAACGGTTATCGTATATGCCCTCGGTAATGACCGATGTACCCTGTGCAAGGCAAAGGAGCGTGCCCATCTGGGGCTGCATATCGGTCGGGAAGCCGGGATACGGCAAAGTCTTAATATTAGCCTTGCGAAGCAGACCGTTACCTTTTACAAGTATTGAATCCTCATATTCCTGAACTATCGTACCCGTTTCACGGAGCTTCGCGCTTATACATTCCATGTGCTTGGGAATTATATTCTTTATCAGCACTTCGCCTTCCGTTGCCGCGGCTGCGACCATATAGGTACCCGCTTCGATTTGGTCGGGTATAATGGAATAGCTGCCGCCGCGAAGCTTATCGACGCCGTTTATCTTGACTGTATCGGTGCCCGCACCCCTTATATCGGCTCCCATTGAGTTGAGGAAGTTGGCAAGGTCGACGATATGCGGCTCTCTTGCCGCGTTCTCGATAACCGTGCGACCCGATGCGGTCGTTGCCGCCAATATGATATTCATCGTTGCGCCGACGGATACTTTATCAAGATATATCTTCGCACCCTTTAAGCCGCCCTCGGGAGCGTCGGCAAATACGAAGCCGCTTTTAACCTCAATATCCGCGCCGAGTGCCATCATGCCCTTTATGTGCTGATCTATGGGGCGAACGCCGAAGTTGCAACCGCCGGGCATCGTCGTCTTGGCGTGACCGAAGCGGCTGAGCATCGCACCGATGAGATAATACGACGCTCTTATCTTGCGCATAAGCTCAAAGGGAGCGTCGCAAAACTTAACGTCACGGCTGTCTATTTCTATGGTTGAACGGTTTATGAGCCTCACCTTCGCACCGAGCTGAGAAAGTATGGTGAGGAGCATATCCGTATCGCTTATCTCGGGAATATTTTCAATGCGGCAAATACCGTCTACCATGAGTGCTGCGGGAATTATCGCAACCGCCGCGTTTTTCGCTCCGCTTATTTCGACTTCACCTTTTAAAGGTCTGCCGCCTTTAATAACGTACTTTTCCATATGTTACACCTTTCGTTGACGCTCTTTCGGGCGTCGGCTTTGTATTATAGCATAGGGGAATGGTAATAGCAAGGTAAATTTGTAAACAATCCGTAACTTCTACACAAGATTTAGTATCTGTCTTGCCTTTAATACGGCAATTATAGTTTTTCCGTCATCTATCTCGCCATTCATGACAAGCTTTGTCAGCTCATCTATGTGGTGCTTCTCGACGCTTAGAAACTCACCGTCATCGGGATGGCTCTTTCCTGCGGAAAGTCCGGTAGCAAGATATATGTGCAAAACTTCGGTCGAGAAACCGGGTGAAGTGCAGCAGGCACCCATATATGTCATTTTCTCTGCCGTAAAGCCCGTTTCCTCGCTAAGCTCTCTGATAGCGCACTCCAAAGGATCTTCGCCTTTTTCAAGCTTTCCCGCAGGTGCTTCAAGCATAAGCTTGCCGAAGGGATAGCGATACTGACGCACACAGTAGCAAAAACCGTCGGCATCAACAGGCAAGACCGTTACACCGCCCGGATGCTCAACGACCTCTCTGCGAACTATGCGTCCGTCACAAAGCTCCGCCCTGTCAAGCATTACGTTCACGATAACGCCTTTATATTTCAGCTCACCGTCTATCCGTTTTTCGGTCAAGTCCATTTTAAGCCTCTGATAATAATTATTGCTTTACATAAAAACTTTACATAATGCCCATTTAGTATACCACCCTTGTTGCGATAATTCCATATTTTTTGCATGGAAAACTTAAAATATTTTTGATAAACTCGAAATCGTAATTAAATTTCAATACTTATTTTTCTTGTTTGATATCATTTCGATTCTTATTTGTAATTTTTACATATAAAGGGAGGTAACCGCCATGTTTGATACGGTTGCAAATAATGCCGCCGCACTTATTCTTGACGGCAGCGACGTCGACGGTGAGACACTGAAAGTAAGGCTTGCGGAGGCTTTGAAAAATGCCGGACTTTCAGTTTGGTCGGCGGCGGAAGCGGAGGTATTTGCACGAAACGGCAGTATTCTAATACTCGCAAGACCTAAGCGACCCTTACGCACAAGAACACTGCGCAGCGGATCAAGACTCAAACGAAAAAGATAATCTTCCGAAAAACCGCTTGACCTCTCGGCATAATGGTTTATTATATAAACATATTAAATGTACGGAGGTTATAGCCATGTCAAAAGCTTTGATCGCATACTTTTCCGTCGGCGGAAGCACCAAGGCTGCCGCCGAGCGTCTTTCCGCTCTTATCGATGCAGAAACCTTTGAAATCGTACCCGCAGTGCCCTATGAAAAACCCGATCTCGATTGGACCGATCCAAAGAGTCGCACCACTCTCGAAATGAAGGATCCCACCTGCCGTCCCGCAATCGTCGCCATGCCCGACGGCATTGACGATTACGACCGCATATTCGTCGGCTTCCCAATCTGGTGGTACACCGCACCGAGAATTATCGAAACCTTCCTTGACGGCATTGAGCTTTCAGGCAAGGCGATAATCCCCTTTGCCACCTCCGGCGGCAGTGAAATGGGCGACACCGAAAGTAATCTCGAAAAAAGCTGCGGCGGTAATGTTTTGCCCGGTCTTATGCTGCGTAAGAGCGTCTCCGATAACGAGATAAAAGCTTGGGCAGCTCAAGCTCTTTGATGCCCTATATTCTCGATTTTGCGGTGCTGTCCATTATATATGTAATATGTATAAAAAGCACCGCAATGTCCAAAAAGACGCTTGCGGCGAATACTCTCATGTATATCTATCTGTGCGGTGTTTTGTATGTTACTCTTATGCCTCTTATCGTCGCGCTTCCGCACTGCTTCGACCATCCCTATGTTGCGATGAATATGACGCCTTTTCGCGATGCCATAATGGGCTACGGAGATTATGAGAGGCAGATCGTGCTCAACATAATAATGACCGTTCCCTTCGGTTTTCTTCTGCCGCTGTGCAGAGAATTATCCGGCAAGGTCTGCGGCTTTTTTCGCATTTTTACCGCAACGGCGGCTTTGAGCCTTTCAATTGAACTTTTGCAGCCGCTTATAAGTGCGTCTCGAAGCTCAGATATTACCGATCTTATAACCAACACTGTCGGCGGCGTCATCGGTTATCTGCTCTATACCGTTTTCAAAAAAGTAAGAATCGCCTGAAGCACGGCGATTCTTACTTTTTATCTAATCCTTTTTGTCTTTCGGTATCGGTGTTCTTGTAACGTTTTTGTAGAGATACATATCGTTTTGCTGTGTCACCGTAAGGCTGTTTTCGCGAACATAGCTTGATGCTCTGTTGTTTCTTTTTACATTCTTCATCTGACCGAGCATAACAAGCATCGGAATAAGTCCCAATAGCATACCGATCAGTACGCAAATCGCTATCCTTCCCGCAGGTGTCGAGCTTATGCCGCTGTCGGCAAGCGCGGGAACATAGACGGAAACGGTCGTAAGAAAGGCTATGACAAAGCCGTACAGTTTTTTAAATAACTTCATTCCATGCCTCCTCACATAAGCAGCAGCGATATACCGTATACGACGGCGGATGCAATGACCGCCGAAAGTGCATACCATTTTGCAAACGCACCTTTATCAACAGGCAGATTCCCTACGAATTTGCCTGTCTGTCCGTTCATTGCAAAGGTAAATTTTTTGCCCTTCCATGTTGTGTTCAGAAGCCAGACGGGATACAGTGCATAGCGAACTTTACCGTTTTTGAACTGCATTGAACTGTTTTCAAGGTCAACAGAATCGTAACTGCTGCTGACGGTGCCGCGGAATGCGTCAACCGTGCTCGTTCTGACCCTTTCGTTTGCACGGTGAACACAGTCCTCCGAAGAAACGTCGTACTTATCGGCAAGGTAGCCGGCAAGATACGGAGTTTTAAACTCGACAGCATCGGCAAAGCGAAACGGCTCAATGCTCTCCATAAGTTCGTCTGCCATTTTCTTTGAACCGTCGACCGGTACCCTGTCAAAGCCGATTTCGCCGCTGCGATATATTCTATAGTGACGGGTCTCGGTATAGTTATAGTCGGAGTCGCTCCATGATCTCACCTTAGTCGCCCTGAAGCTTATCGCGGCATCGACATCTGTGTCAAATAGCCAAAACGGAACATAGATTCCCTTGATTTCGTCAATATGATTCTCCGACCGAAACACCTTCGGCAGCAGCTTTTTGCCTTCAAGATGCTTTGAAAGTGCTGCTTTTGCCGCCTTCTTATCCAACTTGAACGGAATTATAACGTCGGGCTTTAGATCCCCGCTCAGCTTGCCCTGCATTATCACCGGATTGCCGCAAAAGGGGCAGGTTGTCGCAGCGGTGTTTTCATCGGCAACGACCTCACCGCCGCAGGAAGCACAAACGTACACAAGCATACCGTCGGCTTCGCCGTCGCTCCATCGGCTACCGTCGGTGTCCCAGCTCATATCGTCGCCCTCCATACTGTTTTCGGCTTCGCTGCAGCTTCGGAGCGTTTCGACATCAAACTCAGTGTCGCAATACGGGCACTTCATTTTTTGGAGCGTACTGTCAAATTCTATCGCACCGCCGCAGCACGGGCATTTGTATTCAAGCAAAGTTGCCATATGCGCCTCGCTTACTTAATGTCGTTGTCGTCAAAGCGGTCACCGCATTCGGGACAGAATTTAGGCGGATTCTTCGGATCCTCCGGCTCCCAACCGCATTTATCGCAGCGATAGAGCGGAGCCGCCTCGGGCTTTTTCGCACCGCATTCGGAGCAGAATTTGCCCATGTTAACGGCACCGCAGGAGCAGGTCCAACCCTTCTCCGGTCTCTTTGCTCCGCATTCAACGCAGAATTTGCCCGAATTTATCGCACCGCAAGAGCAGGTCCAAGCCTGTTCGGGAGTGGCGGGTGCGGGAGTCGGCGCATTCCGCTGTTGCTGCTGCGCCATCGCGTAAAGGTTCTGTGCATTGTTTCCGCCGACGTTCATCGCCATACCCATGCCCATAAAGCCTGCCATGGCACCGCCGCTGTTGGACGCGGCAGCCTTCATCGCATCCGCCTGTGCGCCAACAAGCGTTGCCGCCGCCATGGAGGGGTCTCTCATAACCGCGGTACGCTGCGCCTGCTTTATAAGCTCCGCATCCTCATCGGGAAGCGTTATCGGGTTCATGGCAATGGAGACGACCTGAATACCTCTGAGCTCTCCCCACTTCTTGTTGAGTGCGTCGTTCATAAGCTCGCACAGCTCATCGGCATGAGCGGGAACCTGATTCGGACGCAGCTCAAGCTCAGCCAACTTTGCGAATGCAGGCTGCAGTGCACTTATAAACTCCGTCTTGAGCTGAGAATCTATCTCGCTTCTTGTGTATTCACGTTCGACATTGCCGCATACATTCGTATAAAACAGTATGGGGTTTGCAATCTTATATGAATAGAGTCCGTTGCAGCGGATGGAAACGTCGATATCGAGTCCTATCTTACTGTCCACGACTCTGAACGGCAGAGGATTTGCCGTGCCGAATTTGTTTTCGACTATCTCTTTCGTATTGAAATAATAGACTCTCTGATCCTTTCCGGTATCTCCGCCGTAGCTAAAGCGTTTACCGATGGTTTTAAAGGTGTCGATAATGCTCTTTCCGAGGCTTCCCGCAAAGATGCTCGGCTCGGTTGAGCTGTCGTATGTAAATTCACCGGGCTCTGCACACACTTCGACGATCTTGCCTTGCTCGACTATGATCATACACTGACCGTCGGCAACGGCAATACCCGAACCGTTGGAAATAATATTGTCATTTCCCTTTGTATTCGAGGATCTTGAGCTTACGCGCTTTTGCCCCTTTGTTACAAGAACATCCTTGTCAAGTGCATCGCAGTAGAAAAATTCCTTCCACTGATCCGCCATGGTGCCGCCGAGAGCTCCTATTCCGGCTTTGATAAGTCCCATATATTTATCTCCTTTCGGTCAAAAAGCTTTGAGTGTAATATATCACATCGCGCTTTCCTTTGCACTAAAAATTTCGTTGTTTTTATTATTTTTCATGTTATAATGTCAATCGGTGATAGTATGAGTATAAAACGCAGCAGCGGTATTCTTATGCCGCTGTTTTCTTTACCTTCCCCATTCGGTATCGGTGACATGGGTAAGGCGGCAATTGAATTTATCGATTTTCTGCACGATAGCGGACAAAGCTATTGGCAGGTGCTTCCCATGGGTCATATCGGCAGCGGTGCTTCTCCGTATCAAAGCTGCTCATCCTTTGCCGGAAATCCTTTGTTTATCGATCTTCATGAGCTTTTCGAGCTCGGTCTTTTGACGGAGGATGAGCTTTGCTCTGCCAAAACCCCCTGCGACGGCAGTCCCGTTGACTATGTCGCCGTCGAGCGAGAGCATATACGTCTTTTGCATCTTGCCTTTTCTCGTGACGATACCGATATATCCGACTTTGAGCGTGAAAATCCGTGGCTTAGCGATTACGCTCTGTTCATGGCACTTCGTGAGCATTACAAAAATGCTCCGATATCGGAGTGGGATGAGGATATTCGTCTGCGAAAGTCCGATGCTCTTAGGGCAATGTCGCTGCTTTTGTCGGAGGAGATAGACTTTTTCAAATATATTCAGTATGTCTTTTTCCGTCAGTGGGATAAGCTCCGTGCCTATGCTCACGAAAAGGGTATCGGCATAATAGGAGATATGCCCATATACGTTGCCTCGGATTCTGTCGACGTTTGGGCTGAGCCGCAGTGGTTTCTGCTTGACGAAAAGGGCTTTCCGACTCTCGTGTCCGGTGTGCCCCCCGACTGTTTTTCGGAGGAAGGACAACTTTGGGGTAATCCGCTGTACGATTTCGATGCGATGAAAAAGGACGGCTACGGTTGGTGGATACGGCGTATCGGTGCGGCATCAAAGCTTTTTGACGTTTTGCGTATCGACCATTTTCGCGCCTTTGAAAGCTTTTGGACCGTGCCTAAAGATGCCGAAAACGCGATAAGCGGCAGATGGATAAAGGGTCCCGGTATGGAGCTTGTCGGCGTTCTGACCTCGTGGTTTAACGGTATGGACTTTATTGCGGAGGACCTCGGCACGATAACTCCCGAAGTTAATACGCTGCTTTGCGATTCGGGTTTCCCCGGTATGGAGGTTCTCGAATTTGCCTTTTCTCCCGACGGTGGCAGTACCTATCTGCCACACCGTCATCGTGAAAATGCGATTTGCTACACGGGCACTCACGATAATGCTCCGCTGTCACTGTGGCTTAAAACGGAAGGATCGGCTGTGCTTGACTTCGCTTCACGGTATCTCGGTTCCGATGATCTGCACACCGCCGTCATGAGGGCGGGACTTTCGTCGGTATCTCGCCTGTTTATCGCTCAATTGCAAGACTGGCTTTGCATTGACGAGCGCACAAACGTCCCCGGTACTGTCGGCGGTAACTGGTGTTGGAGACTGCCCGACGGCAGTTTGACCTCCGAGCTGTCGGATGAGATTTGCAAATTCACAAAACTTTACGGAAGGTGAAAATGAAAAAGCTTTTTGAAAACATAAAACTCGGCTCCTGTATGCTTTGCCTTTTGGGTAGTGCGATACTTGCCTTCGGACTTTATAACGTGCACTCATTTTCCGGTGTAACCGAAGGCGGCATACTCGGTTTAACGCTTTTGCTGCATAATTGGTTCGGGCTTTCTCCGTCGATATCGGGCTTTGTCTTGAACGCACTGTGTTATCTTATCGGTCTTAAAATGTTGGGCAAAGAATTTGCAGTCTATTCCGTTGTCGCCACCGTCGGGTTTTCCCTGTTCTACGCCATATGCGAAGTCTTTCCGCCGCTTTATCCCGAGATAGCCGATATGCCGCTTTTGGCGTCAATAGTCGGTGCCCTGTTTGTCGGTGTCGGTGTGGGGCTGAGTGTAAGAGTCGGTGCTGCACCGGGTGGCGACGATGCTTTAGCACTTAGTATATCGTCGAAAACCGGTATAGGCATACAGTGGATATATCTCATAAGCGACCTTGTCGTTCTCGCACTGTCGCTGACCTACATTCCTATCGGCAGACTTATGTATTCTCTGCTCACCGTTATTATATCGGGTCAGATAATTGGCTTTGTTCAGAAGGTCGGGAAAAAGTGCACATAAGTACGCTTCGTCTTATGTTCAATTTGCCGTATTTTGCATTTTTCTTGCGATTCTTTTAACGTCATTATATAATTGAATAAAATCGGATGGGGGTCCGAACTAAGGAGGTATCTCATGAAAAGAAGGATAATCGCTCTCTTGATGGCTCTTATGCTCATCTTCACGCTTATTCCCGCTTATGCGATGGCGGACGACAGCTCACAGTCCACAGATTTCGACTGGAGCACCATTATCGGAAATCTCGACACGGCACAGCTTGTTGAGCTTTTGAAGGGTCTCATCGGGGATAACGAGACCATCGGTAACATTCTCTCGAAGTTGGATGTCGAGCAAATTGTCGCCGTTTTAAAGGGACTTGTCGACGGTGATGTCGATATCAGCAGCATTCTCGGAAGTCTCGACAAGGATCAGCTCATCGAGATTGCAAAGCAGCTTATCGGTGACAATGAGACGATCGCCGGTATACTCGAATCTCTCGATACCGAACAGCTTGTCGCTCTTATTCAGGCACTTATCGGCGGTGATGTCGATATCAGCGGCATACTCGGAAGTCTCGATAAGGATCAACTCATTGAGCTTGCAAAGCAGCTCATCGGTGACAATGAGACGATCGCCGGTATACTCGAATCTCTCGATACCGAACAGCTTGTCGCGCTCATACAGGGTCTTATAAGCGGCGATATCGACTTTAGCGGCATCGTCGAAAACCTTGATTTCGATCAGCTTCTTGCCCTGCTTGCAGGTCTTTTCGCCGGTGATATCGAGGTCGAGGGTCCGAGCAACGTAACGGTTACGGAAACGCAGGATGCTACCTTCTCCGTCAAGGTCAAGCTTTCGCTCACGGAGCAGCTTGAGGGTCTGACCTACAGCTATATTTGGGTCGAGCCCGATACCATCGAAAACATTGACTTCGGCAACGACGGCGGCAGTTTGGATGTTGTCGGTGTTATATCCGCAATTGCAAGCAAGGCTCTCAGCACAAGCGACACTCTTGTTATCAAGGACACTGTCATGCGTGACAACGGCAGAAGCTTCGTTTGCGTGATATACAACCTTTCCGAGAAGGTCATTTACGTCACCGATCCCGCAACGCTTACGGTCACTCCCATGAGTGATTGTTCCCACAGTGTTTTGCTTTACCATCCCGCCGTCGACTATTCCTGCACCGAGGACGGCAACATCGCTTACTATGAGTGCACACTCTGCCACAAGCTTTTCCTCGATTCGGAGCACAGTGTTCAGGCCAATGAAAGCGAAGTGTTCATCATTGCAACGGGACATAATTTCGAGGGTATACAATGTACGAAATGCGGTGAGTATGTTCCCTTCCCCTTCATAGATGTCCCCGAAAATATGTGGTGCAGAGCCGAAGTTGAATACGTTTGGAAGCACGGTCTTATGCAGGGTGTAACCGCGATGACTTTCGAGCCCGATACCGTCATGACAAGAGCAATGTTTGTCACGGTACTATACCGCATGGCAGGCTCCCCCTCCGTTGAAGGTATGACCGAACCGTTCACCGATGTCGACGAGAATTATTGGGCGTATGATGCAATAGTTTGGGGCTACAACAAAGGCGTTATCAAGGGCTTCACAGCAACGACTTTTGAGCCGAAATCTGTCATTACCCGTGCCCAGATAGTCACTATGCTGTACCGCTATGAGGGTGAGCCCGATGTTGTCGGCACTCTTAAGTTTGCCGATTCGGCTTCCATTGCCGCGCCTTACCGCGATGCGGTGCTTTGGGCATCGGAAAACGGCATAGTGAGCGGCTATGAAAACGGCACCTTCCGCCCGAACAATACCGCAACAAGAGGACACATGGCTGCGATAATCGCACGCTACTGTGAAAGCTACAAAGGCATTGCCTGATTATACATGAATTTTTAAAAGCCGTTGGGAGCGATCCCAACGGCTTTTCGTACTTTGTAAAGTTATTCTGTTATTCTTCCCAGTTGTGCCAAACGTTCTGGACATCATCATTGTCCTCGAACATATCGA
>CAZWID010000036.1:0-10899 GCA_964634065.1 uncultured Oscillospiraceae bacterium | reverse complement strand
CGGTGCCGCAATGGGCGAATATTTCATGTACAAGGGCAAGGATGTCCTCATAGTGTACGACGATCTGTCAAAGCAGGCGGCGGCATACCGGGAGATTTCCCTGCTGCTCCAGAGACCGCCCGGACGTGAAGCCTACCCGGGTGACGTGTTCTATCTCCATTCGAGACTCTTGGAAAGAGCGGCACGTTTAAGTGATGAAGCAGGCGGCGGCAGCATGACCGCCCTGCCCATAATCGAAACTCAGGCGGGTGACATTTCGGCGTATATCCCGACGAATGTTATCTCCATAACCGACGGTCAGATATTCCTCGAAAGCGATCTGTTCCACTCCGGTGTCCGTCCGGCGATCAATGTCGGACTCTCGGTGTCCCGAGTAGGCGGTGCGGCACAGATCGGTGCGATGAAGCAGGTCGCAGGCAGACTGCGTGTCGATCTTGCACAGTACAGAGAGCTGGCAAGCTTTGCTCAGTTCGGCTCAGACCTTGACAAGGCGACAAGGGATACCTTGCACAGAGGTGCGAGAATGACCGAGATACTCAAGCAGAAGCAGTACGCACCTATGAGTGCGGCGGATCAGGTCATTGCTATCTTTGCGGCATCCGAGGGCTACACCGACGATATCGAGCTTGAGAATATTGCACGCTTTGAGGCGGAGCTTATCCCCTATGTCAATCACAATTATCCCGAGCTTCATGACGAGATAATGACAGGCAAGAAGCTCAATGCCGCACAGCAGACAAGGCTCAAAGAGTGCATAGTAAAATTTAAGGAAACCTTTTAAATGAGTCTCCGAGGAAGGGAGGGGTGTAAATGGCGAATATGAGGTCAATAAGGACGCGAATAAAAAGCGTCAAGAATACTCAGCAGATAACAAAGGCGATGAAGATGGTTGCCGTGTCGAAGCTGAGACGTGCCCAAAGTGCGATGCAGTCCATGGCACCCTTCGCCGCAAAGAGTCAGGAGATACTCGATTCACTCTTAACGGACAGTGCGACAAATGAGAACCGCTTCATAAAGCCCCGTAAGGAGATAAAAAGGGTATGCTATGTCCTTTTTGTCGGCAATAGGGGACTTTGCGGAGTGTATAACAGCTCACTGCTCCACTATATGGAGGAGCTTGCCGCGACCGAAGCTCATGAGGTCGGGCTTGTCATATGCGGTCGTTGGGGCAGGGACGTTATCGCAAAGAGCGGACTTCCCGTTATGCGAAGCTTCACAGAGCTCAGCGATACACCGAGTGAAAACGAAGCTTTGGAGATATCGGAGTATCTCAAAAATCTGTACCTTAACGGCGAGATCGACGAGGTACACCTTGTGTTTCAGCATTATATATCCGCTCTCAGACAGGAGCCGACGGAGGAGCAGCTTCTTCCGGCAAAGCCTTCCGTGAGCGGAGAAGGCAAGGAGCGGGATTTCATTTTCGCTCCGAATGCCGCAGAGGTTTTGGAAAGTGTTATGCAGCTTTATATCAATAACAAGCTGTACGGTGTTATGCTTGAGGCAAAATGCGGTGAGCACTCATCGAGAATGACCGCAATGACTGCAGCGACAGACAGCACCAAGAGCCTCATCGATTCCCTCAGCCTTGCACTCAACAGAGCAAGACAGGCAGCGATCACGACCGAGATATCGGAGATCGTCGGCGGTGCCACGGCACTTAAAAAGAAGAAGTAAGAGTCCTCACAACAGGAGGTAAATACATGGAAAACGGAATCGTCAGAAGGGTCATAGGACCCGTTGTGGACGTACAGTTTCCCTCCGGAAGAATGCCGGAGATATACAATGCGATAGAGGTCGAGCTTCCGGATCGCAAGATAGTCATGGAGACCGTTCAGCACCTCGGTGACAATACGGTCAGATGCATATCCCTGTTTTCGACCGACGGTATGCAGCGCGGTTGCCGCGCCGTGGACACGGGTTCTTCTGTCACTATGCCCGTCGGTGATGCGACACTGGGACGTATGTTCAATGTCGTCGGTGATCCGATCGACGAGAAGGGACCGGTCGACGCACCGCGTCTGCCCATTCACCGTAAAGCACCCGACTTCACCGATGTTGTCCCCGCAACAGAGCTGCTTGAGACGGGTATAAAGGTCATTGACCTGCTTGCACCCTATGCCAAAGGCGGCAAGATCGGTCTGTTCGGCGGTGCGGGTGTCGGCAAAACGGTGCTCATTCAGGAGCTTATCCGCAACGTTGCGTATGAGCACGGCGGCTACTCGGTGTTTGCCGGAGTCGGTGAGCGCAGCCGTGAGGGCAACGACCTTTGGAATGAAATGACCGAATCCGGCGTTATCAGCAAGACCGCACTTGTTTTCGGTCAGATGAATGAGCCTCCGGGGGCAAGACTCAGAGTTCCGCTCTCCGGACTGACCATAGCGGAAAACTTCCGCGACAATTCCGGTCAGGACGTTCTGCTGTTCATCGATAACATATTCAGATTTACGCAGGCAGGCTCGGAGGTCTCGGCACTGCTCGGACGTATGCCCTCCGCCGTCGGCTATCAGCCGACACTGGCAACCGAAATGGGTTCCTTGCAGGAGCGTATAACCTCCACCAAGAACGGCTCTGTCACCTCGGTTCAGGCGATATACGTCCCTGCCGATGACCTCACCGACCCTGCACCGGCAACCGCCTTTGCCCATCTTGACGCGACGACGGTTCTCAGCCGTTCCATTTCGGAGCTCGGCATATATCCCGCGGTCGATCCTCTCGACTCCACTTCGAGAATACTCGACCCCAACATCCTCGGCAAGGAGCATTACGATACAGCACGTGAAGTTCAGTCCGTGCTTCAGAAGTATAAGGATTTGCAGGATATCATTGCCGTTCTCGGTATGGATGAGCTCAGTGCGGAGGACAAGGCTGTTGTTAACCGTGCAAGAAGAATACAGAGATTTTTGTCACAGCCCTTCCACGTTGCCGAAGTGTTCACCGGTACACCGGGCAAATATGTCCGCATGGAGGATACGATCAGAGGCTTCCAGGCGATACTCGGCGGCGAGTGCGATCATATGCCGGAGCAGGCGTTCATGATGGCAGGAACGATAGATGACGTGCTCAAAAAGCAGAAAGAGATGTGAGTATGAAAACGGTTCATCTTCAGATCGTAACTGCAGGCGGCAGCGTCTGCGATGAGGACGTGAGCTACGTCGGCGTTCCGCTGACCGACGGTGAGGCGGGTATACTTCCGGGACACGCCGCTATGACTGCCGCACTTGCGGTAGGCGTTGTAAAGTATGACACTGAAGGAGAGCGTCACTATGTTGCGGTGTCGGGAGGTGTTTTGAACATTGCGGACAATGAGCTCATAATTTTGGCACGCAGTGCCGAGAAAGCGGAGAATATCGATACCGCAAGAGCCAAGGCATCCGAACAGCGAGCAAGGGAGAGACTTGCGGCAAAGGGCGAGCACATTGACCTGACACGTGCGGAACTTAGCCTTCAACGTGCCGTTTCGAGGATAAAAGCCTCGGAGCTCACAAATATGAAATAAGCAGATTGATCGGAGACTCAAAAGTTGAGTCTCCGATTTTTGTAAAACAGGTATTGCAGAGCGGTTTGCCAATGTGTATAATTGACATATCAATGTAGAGAGGTGTCGAAAATGAGCATAAGCAAGATCGTCATTACAGGAGGTCCGAGCGGCGGCAAATCGACCGCAATGAGTTGGATACAAAACGCATTTACGCAAATGGGATATGCGGTGCTTTTCGTTCCCGAAACCGCAACCGAGCTCATTACGGCAGGTGTCGCACCGTGGACCTGTGCAAGTAATATCGACTTTCAGAAATGCCAGATGAAGCTCCAAACGGAGAAGGAAAAGGTGTTTATGCAGGCTGCGGAAAGCATGAAAGCCGACAAGGTGCTCATAGTTTGCGACAGAGGCACGATAGACAATAAGGTGTATATGAGCGATGAGGACTTTGCCGCGGTGCTTGACGGATTGGGTACGAATGAGGTCGACCTTCGCGACACATATGACGCGGTGTTCCACCTTGTGACGGCGGCAAAAGGTGCAGCCGAGTTTTACACGACGGCAAATAACGCCGCCCGCAGAGAGTCACCCGAGGAGGCTGCCGCGCTTGACGATAAGCTGCTCTCGGCATGGACGGGTCATCCGCACCTTCGTGTGATCGACAACTCCACGGATTTTGAAAATAAGATGAAGCGACTCATTGCCGAAGTGTCGGGCTTTCTCGGTGAGCCGGAGCCTTACGAGATAGAACGCAAATTCCTAATCGAGTATCCCGACCTCAAATGGTTTGAGTCCATGCCCAATTGCAGCCGTGTCGAGATCATTCAGACCTACCTCAAATCCTCGGCAGACGAGGAAATAAGAGTGCGTCAACGCGGCATAAACGGCAACTATGTGTATTATCAGACGGTGAAACGCAAGGTTTCGGATTTGAAGCGTGTCGAGATCGAACGTCGACTTTCGGAAAAGGAGTATTTGCGCCTGCTCATGGACGCCGACACGACGAGACACCAGATACGCAAGGATCGCTACTGCCTGACCTATGATAATCGGTATTTCGAGATAGACGTTTATCCCTTCTGGAACGACAAAGCGATAGTCGAGATAGAGCTCACAAGTGAGGATGAGCCCGTTGTGCTCCCGAAGGAGCTGAAGCTCATAAAAGAGGTCACGGACGACGAAAGCTACAAAAACTCCGCTTTGGCAAAAATGTGATGATAACGAAAAAAGACCTGCAAAAGCAGGTCTTTTTCAACTTTGCCAAAGTATCATACCGTCGTCGGCGTAAAACGAGAGCTTGCCGTTTTCGTGCAGATACGTCAGATAGGACTTCACCGTACTGCCGACGAGTACGTACTGGTCAAGGTTCATAGTAAGACCCAAGGACAAAAACAGCTCACGCAGAACAGCCTCAAAATTCTTCGGCACTTTGCATATGTCGAGTATCCTGTCGGCAATATCCGTCACGGAGCGGCGGTTAATGTCGCAAAGCTCCTTCATATCGGTGACCGCTTCGGTGTGCGACGGGATAAATACCGGAGCATCGAGCGTTTCGACAAAGTCGAGAGTTTTAAGATACGCTTCGATGTCGAAAATGTATCCGATGCGGTACTTTTCCAGCGTTGTGGGAGAAATCACACAGTCACCGAGAAACATCGTGCCGTCGGGCATTCTGTATCCGACCATGTCGGGAGAGTGCCCGGGAAGAGGAATGGGAACGAAATCTGTAGGAAAATCTGGCGAAGAAATGTCCTCGACGACGCAGGGCTCCGCCATATGAAGCTTGGTTCTGAGCTCATTGCACGGATTGCCGCCGAAGCCTATGGCGGAATCCAAAAGGGTATGACGCATCATGACGGCGTCAATACCCGAAGCAAAAACCTTACAGCCGGTAATGCCCTGCAAATATTTGCAGCCGCCGGTGTGATCGGCGTGCGAATGGGTGCACAGTATCGCCTTGAGCTTCCAACCGTTTTTATCGAGTATCTGCCGCAGCTTACGACCTGTATCCTTGGAGTTTCCGCTGTCTATGAAATACACAGTACCATCACCGTTGTCGTACACTCCGATCTTAGATGGGCAGTTAACATAATATGAATTATCCGAAACCTTAATAAGCTCGTACATAGTATCACCTCTTTGTGATTTTATCACAGTACGGCAGTAATTGCACTTGCTTTTTTGCGTTTGGGTGCTATAATCGTGTAGAATAATAAGAAAAGAGAATGATATGAAGGAAAATTTGAGACCCGATGTCCTCCGCCACCTGTCACTATCGGCTGTGGGCGGTTTTTTCGGCGGCTATGCCATGCTGTGCCACAGTGATATGCTTGCAAGTGCCCAGACAATGAATTTACTTGAGCTTGAGATGGGACTGCTGCGAGGCGAACCGCGCTCCGTCGTCATGCACCTGGGGGCACTGTTTATTTACATCTGCGGAGTTGCACTGACGGTGCTTTTGCCGCGCTACTATCACGTCAGCGCAAAGCACGCCGTGCCCGTTATCGACGCACTTGCGGCACTTATACTCGGCATATTGCCGGACAGTGTTTACGGCTTCCTTGCCCTGTACCCGATATTTTTCGCAATGGCGTTTCAGTGGAGTGCGTTCTCGGGCGCAAGAGGGCAGAACAGCTCCAGCATATTCTCGACGAACAATACAAAGCAGGCGACCCTTGCCGTCACCGAATATGTTTGCAGGGGAGAACGTGAGCAGCTTTCAAAGGCGGTGTTCTTTACGATGGTGCTGATTGCCTTTCATGTCGGAGCGGCGATAAGCTTTTTCTCGGTGAAGGGCTTCGGCATTAAAGGCGCATGGTGCAATTTCGCGCTCATCGCCGTCTCCGCCTTGGCAATATTCCATGAGGAAAAATCGGAACGCAAAAACGCAAAAACGGCGTAAAAAATGACACCCTCTCGGGTGTCATTTTTTACGCAATGCCGCTTAGAACGGATAAAGCACGGGGATGAGGATGCAGGCGACGATGACGGAGATGAGATTGAACAGTCCGCCGACTATGGTGTAGTCCTTGAACTTGTAGCCCGCAGTCATGGTCATGGTCATAGGCGGAGTGGAGATCGGAGTCGCAAAGGCGAGGTTCGAGCCGATGATGACCGCAATGACAAAGGGAATTGCGTCGACACCGAGACCCTGTGCGACGGAGATACCGAGGGGAACGAAGGCTGCGGTGACGGCGGTGTTGGACATGAAGTTGGAAATGATCGCACAGAACACGAGAATAACGCACAAAAGCACGACGGGGCTTGCGGCATCGCCGCCGAAAAGCTGCGTGATACCGTCGGATGCGAAAGCGATGAGACCGCTGTTATTGAGACCTGCGGAAATGGCGGTCGCACCCGCAAGCATCATGACGGTGTTCCAGTCCATGGTTTCGAAGGCGCGGTCAAAGGAGATACAGCCCGTGAGCATACACAGTGCCGCGGCGATGGCGGCGACGACGCCGAGGGTAAGAATACCGCTTGTGAAGCCGATGACGCAGAGAACCAAAAGAACGCCCATGATTATCTGCTTGCTCTTGGGCTTTTCAACGTGATGGAAGGTCTCCTCCATTGAAAGCTTGTGCCCGTCGTCCTTAAATATGCGACGCTGAATGGGCTCACCGATTATCTGGAAATAGAGAACGAGCAGAACGAGCAGGGGCAGACCGATCTTGCCGAGCTCCCAGAAGGTGAGGGTGCGGACGCCTTCGCTTGCGGAGAGTATACCCTGAGCGACCATCTGCGGCGACGAGCCTGCCAGTGTGCAGACACCGCCGACGACGGAGGCGATACCGACTGCCATGTAAGTACCCTTTTGCGTAACCTTGCCACCGGACTTTGCGCTTGTCGCCGCAAGGAGCGGAATGAACATCGCAACGACTGCGGTGTTGCTCAAGAATGCCGAGAGGATACCCGCAACCAAAATGAGAAAGATAAGCAGTCTGCCTTCCGATTTGGAGGAGCGGGTTATTATGAACTCACCGATGGTGTTTGCCGTACCTGTCTCGAACATTGCGTTGCCGAGGATGATACAGGAGGCAACCATCAAAACGGTGTCGGTGCCGAAGCTGGAGACAAATTCACTCGGTGATATGATACCCGTTACCGCCATGAGCATAGCCGCGATCAAAGCGGTAAGACCGGCGGGTATCTTGTTTAAGATGAACATTACGAATGCAAGAACAAAAATGCTCAGTGCGATGATGATTTCCGTGGTCATTGTTTTCTCCTTTGCTGTGAAATAATTAAATATTATATCACCGCAATCGTGAAATGAAAATAGCGAAGTTGCAAAAATCGGCAAATATTCCGTTAAAAATGCAGCATTTATTGCAATTTCAGCTCTTTGTCGAAGCCGTGTATCCAGTCGCCCTTGAAATAGTAGACGAGATACATGACGGAGCTTATCGCCCAAGTGATGGGATATGCCCAATAGATATAGCTCAGCTCACCGAAGGTGTGCGATACGTAGGCGATGTAGCAGATACGCAGAACGCACCAGACACCGAGCATGATGAACATGGGCACGAACGCCTTTCCGGCACCTCGGCAAACGGCGGCGATGGCGTGCGAGAATGCAAGGAGACAGAAGAACAGCGATACGGTGCGCGCCTGCATCGTGCCGAGCTCAATGACTTTGGGATTGTCGTCAAACAGACCGATGAGCTGCGGCGCGAATATGTAGCAAAGGACGCCGACGAGCTCCGCCATTATGACGCCGGCAAGTATACCGAAGCGAGCACCTTTTCTTGCTCTGTCATGGAGTCCGGCACCGAGGTTCTGGCTGATAAAGGTCGAGGTCGCCATGTTGAAGCTGACGATGGGGAGGAAGGCAAAGCCTTCGATCTTACCGTGCGTGCCGTAAGCGGCGGTGGCGTATTTGCCGAAGGAGTTGATCTGTGTCTGAACGATGGTATTCGCAAAGGCGATAACGGAGTTTTGTATACCTGCCGGCAAACCGTAGCGGATGATTTCCCTCAGCATATCGCCGCTGATACGCATCTTTTGCATTTGCAGAGTGTATATCTGACCTTTGACCGTGAGGTGGCGCAGGCACAAAACGACGCTTGCCGCCTGCGATATGACCGTTGCGACCGCAGCAGACCAAACGCCCCATTTAAATCCGGCGACGAACAGAAGATCGAGAGCGACGTTCAAAAGCGACGAGAAAATGAGGTAGTACAGCGGACGCTTACTGTCACCGACGGCACTCATAATGCCGCGGCAGGCGTTGTACATAATCATCGCAAGACTGCCGAGGAAGTAGTATCGGAAATACTCGATAGCTTCGGGCAGAACGTCGGGGTCGGTTTTCATCCAAACGAGGAAGGTCGGAGTAAACAGCACACCGACGACGGTGAGTACGACGCCGCAAAGCAGCGAAAAGACGACGTTTGTGTGTATCGCCTTGGATATGTTGAGCTCATTTCGTGCACCGAAATACTTCGATACAACGACACCGGCACCCATGGAGGTGCCGTTGAAGAAGCTGACAAGCAAAAAAATAAGAGTGCCGGAGGAGCTGACCGCCGCAAGAGCCTCGGTACCGAGGAACCTGCCTACGATGAGCGTGTCGGCGGTGTTGTATAGCTGCTGAAAGACCTGACTTAAAAATATGGGCAGGGCAAAGGCTATCATCTGGGAATATGGGCTGCCCTGCGTCATATCCCGAACCGTGTCGCTTTTCCGTTTTCCTTGCGTGAGTGTCATTATTCTATGCCTTTCAATATTTATTCAGCCTATTTTATTCTCATTTTGTCGGAATGTCAATGTTTAAAGAGGGCGTAGGACAAACTACTGATTTCCGTTATAATACGCTTTCGTATAAACCTGCGAAAGAGTGTTGAAAAACCGATGCTTTTGCAATATAATGTAAAAATAAAGGCAAATAAAGCAAAAAGGAGATTGTTATGAACTTAGGGATCAGCGTTACTAAATCAGAGATTCGCATTTCTGTGAGAAAGGCTTCCGGATACACGGGAGTGACGATTAGCGGGTGTGATGCAACATCTTATTCAAAGATGCCCGCAAGCGTATTTGCGAAGTTGAAAAGTGAAATACCGAAGTGCATTGACAAATTAAATCCGAGCAATGAAATTATTTCGTCAATTGTTGTTTCTTGCCCCGTTGCGCTTACTTTTATGGAATTGCTTGACCTGAAAAAGCTTTTTCGGGAGATGGGCATTAAAGTTGATCGCTATATCGACAATGGTATGTCATGCGGATTGCTTGCGGCTTCTACCGTTCCGAATGATTTTGAAGGATACATATGCTGTGCTAATTGCTCAGATAATTACACCGAGCTGTCGCTGCTGTGCATTGGAGACGGCATGATCGAAACGTTTCAAAATACTACATATTTAAACGGTGTTAATACAAACGGCAAAACAATAGGCAATCAGTTGAAAGAGTGGAAAAATGATTACGATGTCCAAGCGATTTATTGCCAACCGTCCGAGGCTTCGACGTTTGCATATGGCTTTGCAGGAGCAAGCTCACCGGAAATAAAGCCGATCATGGATAAATATGCCGCGAGTCTGGGAGCACTGCTGCGAGCGGAAATATTTAACGGTATCGGAAGATGGTTTCTTCCTGTTGAAGTTTTTCCCGACTCTATTCTGTGTGTTGTTAACGGTGAAGCGGAAGAGGAGCTGTTACAGCCCGATGCAATGATCCCGGCGGTACACTCCGTAGAAATAAGTGCGAACTCTACAAACTGTACGGAAATCGAGCTTATCTCGGTCAATAATTGCACCGGAAACAGAACAAGTGTGTTCAAAACGACGTTTGAGTCATTGCCGGAAGCACGAACGGTTAAGGCATCGATTGATGTAAACGTCAACAAAAACGTTACCATTATTATAGATACCGAGGGTTCACATATTGAGCTGAGATATTAAGCATAAGGCGAAGGCATGAGCTTAATCAATGTCAATCGTTCGCGGCGCGGTTATTAAGACCGTCGGCAGTGCTGTAGGGCGGACTCATGAGTCCGCCGAAAAACCCGTACTGAACTGTTGTGCGGTTAAAAAACAAACCTGTACTGCGTTTTTCCTTTTCGATATTTTCGTAAATCCAAGAGCGCAGCAGGCGGCGGACTCATGAGTCCGCCCTACAATGGATCGGCAATGGTTTTAACTGCCGACGACCGATATTAAATTGCACCATGATTCTCGGCACAGCTCTTGTTTTTTGTACGGGAATAAGCTACAATATATGGCAAGATGAAATAAAAGGTAAAGGCTTGACCATTGCCGATCCGCCGGTGCAACGGTGTGAAGCATACAAGGAGGAAAAATGAAGTGCACGCATAGAAAATCACCAAGAATACAAGGCTTTGACTATTCCTCCGAAAACTACTATTACATAAGCTGAGGAGAGTTGAACCCTATCGCCTGTCAGCGACCCTTTTCGGTGCTTTT
>CAZWID010000035.1:0-10922 GCA_964634065.1 uncultured Oscillospiraceae bacterium | reverse complement strand
ACCTGACGGCCGTTGTACATACCGCATTCCTTGCATACACGGTGAGGCATTTTGAAAGCACCGCAGTTGGGGCACTTAACGATACCGGGAGCGGTGAGCTTCCAGTGAGAGGAACGTCTCTTATCACGTCTCTGTCTTGATACTTTTCCCTTGGGGACTGCCATGGTGACACCTCCTGATCTAAGCTGTTATGAGCAGCGTTTTTATTTATCCAAAAGCTGCTCAAGTACAGCAAGTCTTGGATCGATTTGTTTTTTGCAATTGCAGGGACCTAAATTCAGATCCGCTCCGCAGCGGGAGCAAAGACCTTTGCAATCTTCACGGCACAGAAACTTTGTTTCCATATCGAGAAGAAATATCGTGGATAACACTTCGTCGAGATCCAGCTTGTCTCCGTCGAGAACAAAAGCCTCGGGATCGTCGGATTCTCCGTCGGAGATACGGGCGGAAATGTCCATCACCTTGACGCTGTCGAACTCTTTACCACATCGGTCGCAAACGCAAGTCATTTCGGCTGATAAAACACCCTCGAGTGTCAGGATGCCCGCCTCATTGAACACCTTGCCCACGGCATGAAGATCGCCCTTATACGACTTGATCGATTCAAAGGAAAGCCCCTCCGTTCCCACGTTACATTCAAAGGGAACCTCTCTGTCGGGAATTTCGATTATCTCTCTCAGATCAAGCAGCATAGCGCACCTCTCCATAGTCGCTAAAACATTATAGCTAAACACTCCCGTCTTGTCAACCTAAAAATTCGCTTTTTCGCAAGGTTTTTTGCCTTTTTCCCGGCAAAAGGGCAGACAGAAAAAATATTGATATTTTGACGGATATGTTGTGGCGGAGCACCCGCAACGGGGTGCTCGTAGGAGCAGCGAAGCGACGCCGCGAGCTTTATTAAGCCTCCGCTTTCGACAGCAGGAGAAAGACTGCGGATACGCCGACTGCGAAGTAATACGGCAGAACGGACGGTGCATTTGTGCAGAGAGCCGTCACGAGTGACAGCAAAAACGGACTTAAAAACTGCGCAAGATACAGTGCCGCGGAAATAAGCGGCATAACGGTCGTTGTTGCAGCCTTGCCCTCGTTTGCCGATGCGGAGGATATAATAAACGGTACGCCGATGCCGTTTGCAAAGCCGACAAGCACCGAGCCTGCGAGCGTTCCCGTCCATCCGCCGACAAAAGCAAGCAGGCAATATCCCGCAAGAAACAGCAGAGGAGCGGCAAATTTTGCATATTTACCGCATATGCGCTTGACCGACACGAAGGCAAGACCGCCGCAGAATGCGACAAGGTCCATGCCTGCCATGATGACCGCACACAGCTTTATCGGGATGACTCCCTCTGCCGCGGTCACGATTGCGAAGTTTGCCGGATATATGAAAAACGCAGTCATGAGCAGGAACATACAGGCTATATGCACCTTGTTGCGACGCAGAACGGCAAGCATATTGCCGCCGTCTGTTGAACTTCCGCTGCGTATGCGATCGTTGGGCATGAAGATAAGGCAGAGGACAATGCTTATAAGTCCCATGAGGTAGACAAGAAAGCTCAGTCGCCAGCTTATATTCGACAGAACACCGGCAGCCAAGGTCGCAATGACGCCGCCGAGCTGATTTGCGGCTGAGGACAGCCCCATGAGTCCGTCACGCTTTTCGGGAGCGAAGTAATAGCTCAAAAGACCGGTTGACAGCGGCATGATTATGCCGACGCCGACACCGACCAAAGCACGCATAAGAAGCAGCACCGCTATCGAATCGCACAGTCCGGCAGCCACGCCTCCGACCGTGTACAGCACAAGTCCCGCCATGACGAGAGTTTTCGCTCCGAAGCGGCTTGAAAGGCGTGAGAAAAAGAAGCTGGATATCACGATAAACAGTGCCGGCATACTTACTATGAGCTGAACCTCAAGGCGGCTGCTGTCGGAAAAGTGACGGCTTATGATTTCCAGTGCCGGAGCTACTGCGGCACCTGCCATGACCGTAAGAAGTGACAGCGAAAGTATGCTTACCGCCAAGGGCTTCGATTTCAAATTTGACATTTGTTTTACCTCATTCCATTAAATAAAAGCGAAAAAGCGTAAGCCCGAAAGTTCGGACTTACGCTTTTTTCAGCAACACAACAAAGGCAATTATATCGATTTTTTCAAAAAAGTCAAATGTTTTCGCGCAAAGCCCTTCTTTAGTCTATGTATCAGATCATGAAATCATCGTGCGTTGCGGCTATATCCGTCAGACCGAGCAGCGGATCATAACATCTTTCAAAGCCGCTGTTTACTATATAATAGCCCGTCTCGATCTCTTGCCCGCGCTTTTTGATGTGCAGCGGCGAGATTGCCTTAAATAAGCCGTCGTCAAAAGAAGTTACCGTAATCGGTGCGGCTCTGGCAAGCAACGCCATGCTTATGCGACCTTCCTCATTTGCCGTTTTGATTTCTCGGAACAGCTCCGCTTCACCGTCATACGGCACTATGATGCGCTTCCCCTCATTGTCTATAAGGCGGTACTCTTTCGCTACCTTCTTGTAGTTCTTTTCGCTTATCGCATCGTTAAGCTGACGGGAATCGCGGTTTTTTGCAAAGAAGCTTTTGTAGTAATTCCTTATCTGTTCGGGGTCGCTCAGGTCGAAGCTCCCGTTTGCGCTTTGCAGCAGCTTCACCGCCGTTGCGCCGTCCTCATACGCATTTCCCTTAGGATAGAGTCTGCCGTCCTCGTTCGGCTCAAACACTATCAGTCTGCCGCCGTGAGGCAGCTTACCGTTTCTGTTGCAGCGTCCCGCAGCCTGCACTATCGCCTCCATGGGCGCAAGTGAGCGGTACATGACGTCAAAGTCGAGATCGACTCCCGCTTCGATGCACTGCGTCGCAACGACCCTACAGGTTTTTTTCCGCTCCTGTCTCGATTTTATTTCCGCAACCGTCTTTAATCGGTGTGCGGGGCAGAGATCGGAGCTTAAAAGATAAACTCCGTCGCAATCTCTCAGCATTTTTGTCATCTGCTTTGCGTGGCGTCGCAGATTGACGATACAGCATACATTCTTTTCCGACTGCATTTCGTCGGCTATGTCATTGAGCGTCGGCAGATTCTTTCGTGTCTTATTTTTATATAGCCGCCATTCGGTGGAAACTCTGCGCATTTCGGAAAAGAGCCTTGCACTGTCGGGCACGATTTCCGTAGGCTGCCACGGAGCAGCGTCTATCACCGTATAATCCGGCTGAGTTGCGGTCGAAAACAGCACCGTGCAGCCGTATCTGCTACAGAGTCGTTCGACCGCCTCCAAGGTCGGCTTTATAAGCTTCGTCGGCAGACTCTGAGCTTCATCAAAGAGAATAACGCTGCCTGCGATATTGTGCAGCTTGCGGCAGTCCGTGGCTTTGTCGGCAAAAAGGCTTTCAAAAAATCTGACGGAGGTCGTTATTATGACCGGTGTATCCCAACGTGCAGCCATGATGCGTTCCCTGTCCGACAGCTCCTTTTGGCTGTGATCCACAAGAAGGTCACAAAAAATCTTTTTGTAATCCTGCTCCGTTTGCTCCGCAAGAGCCAAAAACGGCAGAACGACTATGATCCTCCTGAGTCCGTTTGCGATGCAGTGGCGCAGTGCGAAATGCATCATTGCCATAGTTTTGCCTACTCCGGTAGGTGCGGTCAAGGTAAAGAGCCCCGTCGGTTTTTCACCGGCGGCACCGCAGAGCTCAAACACCTCGTCTCGCAGCGCGTTTACCGCGCCTGCGGCACTTGAGTTTTTTCTTTTGCTTTCGCGCAAAAGCAGAAGCTTTTCAAGTGCGACTTCGGCATCCAAGGCTGACGCGGACTTCGTTTCATGACCGTCGGGCTCATCGTCCGCTGCGGATACGCTGTAGTCCGCGTCGACAAGACAGGAAAACAGCATTCTCGTGTCAAGCATATCCGCGGTGTCGTTCGCACTTGCACCCCTCTGCCGAAGCTTCGGGAATGAACTAAAGTCCGGAAAGTCGCTTTGAAATGCATTCAATGCTGCCCGGTACTCGTTTTTACCTCTCAGCGATGCCGTTTTTCCACTCGGACATTCGTCAAAATCGGGGTCTGTTACCGCTTTTGCCAAAGCGCGCTTATCGAGCGACGCCAATCCGCCGTGATGCCCCTGCACCGCTTCGATTATCGGTGTGTATTTGCTGTTTCGGCGCAAAGCAAACAGCATGGCGGCACCCGAAAAGGCGTGGTCGACGCCGCCTGCATCGCCGTTTAGCACAGCCTGAAATAATTCGCTGTATTTGCCGAAGTCATGGAAAAGTCCCGCAAGGTATGCTTCTTCCGACATATTTATTTCCTTGCCGAAGCCTTCCGCCATTTCCGCAACGGCTTGCAAGTGCAGCTTGTTTGTTATTTTATCGTGACGCTCGTTTGCCGACTTCGCGTAATACATCCTACCCACCTTATCGGCACACGAAGCAGTGCCATTCGTCCTCATGGAGATGTCTGCTTATTTCGAGTCCCGCAGCGGTAAGCGCGGCGGCGACCTCGTCCTCTCTGCCGTCGATGATGCCCGAAGCGATGAACACGGCACCCTGCGCCATAAAGCTTCTCGCCAAAGGCGCAAGCGGAATTATTACGTCAGCGACAATATTCGCAAGCACGATGTCATATCCGCCGCCGAGAAATTTTCGCAGCGAAGCATCGCCTATTATATCACCGGCATAGACCTTGAGACGGTCACTGCCTATGCCGTTGAGCGCGGCATTGGACATGACGACGTCCGGTGCCTTGGGATCGATATCGCAGCCCACTGCGGCGGCACAGCCGAGGACTATCGCACCGATGCCGAGTATGCCGCTGCCGCAGCCGAGGTCAAGTGCTCTCTTGCCGTCTCCGGCAAAAGTCTCAAGTGCCTCAAGGCACATTCTTGTTGTCGCATGACTGCCGCTGCCGAACATGAGTCCGGGATCGAGACGCAGCACACAGCGACCTTCGTCCTCTGCCGTCTCCCATTCGGGCAATATCAGCAGCCTGTTTCCGATGGAGATGGGCTTATAGTATGCCTTCCAATTGTTTTCCCAATCGCTGTCCCGCACAATTTTGGTCTCTACCGCATATCGGTTCTTTAACTCATTGAGCAGTTTTTCGCCCTCCGAGTTTAACTCAACATAGCATTTAATGCGCGAAACGCCCTTATACTTGTCCGCAAGCTCATTATCAACGTAGTCCCAGTACTGATGATTGTTCTCGAGGAAATCGGCAAAATCGTTTTCGTTTTCGATGACGAGACCCGTTATTCCCAATTCCGTGAGCTCATCGCTCCTCTTATCCAATTCGCTCTCCGGCGTTTCGATGCTGATTTCTATATAATCCATTTGTTCTCCTCAAAAGATGACCCCGCCTTTTGGCGGGGTCAAGTAATAATTTATTTATCAGTCCGCGTTATCATCACAAATCAGACCGTAGCCGCCGTTTTTGCGGCGGTAGACCACTGAGATGGCACCGTCCTCCTCATCATTCCTGAACACGAAAAATTCATGCTCAAGCAGGTTCATTTGGAGGATGGCTTCTTCGGGCGACATGGGCTTGATGGAGAAACGCTTGCTGCGGACGATGTTAAATTCTTCGGTCTCATCATCCTCAGCAGGCACATAAGAGGGTTTGACCTCACGCTCCAGAGCTCCCTCCCTAAGCCGCTTTTCAAGGCGGGTCTTATTCTTGCGTATCTGCCGTTCTATCGCGGCGATACTCGAATCGACGGAGGCGTACATGTCGTTTGTAAGTTCGCTTGCTCTGTAAAACAGACCGTTGTTGCTGATGGTTATCTCCGCGAGGAAGCGACCGCGCTCCATGCTGAACGTCACATATGCGGTGCTTTCGGTTTTGAAAAAGCGATCGAGCTTGCCAACCTTTTTCTCGGTATAGGCACGCAGCTCCTCTGAGCTTCCCATCCTTTTTTCGGTAAAAGTGAACTTCATGTTATCGTGCTCCTTTCTGCGTTCACGGGTTTTCACCTGTGTAACCTTATTATAACATAGCTCTCACGAAAAGAAAAGAACATTTTATGAAATATGCCGCAACGATTTTAAAAAATCGCTCACATTTTGTTTAAATTTCACATGACATTGACAACGCAGTCGGGAAGCTTTTCCTCAAGATCCGCGATCTGGTCGGGAGTCAGGTTCGTTCCCGATATGTAAAGCTCACGCAGATTACTCAAACCGTAGAGTGCACTTGCGTCGCTTATCGGATTGTCGCTGAGATCGAGCTTTTTAAGCGATGTGCAGCGAGCAAGAACACTTATGTCGGTAATGTTGCAACCGCGAAGCTCAAGCTCCGTAACGTCACTCTTAAACGTCTTACCGCCGAGCTCTATTGTCGAGACGACGGGAGTGAAGCTCACCTTGCAGTCCGGCAGCTTGGCTTTAAGCTCATCCACAGCAGCCTGCGTAAGCTCCTCGTTGTCGTCAAGCAGCAGCGTTTTGAGTGAGCTCAGTTTATAGAGCTTCGAAAGATAGGAGTCCTTTATACCGGCATCGTCGAGGCAAAGCGTTTTAAGTGCCGTCAGCTCCGAGAGTGCGGAAATGCCCTTGAGGTCGTTGCGCGAAAGGTGCAGCTCGGTAAGCTTTTTGAGCTCCGAAAGTGCCTTCACGGAGTCTATGCCGTTGCCCGCAAGGTTGAGGTACTCAAGCTTTTTAAGCCCCATAAGCGGCTGAATATCGCTCACCTTATTGTTCTCGAGATTCAGGCTCTTTAACCCGATTAGGTCTACAAGCGGCGTCAGATCGCTAATCGAGTTTCCGCTGAGATCGAGCTTTTCGAGATCGGTGCACAGCGAAAGCAGCGAAATATCGGTAATGCCGCAGTTCGACAGATCGAGCACGACAACATCGCTGTTAAAACGCTTGCCGCCGATGTTTATCTCGACAACGTCGGGCGAAGCATCGTCACTGTAGATGATGCAGGTGGGCAGTGCGGCTTTGAGTTCCTCAAGCTGCGATTCGCTTATCTCCATGCCGGTTATGGACAGAATGTCCAGACCGCTCAGAGAATACAGCGGCGTGAAGTCCTCTATCTTATTGCCGTCAAGATAAAGCGTGCGCAGCTCCGAGAAGGAGGACAGCACCGAGATGTCCTTTATTTTATTGTTGGAAAGATCGAGCGTTTTGAGCTGCTTTAGGTCCTCAAGAAAGCCGAGAGAGCCGATCTCATTGTCGGAAAGATCGAGGTTTTTGAGCTCGGTCAGCTTGCCCAAATCGGCAAGGCGGCTTGATTTCAGACCCTTGCCGGAGAGGTCAAGCGTCTCTGTGTCGATCGGATACGGGTCACCGCAGATTATAACTGTCTTGCCCGCATCGTATTCCTCTTTTGCGCGCTTGAGCTGTTCGAGCCGCTTTTCGATCACGCTGCTGCCGCTGTTGGAGCTTTCAAGAATGGCAATGGCGTTCACGTAGTCGCTCTTTGCTTCGTAGCACTCCGACATGAGGAGGAGACATTCGTCGGTCTTCTTTATCGCAAGAGCACTGCGGAGCTCATCGAGTGCTTCATCGTACTTGCCGTCGTAATAGTAGCTCTGCGCAAGCTCATAGGCATTCGTATAGGCTACGTTCTGCGCCGCGTTTCTGATTATGACGGTGCCGACCACCAATGCGGCAACGACCGCAAGTATCACGCAGATTATGATTATCCTGCGCTTTTTCTTCAGCTTTTCCTCGTTCCTTTGCGCAATGATGCGCTTTGCGGATGAGCTTTGCTGCCGTGACGGAGGAGTCGGTTCTTCGGCGTACTCGGGCTCATCCGGTTCCTCGGGCTCCTCGGACTCCTCGGACTCCTCATAACCCTCCACACCGTTTAAGATGCTGTCGAAATCCAACTCACCGTCGGGCGTCAGAACATAGTCCGTCTTGAGCCTTTCGGCAGCGATGGCTTCCTCTCTTGCACGGCGCAGCTTTTCCTCAAGCTCCGCGGTGTTCATCACGAGAGTGCGTTCGGTATTCAAATCGTCGTTTTCATGCTTATTGCTCATGATACATCTCCGGAGTTAAAGATTTAAAACGCCCAACCGCCGTTGCGGAAGATGGGAACCTCTTTGCCGTCTGCCGTAATGCCCGTTATGTCCATATCCTCACTGCCTATCATGAAGTCCTCATGGCTCATGGAATCGTTGACACCCATTTCGCGGCACTTCTCGGTACCGTACTTATCGTAATCCTTTATGCAGCTCGTAAAGCCCGCTCCGAGGGCAAGGTGGCAGGCTGCGTTTTCGTCAAACAGCGTGTTGTAGAACATAAGCCCGCTGTTGCGGATGGGACTGTCATAGGGCACAAGGGCGCACTCACCGAGCATTGCCGCGCCTTCGTCCATCGCGACCATGGTGCGCAGTGCATCCTCGTTCTTTTCCGCGTGCACCTCGACGACCTTGCCGCCTTCAAAGCGTATCGAGAAATTCTCTATCATAACGCCGCGATATGACAGAGGACGTGTCGAATAGACTATGCCCTCGGCATCACCCTTCATGGGAGTAGTGAACACTTCCTCGCTGGGGATGTTGGGATTGTAGGTTATGCCGCTGACGAGCGCATCCTCCGCACCGGCAAGAAACAGTGCCTCGGGGATGAGACCTACGGAGAAATCCGTGCCGTTTGCGGAGCTGTATTTGAGTCTGCGAAGCTCAAGGGAATTGAGATAGTCGCAGCGGCTCTTGAGGTCTGCGTTATGCTCACGCCATGCCGCAACACCGTCACCGTCGGCGCGGGAGGTATAGAGTATCGCCTCCCAAAGCTTTTCGACCGCTTCGTCGACGGTAACGTTCGGGAACACCTTCTGCGCCCACTTTTTGCCCGGTACGGCGGCGATGCACCACTGATACTTATTGTCCATCTCGTCACGGATGGGCTTAATCACGCTCCAACGCATACCGAGAGCGGCTCCCCACTTTTCCTGATCCATACCGTCGAGACCGTTGGGATCGGACGATTCGAGATAGATCATCGCAGGCAGCACCTTTGCACGGTAAAGCAGCTTTTCACGCTCCCAATCGCGAACGGTGCCGAGGTTTTCCTTGGACTGATACTTCACATGGAGAAGCTGAAGCGGCTGATGCGACCACTCGACACGAACGTCGCTTGCTCCCGCCTTATAACATTCCTCGACGATCATTTCAACGAAATCCGGCTGATCGAGCTCGGCATTGACAATGACCTCCTGCCCTTCTTTGACGTTTACGCCGACCTTAACAATGAGCTCGGCATAGGCTTTTATCTTATTTATATCCATGGCTGTACCTCACAATATTTTAATTGAGAAAACATTATATCATACTAAAACCGAAATTGCCACTATAATAAAAAACAGTATGTAAACTTTTTGTTTCGCCGCTTGTGAACTTGAACGGGATGTATTATACTGTGGCTCATTAAAAGACATTTATCGAGGTGACTGTATGTCGGGTACAAGCTATGCAAAGGTAATATCGGTTTTTTTGGCTATTGCCTGCATTTTCGGTGCGATATCGGGTGTCGCCGCTCTTGTCGGCGATCTGAGCCTGCTTTCGGTCGATAAGGAGGAGTACAACAGCTTCTCCGATTCGCTTTCCGAATTGGATGCGGCAATCGAAGAAACGGAAAAACAAAAGGACAAATACGAAAGGGACAAGGCTGCATACGACCGGTCCGCCGCCGAGTATGAGCTTAGTCTTGCGCAGCATGAAACGGATGTCAAAGAATATGAGCTGAATGCGGCGGAATACAACCAAAATCTCCTGCAATACACCGTGGGTATGAGCACCCTCGGCAGCGGGCAAAGCGGCATCGACACAGGCAAGCTTCAGCTTCAGTACGGCTTCTTCGCATATGAGCAGGGTCGCAGCGAATTTGACGGTACGAAAGCGGAATTTGAAGCGCAGAAGGCGGAGTTTGAGCAGGGCAGACAAATGTATGACATGGGGCTTGCCATTTATAACGACAGCATGGCAAGCTATGAGGCGATCCTTGCGCAGATAGCGGAGCTCGAGGACGGCGGCATGAGCCATGAGGAGGCACTGAAAGCGGTGTCCGAGGCGGTGAATATGCAGATTACGGACAGCGTTTTGGCACAGACCGAGTCCTCACTTGCCACTGCAAAGACCTCGCTCGATATGCTTGCGGGCATCCTTGAGATGGCGGAGTACACAATTCCGGCAGCGGAGGAACAGCTCGATCAGGGTGAGCAGCAGCTCGATGAGCTGTACACGCAGCTTCTTGATGCTCAGACCCAGCTTGCGGCAGCCGAAGCGCAGCTTGTCGCGGGAAAAAATCAGCTCAATGCCATAGGCAGTGAGCTGTACGGCACCAAGGAAGGTCTCATAGACGCCGCGGCTCTCATTGCCGAAAACGAGAAAACACTTGAAACGCAGAAGGCGGAGCTTGACGCACAGGCGGAGGGACTTTCCGATTACGAGGCGATGCAAAGCTTTATCCAAAGAAGTCACTCACGCTTCGTCGGAATGGGGCTCGGAAGCGATGATGACGGCTTCGATACGCTGCTTGCCGCCGCTCATGCGAAAGCCGACTCCATGTACAAAGAATACAGCTCCGCACTGACGGCTCTCATCGCAAGCGTCGTGCTGCTCACGGCAGGCGTTGCGGGCTATCTCGTATTTGCGTCGCAGCTCAAAAAGCGCATAGACAAAAGGACCTTCGTCGCGGCGACGGTCACTGCGGTGTGCGCCGCCGCAAGCGGTGTCATCGCGCTTATAGACGGCGCCGTCGGCACCTCGGTGATCGTGTCCGCCTTCGCCATGGCGGTATTTGCCGCACTTGAGCTGCCCGCGATGAAAAAAGACGCAAAAAATCCTTGACATTCAGAGAAAAAAGGGTATAATTATAAAGCCTGTCCATCGGATAGGTTATTCCTTGCTCACGAATGTGTCGTGGGCCAAAAGACCAGAAGGAGGTGCAAACCATGGCAAAAGCAATCGAAAAGTACG